>CAZQQV010000058.1:0-8574 GCA_964595655.1 uncultured Caldimicrobium sp.
TCTCTATCAAGGGCAGAAAGGGGCTCATCAAGAAGCAGAAGTTTAGGCTCTTTTGCAATAGCCCTTAAAAGGGCAACTCTTTGCTTTTGACCACCAGATAAAGTATCAGGTCTTCTATCTTTAAAGGCCTCCATTTTGGCTAATTTAAGAAGTTCCATAACTTTGTGTTTATCTTTTCTTTTCATCCCATAAGCTATGTTTTCAAAAACACTCATATTGGGGAAGAGGGCATAGTCCTGAAAAACAAAACCTACATCTCTTTTCTGAGGAGGAAGATTTATTCTCCTTTCTGAGTCATACCAAATTTCTCCATCTACCTCAATATAGCCCTCATCAGGTCTTTCAAGCCCAGCAATTATTCTTAGCAGGGTGGTTTTTCCACTTCCTGAAGGGCCAAAAATAACTAAAAACTCAGCTCCATCGGTTTCAAGTTCTATATCAAGCCAAAATTCTCCCTCAGGCCCATAAAGACGCTTTTTAACTTTAAGCCTTATCATGGGACCTCCATTTTTTATTGAGTATGTATAAGGTGAGCAAGGTTAAAAAGGACATAAAGAAAAGAATAGAGGCGTAAACATGAGCAGTTTTATAATCTAAAGCTTCAACAGCGTTATAAATAGCAATGGAAACTACTCTGGTTTCCCCTTCTATGTTACCTCCAACCATCACTGCAACTCCGAACTCTCCTACTGTGTGGGCAAAGGAGAGAACCATACCTGTTAAGATGGATGCCTTCATGTTGGGAAGAATGACCCTAATAAGGGTTTCCAACTTGGATTTTCCAAGGGTATAACTTGCTTCGATAAGATTTTTGGGAACACTTCTAAACCCAGCAGTAAGAGGCTGCACCATCATGGGAAGACTGTAAATAACTGAGGCCACAACCAGCCCCTCAAAATGGAAAACCAGCTGTTTATTAAAAATTTTATACCACAAAGAACCAATAAGTCCCTGCTTGTTTAATAAAATGAGCAAATAAAAGCCAAGCACAGTTGGAGGTAAAACCAAAGGGAGGGCAACCATTACTTCTATTATTGTATTTATTTTATGTTTAGTGTAAGCCAGATAGTAAGATATAGGAATACCTATCAATAAAAGTATGAAAGTAGTTATAGAGGCTAACTTTATGGTAAGCCAAAAGGGTATCCAGTTTATCTCACTCATAAAGGCTTCCATATGATTTCAGGTATAATTTGATGATTTCTTCTTAATTTTTTACAAAATTTTTTAAGGTAGCCGCGGGCTTTAGCCCGCAAAGGTCTAAAAACAAAACTCCTACGCAGGCTAAAGCTTGTGGCAACTGGGAATTTAAAAAATGCCCTAATTTTACAAAAGGTCTTTTCTTGTAAAATTGTTATTTCTCAAAATTATTGTTTCTCCCAACAACACTTAATTATTTTTCACCTGGAGGAAGAAAGCCATATTTCTTAAATACTTCTCTTGCCTTGGGACTTCCTATGAACTCGTAAAACCTCTTTACGCCCTTTAGGTTTTCACCAGCCTTAGTGATTCCGTATCCCTGAATTATAGGCGAATGTTTATCCTCTGGAATTAACCAGTAAGTTCCTGCTTTTTTCATGTTTTCAGAAAGTGCAAGGGAAAGAGCTATAAATCCCACTTCAGCTGCACCTGAATAGACAAAACTGGCAGTCTGAGAAATATTCTCACCCAGAACTAACTTGTCTTTCACTCTATCAAAAACCCCATATTTTTCTAAGGCCTCCTTGGCAGCTCTTCCGTAAGGTGCGTGCTCCCAGTTGGCAAGAGCTATTTTTTTAACCTCAAAAAGGATCTGGGGAAATTTTGAGGGATCAAGCCCTGAGTCCTTTCGCACCCAGACCACAAGTCTTCCCACTGCATAGGGTTTAGGTTTGGTCACTAAATAACCCTTTTCATACAACTCTTCAGCGTATTTCATATCAGCTGAAAAGAAAATGTGATAAGGGGCTCCTGCTTTGATCTGAGATACGCCCTTCCCAGAAGACCCAAATATTAGTTCTATTTTATCCTCAGGATGTTTCTTTTGATACAGGTCTGCTATTTCCTTCAGAGCATATTGCAAATCAGCTGCTGCATAAACCCTAATAAGTTCTGCCCTGGAAAAACTATTTAACCCAAAGAGGAGAAGAATAGAAAAGAGAAAAATTTTAAAAATTTTAGCACCTCCTCCTTTGTTTTATGATGGTTATATATTGTAAAATATAACGAAGGGATGTCAAGATATTCCTGCCAAGCAATTCCAATTCTTGAAATTCACCGATGCTTAAGTATAATTTTTTAAATTTAATAATAGTGAGCCGCTTCTACATGTCTAATTTCATTACAAATAGCCCAACAAAAAATCTCAAAAAAAGAGTTCTTGAACTTATTGCCAATAGTCAGGAGCTTAAGTTTCTTGTTGGCTTTTTTTATTTTTCAGGCCTTAAGGAACTTTACCAAGGACTCAGGGAAAATCCAAATGTCCTTATTAATGTTCTTGTCGGATTAAATGTAGATAAAATTATATACGGACTCGTAGAGTATGGCTTTGATGGTACAAGGGAATCCAAAGAGGAAATACTTAATAGATTTTTTCAATCCATAAAAACTTCAATAAACACGGATGTTTTTGATAACAAAGAGTTCTACGAACAAGTAAATTTTTTCATAGAACTTATCAATTCAGGGAGACTCTTAATCCGAAAAACTATACAACCAAATCATGCAAAGCTTTATCTCTTCAAATTAAATGAAAGCCAAGTGGCAAGGAAAAATCTTTTTATAACAGGTAGCAGTAATCTTACAGCTCCTGGGCTTACAAGACAACAGGAGTTCAATGTGGAAATTAGCGATTATGGATTTGAGGAGGCCGAAACATACTTTGACAAACTTTGGAGTGAAGCCGGTTCCATACCAATTACAGAAGACGAATCAGTTAGAAAAAGACTGATAGAAGTCTTAAAAAAAGAAACCCTGATTAGAGAAATTACACCATTTGAAGCCTATGCCTTAGTGCTTAATATGTATCTGGAGACTTACAGAGGTAAAACTATACGACAAAGCTTAATTGATCTCCTAAGAGAACAGGGGTACAAAGTTTACAAATATCAGATGGATGCAGTAAGTCAAGCCCTTGGTATAATTGAAAAACACAATGGTGTAATAATTGCCGATGTTGTAGGTCTTGGTAAAACTATTGTTGCCTGTTCAATAGCTTTTGAATTAGGTAAAAGGGGAATCGTTATAGCTCCACCAGGGCTTATAGGAAATGATACCAAAACTGAGGGTTGGAAAAAGTATCTGGAAGAATTTAAACTTTCACATCGCGGCTGGGATGCTTTTTCTCTCGGTGATCTTGATAAGGTTTTAAAATTTGTCTCAAAGGCCCAAGACATTGAAGTTGTAATTGTGGATGAAGCCCACAGATTCAGGAATCAGGACACCAAAAGTTACGAACTTTTAAAAAATATTTGCCGTGGCAAAAAAGTAATTCTTCTTACGGCAACTCCTTTTAATAACCGTCCTTCTGATATTTTTTCTTTACTAAAACTCTTCATTACTCCGAAGAAGTCTACTATTACTCTTACAGATGACCTTGAAACAAAGTTTAGAATATTTAAGAGTGCTTTTGAAAAACTTGCTTACATAAAAAAGAACGCAAACTCTCTTGATCATAAAAAGGCAAAAAGGGCAAAGATATTTTATAAGGCACTTTTTGGTGAAGATATTATTGATATGAACAAAGTAAAGAAAAGAACTTATTATTTAGCAAGACAAATTAGAAATGTGATAGAGCCTGTCATTATCAGGAGAAACAGACTTGATCTACTGGAAAATCCTCGCTATAAAGATGAAGTCACTGAACTTTCAAAGGTTGAAGACCCTATAGAGTGGTTTTATGAACTAACAAAAGAGCAATCTGAGTTTTATGATAAGGTAATCAATGAGTATTTCGCACCTCCAGAGGAAGGTGGTAAGTTTAAAGGAGCTATTTACAAACCCTTTATTTATGAAAAAGGAAAAACCATTGATGAACTTTTTGAAGATGACCTTACCAAAGAGGAAACTTTCCAATTTCATCAGCAATTCAATCTCTATGAGTTTATGCGGAGACTCCTTGTTAAACGATTTGAAAGCTCTTTTGGTGCTTTTGAACAGAGTTTGCGGAATTTTAAAGAGATAACCTCCGTAGTTCTTGGGTTTATTGAAAAAACAGGTCGCTATATTATGGATAGAACATTGCTTGAAAAAATCTATGAAAAAGATATTGATGAAATAGAAGAACACTTGAGGGAATATGCTGAACGAATTAAAAGAAATGAATACCCTGATTATCACAAGATTTATGAAATAGAAAAATTTAAGCGAAAAGAAGAGTTTCTCGCCGATATAGAATCTGACCTAAAACTCTTTGACCATGCCCTTGAAGAACTGAAAAGATTAAAACTTGTTGAAAATGATCCGAAGGTTATGTGTCTTGTAAAAAATATTAAAGAGATTCTGAGTAAAAGTCCTTCACCAGGAGAGCCAAAAAGAAAAATTGTAATTTTTTCCGAATACAAGGATACAGTAAAATACCTTGCCCCAATTCTTGACAGGGAGTTTGAAGGAAGAGTTTTTACAGTTTATGGGAACTTAACCAAAAGCAAGATTACCGAAATTTACAAAAACTTTGATGCTTCTCTTCCTGAGAGAGAACAAGAAGATCGCTACGATATCCTTTTAACTACAGATAGACTCTCTGAGGGGTTTAACCTTAACAGGGCTGGCATGGTTATAAACTACGACATACCCTGGAATCCAGTTCGTGTTATTCAGAGAGTCGGAAGAATTAATCGCATCAGTAAAAAGGTCTTTGATACCCTCTACATTGTAAATTTCTTTCCTACAGAAAAAGGTGCTGACCTTGTTCGCTCCCGTGAAATTGCTGCCAATAAAATGTTTCTCATTCATAACACACTGGGAGAAGATTCAAAGATTTTTGATATTGACGAAGAGCCAACACCCTCAGGACTTTATGCCAAAATTCAGCAAAATCCTGAATTACTTGAGGGAGAAAGTTTCTATGTGAAAATCCTTAGGGAATTTGAAAAAATAAAAAAAGAAGCGCCTGAAATAGTAAATACTCTTAAGGATTTACCTCCCAGAATAAAAGTTGCCAAAGCCTTTCAAGAAGATGAACTTATTGTGGTGGTAAAAAAAGGAAATCTTCACATTTACTACAAAAATTACCACACCAAAGAACCTCCCCAAATTTTAAGCCTTGAAGAAGTAATAGATAAAATTAAAGCTGAAAAAGAAGAAAGGGCACTTCAACTCAGTGACATCTTCTGGGACTATTATGAAGAGATTAAAAATTACAGAGAAATAATACCTCGTGGGCTTTCTGAAAACAGTCTTCACCAGAGGGCAATAAATAATCTTAAGAGCATTTTAAAGTTAGAAGCTCCAGATGAATTAAATCCTCTTAAACCCTTTGTAAAGACCCTTCTTGAGGATATTTTTGATTATGGAACCCTTTCAGACTATACCCTGAGAAGGCTTGCAAATATCAATATCAAAAGACCAGAAAACATCATAAGTGAATTAACAAAGCTAAGGGAAGAACTCGGAGAGGATTATCTTGAAAAGGAAAAACAACATCTTAAGTCCATGGAAAAGGAAATCATCATTGCTATTGAAAACAGAAAAGGTGTTTAATTATGAAAAGAGACCTTTGCAAAATTATGGTTCTTTTAAAATTTTTGGTAGCCGCAAGCTTTAGCTTGCGTGGGGTTTTGGTTTTCTGTTTTTAAAAAAAACAATTTTGCAAAGAACTAATAAAGTACAAAACCTTGAAAAGGCCATAGAAGTAGTAGGAGGACCTATGGCAAAAGAAATACTTCAGCAAATAATTCAGAATTTTTCTCCTGAAGAATTTGTCCAATTTTTCAGAGTCAAAAACAGCCTATTTAAGCCTGCCCTTGAGAGACTTCACGAATATGAAGATGAAAATTTCCGCCAATCTCTCTATATTGGTGAGATACCCTTTGACGAAGTCACAAAGCTTGTCATTTATGCTTTTCAGGTTTCAAAAGAACTTACTGAGAGATCCGGCAAAAAAGCTCAATATGAAAAGGGAAAAAAAATTCTCAGGGCAACCCATGCAGATGCAGGTATATTTATATTCTACGACGAAAATAACAGATTCAGATTCTCTTTTATAAATACAATCTATAAGGGCCCACGGCGAGAATGGAGTTATTTTAAGCGGTATACCTATTTTGTGAGCCCTGAAGAAACAAACAAAACTTTCCTTCTGAGAATTGGTAATGGAGATTTTTCAAGCCTTGAGGGTATAAAAGAGGCCTTTTCTGTTGAAAAGGTTACAGAGGAATTTTATGAGGCATACAGATACACCCTCAAAGAGATAATAATAAATTCTCTTCCAGAAAATTATCCCTATCAAAAGAGGCACACCTTTGCCCAGCTTCTGCTTTCAAGAATAATGTTTTTGTATTTTCTGCAAAGAAAAAGGTGGTTTAAATGGAAAGATTATGAGCAGGATACACGATACCTAAAAAATCTCTGGTCAAGGTATAAAGAGTGGAAAAGAAAGACAAATTCAAAGGACTGTTTTTATTCGCTGTGGCTTTCAAACCTCTTTTTCTTAGCTTTTAACGGGCAAAAATATCTTATAAGTCCAGAACTGCCAGAGGACATTCAGGAATCCTTTAGACTTATGCCCTTTTTGAATGGCGGATTATTCTCTAAAACTGAACTTGATGAGCTTGGGTTTGATGTTCCTGATAGGGTGTTTGAATGGCTTTTTGAACCTGATGAAAAAGACAAAAAGAAGGGTTTTCTTGAAACCTTCAATTTTACTATTGATGAATCAAGCCCTGATGATGTGGAGGTAGCAGTTGATCCTGAGATGCTCGGCAGGGTATATGAATCTCTTATTGCGGAAGAGGAAAGAGGAGAAGCAGGAATTTTTTACACACCGAGGGTTGAAATTGATTTTATGTGTAAATTATCTTTGATTGAGTATTTTGCTAACGAGACACAGATAAATAAAGAAAAGATAATTGATTTTGTATTTGATCCACTTAACAAAGTTTCTTTGTTTACGAAAGATGAACTTGCTCAACTTAAGGAAAAGCTGAATAGTGTAAAAATTGTTGATCCTGCGGTGGGTTCTGGCTCATTTCTTGTAGGTATGATGAATATTCTCGTTGATTTACATCAGGCAATAACAAAGGCTCTTGAAAACAAAGAGGAAAATTTTTTTGCATTAAAACAAAAAATCATCCTTGAAAATCTTTACGGTGTGGATGTTAAAGAGTGGGCTGTGATGGTTTGTGAATTAAGGTTGTGGCTTTCTTTAATCATAGAAACTGATGAGAAATATATGGATATTTACACAAAGCCTTTACTTCCGAACTTTTCTTTCAAAATTCGCCAGGGTGACGCCCTCATTCAGGAATTAGCAGGAATTCATATAAATTTCAAAAATGAAATGTTTAATATTTCTGATAGAAAAATCCGAGAAAAAATTGCAGAACTGGTAGAAAAAAAGAGGGCCTTCTTTTCTGGTTTAAGGAGTTCAAATTTGAAGGAACTAAAAGAAATTGAAAGCTTTGAGCAAGAAATTTTTAAACAAATTATACAATTAAAAATATCAGAAGCAAAGAAAAAAATAGAAGATATTGAAAAGAAAATTAAAATGATTGAATCTCAAAAAAGCCTTTTTGGAAAAAAATTGCCAAAAAATACAAAGGAAGAGATAGAAAAATATAAAAATGAATTATTCCTGGAAAAAGCAAAAATTGAAAAATATAAACCACTGGTTGAGACCATCGGGCGAAAAACTCAAAAAGACTACTTCCTCTGGGAGCTTGATTTTATTGAGGTTTTCTCTCAAAAAGGTGGATTTGACATCGTTATAGGTAATCCTCCTTATGTGAGACAGGAACTTATTGCCCCACCACTTGAAGATAAAAACAATTATTCTGAAGATGAATGGAGAGAAATCAAGAAAGAATATAAAGAAAAACTAATTCAATCTGTTAAAAATGTCTGGAATAACATCACAAAGATTGATAAAAAGAGCGACCTTTATGTTTATTTTTACTACCTTGGATTGTCTTTGCTCCGTCCCAGAGGCATATTCTGTTTTATAAACTCAAACTCTTGGCTTGATGTTGGTTACGGAGCCGGGCTTCAGGAGTTCCTGCTCAAAAATATGAGACCCATCTATGTGTTTGACAACCTTGTAAAGAGGTCTTTCAAGCAAGCAGATGTTAATACGGTTATTGTTCTGATTGAGAGACCAGAGAAAAAACTTGATGATTACACAATAAAATTTGTTGCCTTCAAAAAGCCCTTTGAAGATGTAAATAATGCTGAAGTGATTAAAAAAATTGAAAACACAAATCAACCAGTTTTTGACGATGAAAATTTCAGGATTTACCCTAAAACTAAAAAAGAACTTTTGCTTGAAGGTGTTGAGGTTCCAGAAGAAGAGGAATTAATAAAAACTGACCCTGAGCATTTACCTTACATAGGCAACAAGTGGGGTGGGAAATATTTGAGAGCCCCTGAGATTTATTTCAA
>CAZQQV010000059.1:0-8474 GCA_964595655.1 uncultured Caldimicrobium sp.
AACTTCCAAGTATAGCGGCAACCGCTGCCACAACCTTCCTCATACCTCTCCTCCTTTCTTAAAGTTTTTTTTAACATAAAATATAAATCAGTTTGAAAACAAAGTCAAGAGATCCTTTTTATTAGCATAGAGTAATACAAATTTAAAATTTTATTAAATTTAATAGTTAAGAAAGCTTTTTTCTTAATAAAAAATTAAAGTAAATTTGTTATTCCTTTTAAGTTTTTGAAATATGCTACCTCCAGAATGTATGATTTTTTTAACAGGCTAAAGGGCTTTTGCTACCAGAGAAAAATATAACAGACACCTTATGAAAGTAATTTTGTTCTTAACAGATAGGCAGGAGACCCTTTCAGGCAAAAGGTCTTGCAATACCAGATTAATGATTTTCGGTGCTTGAGGTAGCCTAATTTTGTAACTAACTCATAAAGTTAAATCAATAATAAATCAAAAAGTTTTTCAAGGATTTCTGAGGCTTTGCCTTGAAGAAAATAATCGGTTATGGAATAAGTAAAAGAACTTTGCTCAAGATTTATTTCCACAATTTTTGCACCTCTTGATTTGGCAAGATAAGGAAGCTCTGCAGCAGGATAAACTACCCCTGAAGTTCCAATAATCAACATAACTTCACAATTTTTAGCCTCCTTCTCCGCTTTAACTTTGGCCTCAATGGGAATGGGCTCTCCAAAAAAGACTACCTCAGGTTTTAAAGGCCTTTTACAAGTTGAACATTCAGGATAAGGAAGTTTCTTAATAAGTTCTTTATTAATTCTTTTGCGTCTTCCACAATTGAGACAAATGAGCCAATTACAATTTCCATGAAATTCTATAACATTTTCACTTCCTGCCGCTTGATGTAGACCGTCAATATTTTGAGTAATTACCGCTTTCAAGTAGCCCATTTTTTCAAGTTTACTCAAAACTTTATGAGCAGAATTGGGTTTTGCCCCAAAAATTATCTCATACATTTCTCTTAGCATTTCCCAGACTTTAGAAGGATTTCTGAAAAAGGCCTCAATGTAAGCATATTCTTCAGGGTCATATTTTGACCATAAACCTTGAGAACCTCTAAAAGTAGGAATTCCGCTTTCTACAGATATGCCAGCACCAGTGAAAACAACGGCGTATTTTGAATTTTTTATTAGTTGCGCTACTTCTTGAATTCGTTCCATAACAAAGGTTTCTGAAACAAGGCTTTTATAAATTTTACCATATTTTAAACTTTTTAAATTGCCTTGACAAAGTAGTCTCTTTAAGGTAATGTAAGTAATTACTAACAGGGCTGGAGAAATTTATGCTTCAAATAAAAATCTTGGCTTTCTTATTTACTTTATGCTTTTTTATCGCTACTAATGTTTTTGCAAAGAAAATTCTAACTCTTTCTGAGGCAGTAAATCTTGCCATCAAAGCAAATCCGCAAATATCTTCTGCTTTAAAACAAAAGGAAGAATTCCTTTTTCAAAAAAATATTATCAGAGCCGAATTTTTCCCCAAGCTTTATGTAAATTATACATATCAAAGAATAGATCAAGGTAAAAATTTACCTGAGATTAATCTCCACACCTTTGGCCCAAATGTTACCTGGAATATTTTTTCTGGATTTTCCACATATTATGCCTTCAAAGAGGCCCTATATTATCTCTCAATCCAGGATGAGTATATAAGAACTAAGATTAATGAGGTAGCACTGGCTACTATTAAAGCCTATCTTGAATATTTTAAAGAAAAAGCTCTTTATGAGGCAGCTCTCAAAGATCTTGAAGATGCTCAAACAGTTTTAAAACTGGCACAAAAGCGTTTTGAAGTGGGATTATCTCCTTATGCGGATGTTCTTGATGCTGAGGCAAGGGTTAAGGAAGCAGAATTCAAAGTTAGCAACTACAGATATTCAGCAGAGATAGCCAAAGCTAAGCTTCTAATGCTTTTGAATGAAGATTTGACAAAAATTGAGGAATATGAACTTCTTTCTCCTGAGGAGAAGGAATTCACCCTTAAACCTCTTGCCGAATATATTGGAAAGGCCCTAAAATTTAGGCCTGAACTTCTCTCCAAAGAAAAGGAAATTTTAGCCCAGGAGTCAAGGATTAAGAGCGTAAGAGGTGAATTTTTCCCTTCGGTTGATCTATTTGCCAGCTACTATAGGCAAGATTCAAAATTTTTTCCGGATAACAATTTTGATTTCCAGGCGGGTATTAAAATAACCTTTCCTATGTTTACCGGATTTTCCACGGTATCAAAACTTCAAAAAGAAAGAGCTACTCTTGAAAAGAAACATTTTGAAAAAAGAGATTTAGAACTTGCCATACAACAGGAGGTTTTCAGTAATTACAAACTTTTTGAAACAGCCAAAGAAAATCTTACTGCATCCAAGGCCCTTCTTGTAAAACTTGAAGAGGATTATCGCATTGTTCAAAAAAAATATGAAAATGGCTTAGCAAGTATTGTAGATTTAACAACAGTTATGGCAAGATTATCTCAAGCTAGAGCTAATGTAGCCGTCTCTCAATATGACTTATACCTAAATTATTACAATCTTATAAAATCTACAGGAGAAGTTCCAGGGCTTTAGATTTCCATGCGTAAACTTATCTTTATCTTCATTATTTTCTTTCTCTTTTCCTGTAAGGAATCTCCTAAGAAGGAGAACCCTTTCCCCAAGAAAACTGCCCAAGTAGAAAGAGGCCCCATTTATTTAGAAGTTACTGCAACAGGAGCTGTTAAACCCCAAGTGGGTGCCAGTGTAAAAGTGGGAGCAAGGATTTCAGGAAGAGTGGAAAAACTTTTTGTGAGGCAGGGAGATTTTGTCAAAGCAGGCCAGCTCATTGCTATTATTGAACATGAAGACCTAAAAAATCAACTGGAACGTTATCAATATGAATACCGTCAGGCAATAAGCGAGTTTGAAAAGATTAAAAATACCTATCCTGATAAAATTAGGGCAAAAAGGGAAAGCCTTTTTGCTTTAGAAACGGAACTTTCTCAAATAGAGAGAGAATATAAAAGGCTTGAAAACCTGTATAAAGAGGGGCTTATTTCTAAAACAGATTTTGAACGCATTGAAAGAGATCAAAGAGTTAAGTTACATCAATTAAATCAAGCAAAGGCAGAGTTAAGGGCTTTAGAAGAGGAATATAAAAGAGAACTTGAAAAGGCTAAAGCCATAGTTGAGGCTGCAAAAAGATCGATGGAAGAGGCAAGAGTAAAGCTTAACTATGCCTTTGTTTACTCTCCCATAAATGGCTATGTATCGGAGGTTACCACTCAGCAAGGAGAGACGGTGGTTGCAGGTCTTAATGCCCCTACTTTTATCACAGTGATTGATCTCTCTCGCCTTGAGGTGCATTGTTATATTGATGAAACTGATATTGGGAAGATTAAACCTGGCTTAGAGGCCACTTTCAGGGTAGACAGTTTTCCTGATAAGATTTTTAAGGCAAGAGTGCGAACCATTTATCCAGGAGCTATTATTAAAAATAATGTGGTATTTTATGACACTGTGCTTGATATTCTTACACCTTATGAGGATTATTTGCGACCAGAAATGACAGCTTATGTTACTATAATAGTGGATAAAAAAGAAAACGCCCTTCTTGTTCCAAGCGCCTCGGTTAAAATTGACCAAGAGGGAAAACATTTTGTTATGGTCAAAAAGGGAGATAAGTGGGAAAAGAGGATAGTAAAGATAGGATGGGAAGCAAGAGGAAAAACAGAAATCCTTGAGGGATTAAAAGAAGGGGAAGTAGTGGGAGTGTGGTAAGTCATTGTGGCAGACCTTCTTATTCAACTTATCAACATTAAAAAAACCTATCAGGTTGGCAAAATCACTTATGAAGTCCTAAAGGGTATTAATCTTGAGGTTAAAAGAGGAGATTTTTTAGCTATTATGGGACCATCTGGGGGAGGTAAGTCCACTTTACTAAATATTCTTGGACTTCTTGATAGAGCAGATTCAGGGCGTTATCTTTTTGAAGGAAAGGATATAACAAGCCTTTCAGAGAGGGAATTAGCGCGTATTCGGAATCAAAAAATCGGCTTTGTTTTCCAAGCCTTTCATCTTGTACCCTGGGCAACAGCCTTAGAAAATGTTCTTCTTCCAGCTCTTTATAGTGGCAAAATAACCGAGGAAAAAATTAAAAGGGCTAAGGAGTTGCTTGAAAGGCTTGGACTTGCTGATAAAATTCATCATAAACCCTCAGAATTATCAGGGGGTCAACAACAAAGGGTAGCTATTGCCCGTGCCCTTATAAATAATCCCACTCTCTTGCTTGCTGATGAACCAACGGGCAATCTTGACTCTCAAAGTAGTGATGAGGTTATGAAGGTCTTTGAGGCCCTTAACGAAGAGGGCTTAACCATTATTATGGTCACTCATGAAAAAGATATTGCTGAAAGGGCAAAGCAAATCAAATTTTTACGAGATGGTCAATTTGTAGAATGAGGCTTAACCGCTTCTTCATCAAAGAAGTTTGGAGAGAACTTTTAGCAAGTAAGGTAAACTTATTTTTTATTATTCTTGCGTTAACCTTTAGTCTTACTGCCTTGAATACTATTTATGCCCTTGGTAAATCCGCAGAAAAACAGGTTCTTGATACCCTTTCCAATCTCAATTTTGGAAAGGATGCTGCCCTTGTTCTTGCTGGTGGTATGCGAATGATGGGGCTTATGATCACAAGAACAGATACCCTCAAAATGGAGGATGTAGAAGCCATAGAAAGGTTGAATTTTGTAAAGTTAGTTTCACCGATGGTTGGGAAAGTAATTGAAGTGGCCTTTCAGGGAAGAGTAGAAAAACTTAGAATGGAGGGAGTTTTACCCAATTATACACAAGCTAACAATTGGCGAGTTATTCAAGGGAAATTTATAACTGAAGAGGATGTCAAAAATCATGAAAAAATTGCAGTTTTAGGTTTTGATGTTAGTAAAAAACTTGGCATAAGAGACCCTCTTGGAAAAAAGATTAAGATTGGTGATCAATATTACACCGTAGTTGGAGTTCTTGAAAAGAAGGGAAGTCTTGGACACTATCCTCTTGATGAAAGAATCTTTGTTCCCCTTACCACAGCCCAAAGAAGAATTTTTAATGTAGATTATTTAACTGGCTTTAAAATTATCTTTTTTGAAGGAACTGATTTAAATCAAGCTATGAAAACAATCAGAAATATTTTAAGGGAAAGGCACAAACTATTGGAGCCCCAACCTGATGATTTTCGTATTATTACCCCTGATATGGCGGTTGAACGCTTCACAAAAACATCAAGAACTCTTAGTGCCTTTCTCTTAAGTATTGCCCTGATAAGCCTTGTTATAAGTGGTGTTATTATTATGAATTTAATGACAGCCAGTGTGGAGGAAAAAGCAGGAATTATTGCCTTAAGAATAGCCCTTGGTGCAACAAAAAGAGATATCCTTAGTCATTATCTATTCTCAGCTGTTTTAATTGCTGTGATTTGTGGGGTTATTGGTTGGATAACAAGTGTTGCCCTTATGAAATTGATCAGTTTATTTACCCCTCTGAAGCCTCTTTTTTCCTGGGGGACTTTTATCTTAAGTCTTAGTTTTTCTCTTCTTGCCTGTGTCCTTTTTAGCATATTTCCAGCTCTGCGAGCTTCTAAAGTTGATCCTGTAATCTTACTTAAGAGTCTATGAAAGGATTATCTTTTAGATTATTATTCGGTGGGCTCTTTCACAAAAAGCTGAGGCTTTTTCTATCTGTTCTTGGCATTATTATTGGAGTTTCAGCCCTTTTTTTGATGAATACTTTCGGAGAAGCTACCAAGGAAAAAACTCTTAAAGAAATTGAAACCTTTGGGCCAGATCTTTTGATGGTCATTCCTGGTCAGGTAAGAGTAACTGGAGGAAGAGCTATTCAGGCAGAACAGGTGATTACCTTAAAAATGGAGGATGCCCAAGCCTTAGAGAAAATCTCGGGACTTAAGGCCCTTTCTCCTCTCTGTGCAGGACAAGTTACTGCTCGCTATTCCTTTAAAACAATCACTACTACCCTCAATGGAGTAAACGAAAGGTATCTATCTCTCAGAAAATTTTCTCTCCTTGAGGGGAGAAATTTTCTTAAAAGTGAAATTATAGGGTATAAAAAAGTTGCAATCCTTGGTTATAAAGTTAAGCAGGAGCTCTTTGGTGGAGAGTCTGCTGAGGGTAAAGTGATTCTTCTCAATAAGCTCCCTTTTACAGTCATTGGAGTGCTAAATCCTATTGGAATTGATGCGAGCAATCAAGACCAGGATGATCAAATTTTAATTCCTGTCACCACCGCAATGAGTGCCCTTTTTAATGTAGATTATCTCACAGGCATTTATATGGCAGTAGAAGATGCAAGCCTTTTGCCTGTAGTGGAAAGAAGTGTGGAAAACCTGTTAATGAAACGACACAAAGTAACCCCACAGACCAAGGATTTCAATATTATTAAAGCCGAAGATATTCTCAAATTTCGAAAAGAAGCTTCCAATTTATTTACCATTCTTGTGCAAAGTATTTCCATCCTTTGTCTTATTGTGGGAAGCCTTGGTGTTACCGCTATTATGTTACTTTCTGTAAACGAACGAAGAAAAGAAATAGGTTTAAGATTAGCCCTTGGGGCTTCAAGAAAGAGTATACTTTTTCAATTTTTATTCGAAAGCCTTTTTATAGCCCTTTTAGGAGGTCTGATAGGACTACTTTTGGGAATACTTCTTTCTTTAATTCTTCTTCCTTTACTCAAATACCCTCTAATTCTTCCTTTTAAACCCATCCTTGTTTCTTCTTTTTTAACCATGGTCTTTGGGCTTATTTCAGGAGTTTACCCTGCTTATAAGGCCAGCCAGATTGATCCAGCTATTCTTCTTAAAGGTCTTTAAAAAACTTGGATTCTCATGGAAAAGGCTTATATTAATTCTATGATGGAAAAGCCCCTTTATTATAGCTTAAATCAATTTTTGAAAGAAAAATTTGGAGAAAAGGTAAAAAAGATACCTCTTGATGCAGGTTTTACCTGTCCCAATAGAGATGGAACCAAAGGAAAGGGAGGGTGTATTTATTGCGACGCCAAGGGCTCAGGAACCGGGCTTGGTCAAAGTCTTTCCATTAAAGAACAAATTGAATTTTTCATGGAAAGATTTAAAAAAAGGGGCTTTAAGAAATTTATTGCTTATTTTCAGTCTTTTTCAAATACCTATGGCCCGCCTCCCAAATTAAGAGAAAGGTATAGACAAATTTTAAATTATCCAGAAATCGTTGGCCTTGCCATTGGCACTCGCCCTGATTGTATTAGCTTGGAGGTAGTTGAGCTTTTAGAAGAATTTCAACATCTTGGTTATTATATATGGGTAGAACTTGGTCTTCAGAGCAAACACAATCAAACCCTAAAGTTCATCAACCGGGGCCATACCTTTGAAGATTTTCTTGAAGCTTTTATCCTTTTAAAAAGAAAGGAAATTCCTGTTGTGGTGCATGTTATTTTTGGTTTGCCTGGAGAAACAGAAGAGATGATGTTAGATACCATAAAAACTCTTTCTGAATTGAAACCCGATGGCATCAAGTTCCATGCATTATATATTCTTGAGGGAACACCCCTTGGTGAACTTTATAAGAGAGGAGAAGTT
Organism: uncultured Caldimicrobium sp.; assembly: GCA_964595655.1. Taxonomy (GTDB): domain Bacteria; phylum Desulfobacterota; class Thermodesulfobacteria; order Thermodesulfobacteriales; family Thermodesulfobacteriaceae; genus Caldimicrobium. The sequence continues at coordinate 7,599 of CAZQQV010000059.1, forward strand.
AAAGAACTCTCCTTAGAGGAATATGCAAGCCTTGTGGGAAAAGCCCTCTCTTTTCTTCCTTCAGACACGGTAGTTCATCGTTTAACTTCAGATCCACCCAAGGAAGGACTTATTGCCCCTCTCTGGCTCTTAAACAAAAATCAGGTTTTAAAATATATTACAGACTATATGAGAGAAAATCAACTTTATCAAGGAAAATTTTATCAAAACTCTATTTTAAACTCTTAACCTGAATATTAACAATTACCTGCTTAACCCCTTCAACGGATTTAGCAAGGTTTACTGCTCTTTCCCTTTGAGACTCCCTCTCAACAATTCCTGTGAGGGTAACAACTCCGTTCAGGGTATCCACATCAATGGAGAGGGCCTTTAATTCAGGATCAGCTATAAATTTGGCTTTAATCTTTGCCGTTATTTCTTTGTCACTTAAGTAATTCCCAATACCTCTTTTTCCAACCCTAAGATTATTGACAACCTTCTTTACTCCAGGAACACTTTTGGCAATTTCTATGGCCCGATTGATTTCCCTTTCACTCTCTACAAGTCCTGTAAGGGTTACCACTCCATTCACTGTGTCTACATCAATTTTTCTTGCCTTGGTAATAGGATCTTCTATAAGTTTTGCTTTCACTTTGGCTGTAATTAGAGCATCATCAATTTGGGTTCCAACAGTTCTTGGGTCTGTGGCAACTTTATAGCCCTCGTAAGCCCCTCCTCCAATAAGCACCCACCCACATCCAGCTAAAGCGAATACTATCAGAATTAAAATTAAACTAAAAACCCCTTTACTTTTTCCGATATAAGAATTAAAATTCCTCATAAGGAGGTCCTCCTATGAAAATTGATTCCAAAATCTTTTTGGATATTAATTTTATC
>CAZQQV010000060.1:0-8408 GCA_964595655.1 uncultured Caldimicrobium sp.
GTAAAAAAAGAAAACTTCGGATAAAAAGGATTGAAAGGACAAATTGCCTCATTAAAAATGTTAATTAAATAACTCAGGGGGAGGATAGGCCTGAGGCTACCATGCATTTATCCTCACTAAAAACCAGGTTTTACCTTTTGATATTTTATTAAAAAATATAAAAACAAATCTAAGGCAACCATTAATCCGTTGAAAAAATAAAGATAAATTACGCGATCAAAACTATAAAAAAGCTTGTGGAGTATTCCCGAGACATAGCCGAGAAAGATAATAAACATAAATAAGGGGCTCTTTCCGTCAACCCGCTTAGTTTTAAAGGATTTATAAACAGAAAAAGGCCATGCTGCTCCAAAACAGATAAGCATAAAAGCCTCAAAAATGCTCATAGCTTGTAACTTATAAATAGTTAATGAGCACTTCTTCAGCCCTCTTTATTCCCTCACCAAGGGGAATTTTTACTCCGAACTTAACCAAACCCATCTCAAGGGCTGAAAGGGCAACCATAAGGTCAAAGGGGGATTGATCCCCCATGTGGGTAATCCTAAAAATTTTACCCTTTAGTTTGTCCTGGCCACCTGCAAAAACTATTCCCCACTTATCCCTCAAAAACTTTAAAAATTCGCCTGTATTCAAATCAGCTGGTGATTTAATCACCGTCAAAGACTCAGCTGGGACCTCAGGGAAAATTTCAAGTCCGAGGGCTCTAACAGCCTCCCTGCAGGCAACAGACAATGCCTCACAGTGTTTAAAAATTCTCTCAAGGCCAAGCTCTCTTATTCTTCTTAACATCTCCCTTAAGCCAAGTAATAGGGATACAGCTGGAGTAAAGGCAGTAGTATCCTTTTCGTAAGCCTTTTTTTCCTTCTGAAGGTTAAAATAATACTTGGGAAGCTTTGAATTCTTTGATATCTCAAGGGCTTTATCTGAGAAGGCAATAAAGGAGAGCCCTGGAGGGAGACTTAGCGCCTTTTGAGAGCCTGTGATTACCACATCAAGACCAAGTTCATCCATTGGCAAAGGATAAACCCCAAGTGCAGTAATGGCATCGACCACAAGAAGGGTTTCCCTTTCTTTTGTTAGGCTTGCTATTTCGTGAACAGGGTGTTTGACTCCGGTTGAAGTTTCGCAGGCCTGTATTAATATGGCCTTAGCATCAGGGTGAAGTTTAAGGGTTTTCTCAACCTCTTCGGTTTTTACAGCCTTCCCCCACTCTACTTTGATTACCACAGGGTTTAAGCCATAGGTTTCTGCAAGTTCTCTCCAGCGCTCACCAAATTTCCCACCTTCAACCACAATCACTTTATCTCCAGGAGAGAAAAGATTTACAATGGCTGCCTCCATAGCCCCGGTTCCAGAGGAGGCAAAGAAGTAAACTTCCTTTTGAGTTTGAAAGAGATATTTCAAATTTTCTCTTATTTCTCTTAAAATTTCAGAAAACTCTGGCAGACGATGATGGGTCATGGGCTGAGCCTGAGTTAAAAGAACCTTAGGAGATACTTGAACAGGCCCTGGAGTAAACAAATATCTCTTCGCTAAATATTCCATTTTTTATCCTCCTGCAAAATTTTTTTATGCAATCATACCCTAATTTTTCAGTCCCCTCAAGAATTATTTTTTACCCTTTACAGTTAGATAAATTGCCTTTAAATTAATAATCATGAGGAAAAATCCAGAAGAACAAATCAATCTTTTTGAAATTTTGAAAGGTTATTTTCGTTATCTTGAAAATCTTGGTATTTCTGAAATCCCCTTTAGTCAAGAGTTGTCTTTTCTTTTTAAAGAGAGAGAGAAAATTTCAGGGGATACACTTGAAGCGCTCTTTGAAAAAATTTCCAAATGTGAAGACTGCAGACTTTCCCGCATAAGGAAACAGCCTGTTCTTGATAATTCCTATGAAAATAAAAAACTTATGCTTATTGGAGACTTTCCTGATAGAGATGATGATTATTTTGGAAGGCCCTTTTCTGGCTCTATTAAAGAAGTTCTTCAAAAAATGCTTTTTGCCATAGGTCTTAAAAAAGAGGATTTTTACATAAGCCTTGCAGTAAAGTGTAAACCCCCAGCAGGAAGAATTCCTGAGGAGGAAGAAATAGAGGCCTGTAAGAAGTATCTCTTAAAGGAGATTAAGCTTTTAAAACCCAAGCTAATCCTTGCCCTTGGCTTCATTCCTCCCAGGGTCTTTATGGAAAAGCCTGATACCTTTTCTTCTATAAGGGGAAAACCCTTTACATATAAAGAAAGTATTATTATCTTTACCTATCATCCCTCTTATATGTTAAAAAATCCTTCGGTAAAAAGACTTATCTGGGAAGACTTAAAAACCTTTAAGAGACTTTATGAAGAAGTTATTGGCCATTAAGTTTTTACTCTTTCTCTTGTTTTTCATCACAACTTTTGCCTATGCTCAAAAAGTTTACTTTATTAAAATAGATTCAGCCATAACTCCAGTTACTGCCAACTTTATAAACTATGCTTTGAATCATGCGGAAGAAAAAAAGGGAAAAGCTCTTATCATTCAACTTGATACCCCTGGTGGGCTTGTGGATTCAACCCGTGAAATTGTAAAGGGCTTTTTGCAGAGTTCCATACCCATTATTGTCTATGTAAGCCCCCAGGGGGCAAGGGCGGCTTCAGCAGGGGTTTTTCTTGTGCTTGCAAGCCACCTTGCAGCTATGGCACCTTCCACTCATATTGGAGCAGCCCACCCTGTGGAACTTACGGGAAAGGCTGATTCTAAAATGCTTGAAAAAATTGCCAACGACCTTGCAAGCTGGGCAAGAAGTCTTGCTGAAACCCGCGGAAGAAATCCTGAATTTGCCGAACTTGCTGTAAAAAAAAGTAAAAGTATAACCGAAAAAGAAGCCCTCTCTCTCGGAGTGATTGAAATCATTGCCAAAGACCTTGAAGATCTAATAAACAAAGCCCACGGAAGAAAAATAAAAATAAAGGATCAAGAAGTAATCCTTCAACTAAAGGATTATCCCCTTGAGGAAATAAAAGAGGATTTAAAGACAAAGTTTTTTAAAGTTCTTGCCAATCCCAATCTGGTTTATTTTCTTCTTATGCTTGGGCTTCTTGGGATTTATTTTGAGCTTTCTCATCCTGGGGCAATTTTCCCTGGTGTTTTTGGAGCCATTTGCCTTATTCTTGCCTTTCTCGGATTAAGTATTATTCCCATGAATTATGCAGGACTTGCCTTAATCCTTTTAGCAGGGCTTTTATTCTTTCTTGAAACCCAGGTAACTTCTCATGGACTCTTAACCTTAGGAGGAATTATTTCCCTTCTCCTTGGCTCCCTTCTTCTCTTTGGTCAAAACCCACCAAGTTTAAGGGTTTATCAACCCTTTTTAATTACCGTGGTTATAACCTTTGCCCTTCTTTTTGGAGGTATAACCTATCTTGCTGTAAAAACCCTGCGTAAAAAACCTGTTTCAGGAACCGAGGGTCTTATAGGAAAAAAAGGAAAAGCCCTAACAAAAATTACTAAAGAAGGGGGAAGGGTTTTTGTTGAAGGTGAAATCTGGCAGGCAACTTCTGATGAGGAGATTCCTGAAGGCGCCAAAGTTGAAGTGATAGAAAAAACCGGTTTTACTCTAAAGGTCAAATCCCTTTAGTCACATACATTCTTAGTCAAGTACATGCCTTTCAGGCACTACACATAAAAATTCTCCAAGAAAAACCAGATCCTCTCCCCTCTTTACTTCCACATAAACCTTTCTTTTTTTACCCTCAATTTCCTTCACCTCAGCTGTAGCCAAAATTTCATCTCCCAGTTTAACAGGTTTTACAAATTTTACTTCAGCCTTTGCCAAAACCACTGTTTCTTCATTCACAGCAAGCATAGCTGCATAATCAGCAAGGCTAAATATAAATCCACCGTGAATTAAACCCTTTTCATCAGCAACCATTCTTTCATCGGTTTTAAGCTTTACCAAAGCTTTACCTTCTGAAAGCTCAAGAGGCATCCCACTTAAAGACTGATTGATCTTTTTGTGAGTTTTGATCTCCATAGCTCCCCCCTTTTGTCTAAGAAACCTTATCCAAGCAAAACTCCACATAAAGGAAATGTTCTCCCACCTTAAATTGAAAAGAAACCCTGGGGGTCTTACAGAGAGAGTGGATTTTGTAGTCCTTTCCGGTAATCATGCTGGGAACTGAGGCTCTAAGAGTTGCTCCAAAATTTTCAAATCTTCTTCTGAAGGCCCCGCAAATCATGTTTGCAAGCTCTCCTGCCATATCTAAAGCCTCTTGATTTAAGTCCGAGGGAGCCTCTCCCAATAAAAGCTTCATGAACTCAAATAAAAGTTCCCTATCAAGGGATACAACGAAGGCTCCTTGAAGCTTTTCACCTGTCAATCCAATAATGGAGGAAATCTCTGCTAAAGCCTTATCTTCCTTTCGTGCAAAGGTGCCAATTAATTCTGGTGATTTTCCTGTATAGGTTGCAACTACTTCACTGACAGCTTCTTTGATAGCATCTGCAATGGTATTAGCCATCTCTTTCCTCCCCTTTAAGAAAATTTAGTATCCTGGAAACGGAAAGCTTTAAATTATCTTCGGTGGTATCAACTTCTAAGTGAGCCCACTTTTTATAAAGGGGCTCTCTTTCTTTGTAAACTTTCTCAAGCTCTTCTTCAAAACTAAGCCCTGTTAAAGAAGGCCTCTGGGTTAAAGTTTTGTTATCCTTGAGAATTCTTTCTTTTATTTTATCAAGAGAAGCCTTAACCCAGATAATAAAGCTTTCCCTTGAAAGGGCCTCCATTTCCTCTTCATGTAAAACCGCACCCCCTCCCAGGGCACAAACTAAATTATCCTTAGAAAGAAGCCCTCTCAAAAAGTCCTTTTCAAGCTTTCGAAAATAAGGCCAACCCTCCTTTTCAACCATTTCCCTAATAGTTCTTCCTTCTTTTTTTTCTATTTCTCTATCTGCATCAAGAAAGGGAAGACCAAGCTTATTAGCCAACTCCTCTCCAAGAGTTGTTTTTCCCGCCCCTCTAAATCCCACAAGAAGAATTTTCATGTATAAACCCTTTCAAAAAACTCCCAGAATTCAGGAAAGGATTTAGCAACACATTTTGGATTTTCTATCTCTAAAGGACCTGCTCTTAGAGCTAATACCGCAAAGGCCATAGCTATGCGGTGATCATCGTAGGTTTCAATACGGGCAGGCTTAAAAAGGTGTCTTCCATATATAACAAGACCATCTGGGATTTCCTCAACCTCAACCCCAAGCTTTGAAAGTTCTCTTGCAACAGCCTTTATCCGATCAGTCTCCTTGTATCTTAGATGGGGAGCACCATACAAAACCGTTCTTCCCTCTGCTACTGCTCCAATTATTGCCAGAGTGGGGAAAAGGTCAGGACAATCTCTTATGTTAAGACTTAAAGCCTTTGGTCTTCCTTCAAAGGATATTTCAACCCCAAGGGGCTCAAAAATTTTAACTTCTCCCCCAAACTCTTTGACAAAATCAAGAAAGACGGAATCAGCCTGTTTTGTCCTTCCATCAAAATTTTCAATAAATACCCTTCCCTTCCCTAAAACAAGAGGTATGGCAAGGAAATAGGAGGCACTTGAGGCATCTGCAGGCACTTCATAAACTTTACCCTCATAAAAGCCCTTTCTCACTATATAACCCCCTTCTCCCTCCTCAGGATTAACCCCAAAATGCCTCATTACCTCACAGGTCATCTCCACATAACTTTTAGAAAAGAGCTCTCCTTCAATCTCTATCTCAAGACCCTCTGGAAGATAGGGCCCAATAAGTAATAAAGCGGAAATAAACTGACTGCTAATATTCCCAGGAAGTCTAACCTTTTGAGAAATAAGTAGGCTTTCATAAATCCTTACAGGAAAATATCCTTCCCTTTCAAGGCATTCAATTTTTGCAGAAAGGCTTCTTAGGGCTGAAATTAAGGCAGACATGGGCCTCTCATGAAGGCGTTCCTTTCCATAAAGTTCGATCCAGTCTCCCTTTCCAAGAGTGGCATAAGAAAGGAAAAATCTTGCGCCAGTTCCGTTGTTCCCAAGATAAACTCTACTTCTATTAAGCCTTGGCTCCCCAGATATTCCCTTTACAAGATAACCTCTCTCTTTTTCCTCAAAAATGACTCCTGTTTCGCAAAGGGCCCCTCTTAAAAGCTCTGGATCCTCACTTTTAAGGGGATTTATAATCAGGCTTTCACCTCTTGCCAGGGCTGAACAAATATAAGCCCTCTGAGTAAGACTCTTTGAAGAAGGAAGTTTTAAAGAAAGAAATTGAAAGTCCTTTAAGGGATAGACAATTTTACTTTCCAAGGCAAAGCTCCTTTTCCAGCTTTTCTACCTCTTCATATAAAACCCTCTCCATTACCTTAACAGGAGGATTTAACCCTGTAAAGAGTTTAAACTGCTCAACCCCCTGGTGAAGAAGCATTCTCAAACCATCAATGGTTTCACAATACTTTTCAGCATCCTGTAAAAACTTTGTTTTTAAAGGAAGATAAACTATATCCATAGCCACCTTGAAATTTTTAAAAATTTCCTTTGAAACCGGAGATTCAAAGCTTTTCAAACCAACACTTGTGGTTTGAATGATAATATCACCTTCTGCTTTGCTTAATTCTTCCCAAGGATAGGCATTGCAGTCAAACTCCTCTGCAAGGGCTTTTGCCTTATCAAAGGTGCGATTGTAAATACAAATCTCCTTTGCCCCGGCTTTTTTCAAAGCAAAGATTACTGCCCTGCTTGCACCACCTGCTCCAAGAATCGAAACCCTCTTTCCTTCAACATTAATACCCCTTTCTTCAAAACTCCTCAAAACCCCAATCCAGTCGGTATTATAACCTAATAATCTTCCCTCTTTATTAAGAATGGTATTTACCGCACCAATTTTTTGAGCTACCTCATCCACAAAATCAATAAAGGGAATTACTGCCTCCTTGTGGGGAAGAGTAACTGAGACCCCGGAGATATTTAAAGCCCTGATACCCTCTATGGCCTCTTTTAGAGACTCCCTCTTTACTTGAAAGGCTCCATAAACTCCCTTAATCCCAAGCTCCCTTAAAGCAGCATTGTGCATCGCAGGAGAAAGAGAATGAGAAACAGGATCTCCTATAATTCCAAATACCTTATACATTTTTTAAAGTTTCATAAAGTTTTTTGGCTGAAAGAAGGTCAAGCTGTCCGGGGGCCAAGGGGCTTTCTCCACTTGGAAAAACATAAGTAAAGGGTGAGCCTGCAAAAAGGCATAGAATCCTTGAAAGCTTTCCAGCCTCTCCCATTCCAAAGGCAATAACCTCCATCCCAAGGCTCTTTCCATAAGGAATTAAACTTAAAAGACTTAAGGCCTCTGAAAAACTTGTGACAGTTGTTGCGACCTTAAACCACTTAATCCCTTCAGAAGAGGCCCTTCTAATTAAACCTTTTAAAGCACTCAAAGGAGGTGTTTTTTCAAAATTATGATAGGAAAAAAGAATTTTCTCGGGAAAAAAAGGACTTTTTTTTATAATTGACTTATATTTTCCAAAAAATAAGCTTTTCCACTCAACATCTAAAAGATAGGCCCCCTTTTTTCCACAATGTTCTAAGATTTTCCATCTCTCAAAGACAGGAATATCCCTTTTTCCGCCTTCTTCTTTTGCCCTTACTGTGCAAATGAAGCGATAGGGCTTTGAAAGAAGTTTTTCTAAAACGCTCTCCTCAATTTTTTCAAGATAATCAAGCCGTAATTCAAATAAATCTGTGTGTTCCTTCCACCTCTCAAGCTTATCCTGCACCTTCTCCAAGGTACCTTCTGCAAGGACAAGACAAAGCATGCCTTTTATATTTAAAGCTCAAAAGTGGAAAGATAATTAAAAATCATTTGATCGTAAGAACTTGTTAATTTGAAAACCTTTTTGGCAAGTTCAAAACGGGTTTTAAGGGTTGTATTTCCATAGGTTTTAATTTCTTCAAGCACCTTGGGATAATCTGCAGGATCTGTAACCACAGTAACATATTTAAAATTTTTGGCACTTGCACGAAGAAGGGTTGGCCCTCCTATATCAATATTTTCAATGGCTGTATCAAGATCGCCCTTTTTCTCTACCACCTTATCAAAGGCATAGAGATTAACCACCACCATGTCAATGGGCTTTATCCCCAGTTTTTTTAGGGTTTCCACATGTTCAGGATCATCCCTTTTAAAAAGAATTCCTCCATGCACAAAGGGATGAAGAGTTTTCACTCTTCCCCCAAGTATTTCAGGAAAACCCGTAAGTTCAGAAATGTCAATCACCTTAACTCCGCCTTCACGGATAACCTTGGCTGTTCCGCCTGTGGAAATTATCTCAATCCCAAGAGAAGAAAGTTCCTTGGCAAATTCAACTATTCCAGTTTTGTCTGTTACGCTAATAAGGGCCCTTTCAATCTTTCCCATTTCTTTACCTCCT
>CAZQQV010000061.1:0-7824 GCA_964595655.1 uncultured Caldimicrobium sp.
ACAGAGAGATGGGCAAGGTGAAGAAAGGTCTTCGTTTCCTTGGCAAGAAGAAGATCTCTTACTACCGCAATGGTTTCAGCTGAAGAGGGAATACCTTTAAGCCCAAGCTTGGCAGAAAGTTTTCCCTCATTTATTTGGCCTTTATATGAAAGATAAGAATCTTCACAATGGGAAATCACAGGCATATCAAAGTTTTTAGCGTAAAGAAGGGCTCTTTTCATAAGGGCTGAATTGGAAACCCACTTTCCATCATCAGAAAGGGCTATGGCACCAGCTTTCTTGAGCCTTCCAAATTCAGTGAGTTCCTTACCTTCTTGCCCTTTGGTGATAGCAGCAATAGGATAAACCTCAACCCAGCCCTTTTCCTTTGCCTTCTTAAGAATATAAGAAGTTACTTCAGGGGAATCATTAACAGGTTTTGTGTTGGGCATGCAGGCAACTCTCAAAACTCCTCCATACAAAGCTGCTCTTGTTCCACTCTCTATGTCTTCCTTCCACTCTTCCCCTGGGTCCCTCAAGTGAACATGCATATCAACAAGCCCTGGAAATACAAGTTTCCCCTCACAATCAAGCTGAAAAACTTCCTTATCTGAAAGTTCAATAGATCTGTCATAACCTCTAATTTTTCCCTCTTCAATTAGGAGATCTCCCACGAAATCAACAGGAAGAGTGGGATCAAGTATTCGCCCCTTTTTAAGAAGTATTTTCATCTCTTTAATCCCCTGAGAGGAGTCTTAGAAGAACAGCCATTCTTACAGCAACTCCATTTTCCACTTGCTCAAGGATTACCTGAAAGGGATATTTCTCCATCTCATAGGAAAGTTCAACCCCCCAGTTTATGGGGCCTGGATGCATAAGAAGGGCCCCCTCTTTAAGAAACTCCAAATGCCCTGGTGTGAGGCCAAAGTTTTCAGCGTATTCCTTTAAACTTGGAATAAAGGGCTCTCCGTGTCTTTCCCTTTGAATCCTTAAGGCTATCACCACATCTGCCCCTCTCAAAGCCTCTTCCACTTTATAACAAACCCTGAAAGCCCCTTTTTTAATCTCAAAAAAGTCCTTTTCTTTTTCATCTGGGAGAAGATGCCCAGGGCCTGTTACATAAACCTCTGAGCCCATCTTTTGAAAACCAAGGATATCTGAGTGGGCAACTCTGCTGTGTTTTATATCTCCAACAATTGCAACCTTAAGGCCAGAGAGGGTTCCAAGTTTTTCTTTCACAGTGAGCATATCAAGAAGGGCCTGGGTAGGGTGCTCATGAATTCCGTCTCCCGCATTAACCACAGGAATCCTTAAGTACCGAGCAAGAAAATGGGGTGTTCCTGAAAGATTGTGCCTTATGACCACTAAATTTACTCCCAGGGCATAGAGATTTTTAATGGTATCAAGAATGGTCTCTCCTTTCTCAAGACTACTACCTTTGGCAGAAAAGCTCATGGTATCAGCAGAAAGCACCTTACAAGCCCTTTCAAAGGAAAACTTAGTACGCGTTGAGGGTTCATAAAACATGAGAAGAACAAGTTTTCCCCTGAGAGTTGGCACTTTGGGAATGGGTCTTTTAAGAATCTCTTTTAAATTCTCCGCAAGCTTGAGTATCTCATCAATTGTCTCTGTTGAGAGGCTATAAATATCAAGAAGGTGCCTCATCTTTAAATCCAGAGCTTCTCTTTGATATAATCTACAATTTCCTGAGGCTCATTAAGAATGGTAAAAATATTTAGGTCAGACTCTGAAATCTTTTGGGTAGGAATAAGAGTTTTTGTAAACCAACTATACAGGGGTTTCCAGAAGTCTTTGTCCACTAATACAATGGGAACGGGTCTTATTTTTCTTGTTTGCACAAGGGTTAAAATTTCAAACATTTCATCCATGGTCCCAAAACCACCCGGGAAAAATACGAAGGCTACGGAATATTTGGCAAGCATCACCTTTCTTATAAAGAAATATCTAAATTCAAGCTTTATATTGGCATAAGGATTGGGCTCTTGCTCAAGGGGAAGCCTTATATTCAGGCCAACAGAGTATCCTCCTGCCTCAGCTGCCCCTTTATTGGCTGCCTCCATTATTCCAGGGCCCCCTCCTGTTATTACCGAAAACCCGGCTTTAACAAGAAGTTTCCCCAGTTCATAAGCCTTTTGATAATCAGGATGTTCCGGCTTAGTTCTTGCTGAGCCAAAAATGGTAACCCCAGGATAGACCCTCGGCAAAACCTCAAAGCCATCCACAAATTCTGCAAGGATCCTAAAAAGCCTCCAGGACTCTTTAGCATGAAGACTTTCAAGAACATATTGCTTTTCTTCAAAAAAACGATTCTTAATTTCCTCTGGCATAAAGACACTCCTCTTTCAAAATCCTTAAAGATCTTGGCTCCCAGTCAAGATGATAAATGAAAAATTCCTCAATTAGACGAATTAAAAAGGACTCTTCTGTTTTTGACAACCCTCTCATTAAGGTTTCAACCTCGTTAAGTTCTTTTATTCTAACAATCTTTCTCAAAAGGTCAATCTGATTTAAACTCAAAGGATAAGAGGACCTCTCTTTGCAGGAGAGACACATCATTCCCCCAGCAGATATAGAAAAATAGTAAATCCTTTTTGGTTCTTTTCCGCATCTTACACATTCAGAAACCTGGGGATAGAGCCCGCAAATTTCAAGCCACTTTAATTCAAAAAAGCTCTTCACTACATTAAGATTAAAGGCCTCCCTTTTATCAAGGGTTTTTATAAAATCAACCAACCATTGAAAATGGCCCTTTTTAAAAGCCTCAGGTGCAGTAACATCAAGAATTTCAGAAAGATAGGAAAAAAGATAAAACTTTGAGAGGTCCACTCTTGGGCTTTCAGGAAGATATAGAAGATCCGCCCCTTCAAGGATAAGAAATTTACCCTTTTGAGGCCTTCTTAAGTGAACCCGCAAATAAGTGAGAGTCTCAAGGAGATTGAGAAAACGCCTTCTTGACTTTTGAGCCCCCTTGGCAAGGGCCCTTATTTTTCCACCAGGGGTTAATAAACTTACCAGTAAGTCTATTTCGTTTCTCTCTTCTTTGTCAAGAACTAAAGCTGGAAGCGAAAAAAGCACTTTAAAGATAAATTTTCACAAACTTATTCTCCTTTAATTCTTTTATCCATTTTTCAATGTAATTTTGAGCCTTTTTCTGGAAGAGTTTTTCATAAAGTTGATTCTTTACCTCCTCATAGGAAGGAAGAGTCCCTGTATCAAATCTCACAAGTCTTATTATCTGGAAAACCTCGCCTCTTTTTTGAGGGGGAAGCACCTCTCCTGGTTTAAGTTTTTTTAGGGAAGAAAGAATCGTAGGATCAAGCTCCTTCTCCTTGAAGATCTCCCTAAAATAGTAGGTTTGGTCCTTGTAATTCCTCACAATGGTGTCAAAGCTTTTTCCCTGAAGCACCTCCTCGTAAATCTCCTTAACAAGTAGCTCCTCTTTAATTATTAAAATCTCAAGCTCATACTTTGGCTCAGGGTCATAATTTTTCACATACTCCTTGTAAGCCTCCTTTAACTCTTCCTCAGGGATAGCAATCTTTTCCCTAACGGTCAATTGGATGAATTTGATTTTCATAAGCTGGTCCCTGAGTTTATCTTTCAGAGCGGGATCCTTGAGAATCTCCGTTGCATTATCTCTATAGGTTTCTTTAATATACTGAGTAAGCTCTTCTTCGGTAACTTTTATATTAAATTTTTTGGCCTCAAGGCCAATCAAGGTATCTTCAATCCATTGGTTAAGCACCTCTTTTCTTATTTGTGTTTTTAAACGCTCTAATTCTACCGGATCCATATCTGGTTTAAAATAGGCTTTGTAAAAGGGCTCTGCCATCCTGTCCAATTCATAAAGGGTCAAAACCTCATCTCCAACGGTTGCAACAATTTTGTTAACTATTTTCCCTGCAAAAAGGGGGCTTGAAAATATAAAAAGAAAAAAAGATATAAAAATTAACCTTTTCATCTTATTTTTTATTATTTAACTTTTATTATTCAAGAGAAAGGGTTAGGTATTTCTTTCCTCTTCCAGTGGTGATTGCAATAACCAGTTTTCTTTTATTCTTGTTGTTTTTTAAAACCTCAAAAAACTCAACGGTATTTTTAATCTCTTTACCAAAGGCCTCTACAATCACCATCCCAGGATATAATCCTGCAAAGTCAGCCGGGGTATCTGGAAGCACATCCACAATAACTACTCCTTTAACTCTTGTGGGGATTCCAAATCTCCTTGCTATGTCGGGAGTTAAATCAGAGACTACAAGACCAAATTCTTCAAGGAGAGCCTGCATTTCTTCAATTTCTGCTTTAGAAGTAAGAAAGCCTTTCTTAGGGGCTTCAATGGTAGCTTTAATAATTTTTCTTTCACTACCTCTAACAATCTCAAGCTCAGCCACACTTCCAGGTTTAAGAAGAAGAATCTGACTTCTCAACTCCGCAGCAGTTTTCACAGGCTTTCCGTTAATTTTTACAATTACATCCTTTTCTTTGATACCTGCTTTTTCAGCAGGAGAATTGGGGATAACCTCTGTAACAAGCACTCCCTCTGTAACTTTCAGCCCCAGGGCTTTGGCAAGATCAGGAGTCAAGTCTTGGATATATACTCCAAGCCAGCCTCTTTCAACTGTTCCCTTGGTCTTAAGCTGTTCTGCAATAGCTTTAACAAGATTAATGGGAATGGCAAAGCCTATTCCCATATATCCGCCAGATCTTGTAAAAATAGCGGTATTCATTCCTATTACTTCACCCCTGATATTGAGAAGAGGCCCTCCAGAGTTTCCAGGGTTTATAGCTGCATCAGTCTGAATAAAATCCTCGACATCGGTGATACCTATTCCGCTTCTTCCCTTGGCACTAACCACACCCACTGTGACCGTATGGGTAAGCCCAAAGGGATTTCCAATGGCTATAACCCATTCACCAACCCTTATCAAATCAGAATTTCCAAGGGGCAAAGTGGGAAGATTATTTGCATCCACTTTGATTAAGGCCACATCCGAAAAGGGATCAGTTCCCACCACCTTGCCCTGAAAAACTCTTCCATCAAGAAGTTTAACAGTGATCTTTTGGGCCTTTTCAACCACATGATTATTGGTAACGATATAGCCATCCTTGGAAATAATAAAACCTGATCCAGCCCCTCTTTCTCTAAACTTTGGCGGAGAGAAAAACCTTCTGAAAAACTCATCTCCAAAGAAATCAAAGGGATGCCCCCCGGGGACCCCTGTAACTACCCTTTCTGTTTCAATGTAAACCACCGCTGGAGCTGACCTTTCGGCAACAAGAGAAAAGGCCTCTGATAACTTTTGGGCAAGTTGAATACTCTCGTCCTTTAAAACCTTCCCATCCTCTGCAATTCCCCCTTGAGGTTTAAAAAGATTTAAATGCCTAAAGCTTTCTCTTGCAGCAAATCCGAGAAAAAAGGCAAGCAAAACTATAAAAACAACCTTGGGCACTGTAATTTTTTTCATGAGATTTCCCTCCCTTTTCCAGAAAATAATTTAATTATAATATAATCCAAAATTAATTTCAGGTTAAGTACATCTTCTCTATTATAAAGGAGTAACTTTCTCAAAGCCAATCTATCTCCTTCTTCCTTCCATTTTTTCCAGAGCTTAACCGCAGTATAACCATTATATCCCTTTGTTTTTCTCTCAATACCAAGGGCCATTTCTATTTTCTTCAATCCACCTTTTAAACCGACAAGGGGTGTAAAGTGGAAGAGATCAAGATGAATCCTTGGATATTCAAGACTTGGAAAGGTCTTTTTTATGAAAGGAAGATCAAAATTTTCGCCCCCAAAGGTAATCCATATGGGCGTTGTTTCAAGAAACCTTAAAGCCTTTTCAAAATTCAAATCCTTCACAAAGGCATAGTATCTTCCATCTTTGCAAATCCCGATCACAGTAATATCATTTCTTTCCTTGGAAAGCCCTTCTGTCTCAATATCAAGAAAAAGGGCTTCCTTTCTAAACTTTAAGTAGGTCTCAAGAAGTTTTATCTTTTCTCTCACTGCTTTCCTTATCTAAATAAATCCTTGGCTGATACTTTTTAGCAAGATCTTCAATTATTTTCTCCATGGTTTCTTTTTCCTTTTCTCTCTTAAGCCTTTCTCTTACCAGATCCTTTACCTTTTCAAAGGGTAAAATCTCCTCAGGAACCTTTTTTTCAACTTTTACAAGGTGATATCCATAGGGAGACAAAATGGGCTCACTAATTTCTCCTGGTTTTAATTTAAAGACCTTTTCTTCAAATTCAGGGATAGTTTCTCCCTTTCTTAAAATTCCAAGATCTCCTCCCTTTTCCCTTGAGGCAGTATCATCGGAATAAATTTTTGCAAATTCCTCAAATTTTGCCCCTTTAAGAAGTTGAGCCCTTACCTGTTTTGCCCTATTTAAAGCCTTCTCTTTGGTTTTGTTATCTGCATCCTTGGGCACATAAAACAAAATGTGCTTAAGTTTGACCCCTTCGGGCTGTTTAAATTCCGCTGTGTGCCTTTGATAGTACTCTTTCATTTCCTCTTCGGTGATCTTTATCTCTGGCAGACTCTTTTGTAAATATGCCTCTGCAAGGATTGTTTTTTCACTCTCAAAGAGTTTTCTTTTCACTTCAGGATCTTCAAAGAGTTTTCCCTCCTTTGCTGCAAGATATAAAAGAGTTATATTAACCCACCTTTCCACAAGGGCCTTTTCTATCTGAGGTTTTAAGGTTGGCTGAGCTTTTAGAATTTCTTCAACCCTTGGATCTTCTTTGATGAGCCTTTCAAGCTCGCTTTCTGTAAGTTTATAAGGCCCAACTTCAGCAAAGATTCTCTCTGAAAGGGCCCTTCCTGAAAACAGCAAAATCAAAGCTAACCCGATGAAAAAAAAGAACTTTTTCATAAATCCCCCTTTATTTTTTTATTTTACTTCCCTTTGGAAAATACCCAGAAGGAGCCGAAACCCCTGGATATACAAAAGAATCCTTGGCTATTAAAGTCCCTGGCTGCAAAACCGCATTACATCCCGTTTGCACTCTATCTCCAAGGATGGCCCCCATTTTTCTTAAGCCCGTTTTTATCCATTCTCCTTCTATTTGGAAGGTAATCTCTTTTTTTAAAAATTTAAGATTTGCAAGTTTTGTTCCTGCTCCAAGATTAACATCTCTTCCGAGAATACTCTCTCCCACATAGGCAAAATGAGAGGCCTTAGCTCTGCTTAAGAAAATAGCATTTTTAGCCTCTGTAGTGTGACCAATTACAGCCCCCTTCCCTGTATAAACACTTCCTCGAATATAAGCGGAGTGTCTTATCTGGGTTCCTTCTGAAAAGTAGGAGGGCTCTTCAATATAGACATAGGGCTCAACAATTACTCCATTCTCAAAATAGATTTTTCTTCCTTTCAAAAAAGCCCCTGCCATAAGAATAGCCCCTTTAACTTCCCTATCCTTAAGATAATATTTTCCTTCCATTTTTTTTATTTCCCTAAAGGGAATAAGTTCTCCCTCTACGGTTAAAAAAAGAGTTTCTGGAAGTGGCCTTTCCAGTGGGAGAAGTCTTGGAAGTTCTGGAGTGATTTCAAAAAGAATTTCCTTAAGACTTTTTAAAATTTCCCAGGGTGGACTTTCAGCAAGAACTTTTCCTATCTTTTCGTCTTCAAGATTTTCAAAAAAGTCAGGTAGTAATTTTGGCCAAGGCATAGTTTATTGGCATTATACTCCCATAAGGTATACTTGTCAAAAGAAAGTTTTGTATTAAAATAAAAATTCAAGAAGTGCCCCTGTAGCTCAACAGGATAGAGCAGCGGACTTCTAATCCGCAGGTTGGGGGTTCGAGTCCCTCCGGGGGCGCTT
>CAZQQV010000062.1:0-7336 GCA_964595655.1 uncultured Caldimicrobium sp.
AAAAATTCACATTTAATGTGTTCACTTTTCAAATATTCACATTTCAAGTGTTTGCTTTTTAAAAATTTCCCCCTAAGTTATTTAGTTAACTCAGGGGATATTTTAAAATTTTTGCGTTTAAAATTTTTCCTTGAAGCAATGCCCCCTTGACAAATCTCAAAGGATGATTAACTTGAAATTAATTTTCAATAACAGGTGCAAAAATGGAAAACCTAATTGAAGAATTTCGAAATTTTATCAAAAAGAAGGGGCTTAAATATACTCCCGAGAGGGAAGAAATCCTTAGAGAGATTATTGAAGTAGGAGATCACTTTGATGTGGAATCTCTTTACTTAAGGCTTAAAAACAAAAACAGTAAAATTTCCAAAGCCTCCATTTATAGAACCCTTCCCATTCTTATTGAAGCAGGCTATATTCAGGAAGTTTATAAACAAGGTGGGCACTCCTTTTATGAAGTGACTATAAACAAAGCCCCACATTTGCATTTTATCTGTATATCCTGTGGAAGAGTTGATGAGGTCATTGATCAAAAACTAAATCTCCTTATCAAGGAACATGAAAAAGAAAAAAAATATAAATTATTAACTTATCATTTGGAAATTTTTGGAGTTTGTCCAAATTGTAGAGAGGTGAAATAAAAATGACATTGAAAGATGCCTGTTGCGGAGATGTAGTGGTCATTAAGGATTTTCTGGGAGAAGAAGAGATTATTAAGAAACTTTCTGCCATGGGGCTGAGAAAGGGCTCTCAGTTTTCCGTTGAGCAGAAATGTGGAAGAAACCTTTTAATAAGAAACGGTCAAAATCGTCTGATTATAAGTAAAGAACTGGCTGAAAAAGTCGTTGTTGAACTTGTTAAAAAGGGAGAGGGCCCTTGTGAGGAGATTTCTTGCCAGTTAATTGACAAAGCCTGCCCAAAAAGAGGTAATTCTCACAGAAATAGACATTGCCATAGAAAAAGACGAGGGTTCCTTCATAAAATTTGTCCCTTTCTTAAAGTTGAAGACTAAGTCTCAGCCCTTATGAAAAAAATCAAAGTTGCTCTTGTTGGAAATCCCAATGTGGGAAAAACCAGTCTTCTTAATCATCTTGCTGGAACGGATCTAAAAATTGGAAACTGGCCAGGGGTTACCGTTGAAAAAAAGGTTGGAAAAACCCAATTTCAGGATTACGAAATCGAATTAATTGACCTTCCCGGGGTTTACACTTTAGAAAGTGCCTTTTCTGAAGATGAAAAAATCACGGTTTCCTTTTTAAAAGAGGGAGATTACGATGTAATTCTTAATGTCATTGAAAGTCCAAGGCTTGAAAGGGATCTGTATCTCACTCTTCAACTTATTGAACTCAAAAAACCCCTCGTTATTGCCTTAAATATGAAAGACGAAGCAGAGGCTCTTGGGATTCATATTGACGAAAAGCGCCTTTCTGATCTTTTGAAAATAAAAGTTGTAAAAACTGTTGGAAGAACCGGTGAAGGAGTTAGGGAGCTCTTTCCTGCACTTATTGAAACCTTTGAAAAAAAACTGATCCCTCAGTGGGAGGTTTTCAGCTTTACTTCAGGTTTAGCTTCAGATTTAGATACCGAAGAAAAAAGACTTTCCTTAATAAAGGGCATTTACACTGAGATCGCTAAAAAACCCCTTATCCCTCCCCAAAGTTTTACCGAAACAATTGATCGCTTTCTCCTTCATCCCTATTTAGGATTTTTCTTTCTCTTTGTGATTCTTTATTTTACCTTTAAACTTGTCTTTGACCTTTCCTCTCCCTTTGTGGACTTTATTGATGGTTTTTTTCAAAATTTTTTAGGCCCGGGTCTTTCTCTCTTTCTTGAAAATCTTGGCGCAAACGAATTTATAACTAATTTCTTTACAGAGGCTCTTCTTGGGGGGCTTGGGATAGTGCTGAGTTTTTTACCCCTTATTTTCCTCATGTTTCTTTTTATAACCCTTCTTGAGACCTCAGGTTATCTTCCAAGGGTTGCCTTTCTTGTTGATCGTTTTACCCACAAGATTGGGCTTCACGGCCAGAGTGCTATTCCTTTAATCCTTGGCTTTGGGTGCAATGTTCCTGCCATTCTTGCAACCCGAACCCTTCAAGATCACAAAGACCGCCTCCTCATTATCTCCATGATTCCCTTTATGAGCTGTTCAGCAAGACTTGTGGTCTTCAGCTTCTTTGCCATGACCTTTTTCTCTAAACCCGCCCTTTTAATTTTGAGCCTCTATCTTCTCGGAATAGCCCTCTCCTTCTTAACAGGGTTTCTCTTTAAAAAATTCCTTTTAAAAAAAGAACTTTCTCACTTTGTCATGGATTTACCTCCCTATAGAATCCCCTCCCTCAAAGTCCTGTTAAAAACTGTGAATCTTCATGTAAAGCACTTTATCCTTAGGGCAGGAACGGTAATTTTTGCCATAGCTGTGATAATCTGGCTAAGCCTAAATCTTCCACCAGGAGAAAGGGATTTAGAAAAAACCCTTGCTGGAAAAATAGGAAAAACCCTTGTTCCCCTTTTTGAACCTATTGGGCTTGGTGACTGGAAGATTACAACTTCCTTAATTCCTGCCTTTCTTGCAAGAGAGGCCATTTTAAGCAATCTTGCAGTAATTTTAAAGGCAGAAGAAAGAGAAAAAAAAGAAAAATTTGATTTTTCCTCCGCCCTGGAGGAACAAAAAGAGGCTTTCTTTAAGGCTTTAAGAGAGGCCATTTCTTCTCTCTTTACTTTAACCCCTGCATCCCTCAAGGTAGAAGAGGAAGGCCAGAGCTTAAAAGCAAAAATAAAAAACCTCCTTAGTCCCACATCTTCCCTTTCCTTTCTTATTTTTGTGCTGATATATAACTCCTGTGTGGCTACCTTTGTAACCATGTGGAAGGAGGGCTCAAGAAATTTTGCCCTGGGCTTCCTTCTTTATAGCTTTTTTCTTGCCTGGATTCTTGCCTTTATAACCTATCACCTCTTCTGATGCTTCCACCTCTACTCTTTCTCACTATCTTTTTTTCTCTTTACTTCCTTATGCATCTTTATCTTTACCTTCGGCTCCCTAAAAAGAAATCTTTTATTCCTTTTCTACTCCTCATTGCCTTCCTTTCCCCTATTTTTATTAGACTTTCTGATCACTATCTTTCACCAAGGCTCTCTTTCGTAATAGCCTTTGCATCTCTTTCCTGGATGGGTTTTCTTCTCTATTTTGTTGTAATTGATCTTTCTCTTAGACTCTTTGTGAAGAGGATTTTTATTTCCCTTTTACTGACTTTACTTCTTTCCTTCTACAGCTTTTATGAAACCCTAAGACCTGAGACATACCTTATTGAGTTTCCTTCAGTGAAGCTTCCTGAAAAAATTGAGTCTTTTCGAATTCTTCATTTTTCGGATGTTCATCTGGGCCCGGTTATGGGCCTTGACAAAATTGAATGGATAAAAAAGGCTGTCTCAGAATATAAACCCCATTTGATTGTTTCTACAGGTGATCTTGTGGATGGTAACATGGAAAATCGGGAATACCTAAAAAGGGCCCTAAAGGAATTAAATGCGCCCTATGGGAAATACGCAGTCCCTGGGAATCATGAATACTATCGTGGTATTGAAAAAGCTCTTGTTTTTACTGAAGAGGCTGGTTTTACCCTTTTAAGAGGAGAGTGCCTTGAGATAGAAAATTTTCTTATTATCTGCGGCCTTGATGATGACGATTGCAGATATTTCAAGAAATGTAAAGGCCCCCTTGAAGAAAGGGAATTACTTACAAATCTTCCTCAAGACAAATTTATCCTTCTTTTAAAACACAAACCCAAAGTAGAGAAAGAGGCCTTAGGGCTCTTTGATCTTATGCTTTCTGGACACACCCATGGAGGCCTTTATAATCCCTTTGGAAAATGGTTGCTTAAAATCTTTTTTAAGCTTGAATATCCAGGTTTTCATTACTTGGGAAAGGGAAGTTATCTTTTTGTAAGTAAAGGGATTGGCACAGGTGGGCCTCCTATGCGATTTTTAAGCCCTCCTGATCTTGCTATCATTGAACTTAAGGCAGACCAAAAGGCTTCTCTCCCAGTCCTCCAAGTCCTTTCAAATCTACCCTAAAATAAAACTTGGTATCCCTGGGGGTAATGGACACTCCAAGACCTAAGAGATAACACTCTCTCAAATATAAAGCCTCAAGCTTTTGCTCACTTGTTTCATCAGTTATAAGATTTCTTGAAAGGTAATAATTGAAGTATAATTTGTGATCAAAGAAGGATTCACCTATAACAAAGGTTGCCTGCCTTGTATTCCAGGCTTTGTCCTCCTGATAGGTAAAGTCAATTTTTTCAAGCCCAAGATTTCTCAAAGAGAGATTGAAGCTGTGTTTTTTAAAGCCATAACTATAAAAATTATAGGTTGTATCATATCGCATGGAAAATCTTCCTTTCCAGGTGGAAGTAATTTGAAGATAGAGGTCAGAAAGCTGTCTTTCCTCAGGCTTTGTGGCAGTAGTAGACCTTTCAGGCTTGTTAAAATCATATTGTTGATAAGCTCTTATTACGAGAAAATTCTTTTGTTCAGGAGAAGAAAAAAATTGCCAAAGCCCATATTCAAGAATTTTGGCTTTATCTGTAAAATAGTCTTCATAAACAAAAAGGGGTATTTCAGAGGATCCAGCTTCTTTTCGGTAAAATAATTTGACATAGGGTTTTAAAATATGGGTAAAACTAAAAGGCCTAAAGGGTAATTCAAAGAAATAGTTTCTATAAAACTGAGTATAAGTAGTAAAGGAGAGTTCAAAAAGATTTATTGATAAATTATTATCTGAAAAATTACCTTTGTCACTAAGAAAATATAAATAATTTTTGGAGGTCCCTTTGAACTCACTTTTAAGAAAGGCAAAAGAAAAGGGATAGCTTATCTCAAAATTAAGACCTGCCCTTGAACCATAATAGCCTCTTTCACGAGAGAGATAATCATAGGTAAGATTAAGGGAGGGTATTATACCTTTAAATTCAAAGGGCAAAAGAGAAAAATAACCTCCGAAGAGGGGGTGTAATATTTCTTTTTTATCTTGAGGGCCTTCATAATCAAGATGAGTGCTTGAAAAGAGAGTGTAAAAACTATGCTTATAATATTGCCCCCAAAAACGAGTTGAGCGGTAATCCTGGGATTTATCCTCTATATCCCTTGAAAATCTCTCCAGATAAAGCCTTTTTGTGTGATCAAAGCCTCCTTCACCCACATTGAATTCTTCAAGAAAGTCCTTATCTGATACGAAATCAACATCCAGATGGAGATCCCAGTTTTTATTCTTTGTGTAATCCACTTTTCCTGTAATCCAGTAACGCTCCTTGGGGGCCTTAATGGTAGCATATTCACCTCTTTTGGTGTCTCTTAAATAACGGAGTTTAAAAAGACTCTTTGTTCCTTCAGTAAGGGCAATCTGGCTTTCAAGATCCCAGAGAAGGCCTCTTTTGGTAGTGTAAAAAGGAGAAATGGTGAAATCTATTTGATCTGTAAGCGGATAAAAAAAGGGAAGCTGAATTCCAAAACCCAATCTGTTACCCTGAGAAATGGAAGGAGGCAAGAATCCCGCCTTTCTTGGCTCAAAAATGGGAAGATGTGCTGAAGGAAGATACATTTTTTTGGGAAGATAAAAGAGAGGAACCTTACTTAGGCGAAAAAGAGTTGCCTTAGCTTCGCTTATTCCCTCAGGAGTTAAAATTATATCCTTTACTTCAACACTCCATGGTGGAAAATCCTCCTCTTTTTCACAATCAAGCTCGCAAGTAGTGATAAGGGCCCTTTTGGCTCTGTACTCATTTAAAGCATTTTTGTAAAATCCCCAGGCCTTAAGCCTAAAACTCTCTTTTTTAAAATAAATGAAAACTTTTGAGCTAGATATTTCTTCATTTCTTAGGTCAAGCTGGGCTTTTTCACCAAAAACAGTCATATTTTGAGTAAAATCAAAAAGCTTAAAATTCTCAAGTTCCAAGAATTCAGTGCTTGGCTCGTAAAGGGCTCTTTCGGCATAAAGAAGAAGCTTTTCCCTCTCAATGATTACATCGCCTTCGGCAAGAATTCTCTTTCCATTTGAAAGAACCTCTACCTTTCTTGCTGTTAGTTCAAGAGCCCTTACTGCAGGATAGGAACAGGAAAAATTAATCGAGAGGATTAAAAAAAAAGCTATAAAAAGAAGAAATAAAGTTTTTAAAAAATTTATTCTTCTTCCTCCTCTTCTCCTATAATTTCTTCAACCTCTTCTCTTCCTGCCTCAAGTTCGTCAATCTGTTCCTCATCCTTTCTCAAAAGCATTTCCAAAAATTCGCCCACATGGGTCTTTTCCTCTCTTGCCACATCAAGAAGAATGGCCTTTAAATTTTCGTCTTCAGTAAGACTTGCAAGTTGTTCGTAAAGATTGATAGCATCAAGCTCAGCCATAATAGCAATTCTCAAGATCTGCCGATCAAGATCCTCCTCATCAATCCTTTCAAGGTCAAAGGGGATTTTGGAAAGCATGGCTCTACCTCCTTTTGTTTTTGTGGATTTTTCAATGTTTTTAAAAAGTATCAGCTATCAAGTTTTTTTTATCCTTTATCTTTACAGAACTATCGCTTTGCTACTTTTTTAAATTATACTGGAAAATAAAGTATAAGTAAAGATTTTTATCTGAAGGACATGAAAACTAAAGAATTTCCCGCGAGATTTTCTCAGAAAGAAGCATCTGTTTTTCCCACTCTCCAAAAATCTTACCTTTGGGGAGATATTTTTTGATAAAATCAAAAATTTCCTTGCTAATCCTTCCTGCTGGTTTTTTCATAAAGGGTGTTTGAGGAAGAGGCATAAAGGTGTGGGCATGAATAATTGCTCCCATTTGGGCAAGCTCCTCCATGAAGGAAAGGGTTGCCTTTATGTCCTCTTCAGTTTCTGAGGGAAGACCAAAAATAAAGTCCACTTTGGCTTTAAGCCCTGCCTTTATAGTTATTTTCACAGCCCTTCTTACATCTTCTACAGTATGCCCTCTTTGAAGATACTCAAGCATTCTTTCACTTCCTGTTTGCGCCCCTATCACAAGATTGTCATTTGCGCAGTATTTTTTTACGAGCAAAACGGTTTCCTCAGTAACCTGCTCGGGTCTTACTTCTGAGGGAAAGCTTCCAAAAAAGAGGCGCCCCTGATAGGGTTTTACAAGGTTATAAAGTTCTTTAAGGAGCGTCTCTAAAGCCTCAGGCTTTGGGGTCCTTCCATCAGGTGAGCCATAAGAAAAGGCATTGGGGGTGATAAATCTAAGATCCCTTATGCCTCTTTTAAGGAGTGCCTCAGCATATGAGAGAATTTGTTCAAGGGGACGGTGCCGAACTTTTGTTCCAAAGATCCGAGG
>CAZQQV010000063.1:0-7285 GCA_964595655.1 uncultured Caldimicrobium sp.
CAGGATTCAACCAGAAAAGCTTTACTTTCTGAATTCTTCAGGTTATTTACCTATAATATATTCCATCTACTTTAGTGTGAGAAATTTCAAACTCTTTGATTTTATAAGTTAGAGGGACCTTTGAAAAAATTATAGTTCCTTTTAGGTTTATGGTAGCCATGGTTTTTAGACTTCGTAAGGTTTTTGAATTTTTTGCTTTATGGTAGTCTTTCCCTTTAGCTTGCGCTGTTTTTTTAATTTTTATTTTTTTAAACCCACGCAGGCTAAAGTCTGCGGCTACCAAAATCTTTAAACCCTTTCTCACGCAGGCTGAAGGTCTTGCGGCTACCTCAAAAAAACTATTAAAGGGGTTGGGAAAATTTTTCCGCTAAGGCAAGGGAATAAAATTCCTCAGAGTGTTATTAAAAAAAGCTGGATTGCCACAATTTTTAGGCATAAAAATTGATAAATAAATTATGTGAACATTAACCAATCTCCATCTGGAGGTAAATTTATGAAAGTGGTAATCCTTGCTGGAGGGTTTGGAACGCGCCTTTCAGAGGAAACCCAGATTAAACCAAAACCCCTGGTGGAAATCGGGGGAAAGCCAATTCTCTGGCATATTATGAAAATCTATTCTGCCTATGGATTTAATGAATTCATAATTTGTCTGGGATATAAGGGCTACATGATTAAGGAATTTTTTGCCAACTATTATTTGCATATGACAGATGTCACCATTGATTTTTCTGCAAATGTTATACATTACCACAGGTCTAAATGTGAACCTTGGAAGGTTACATTGGTAGATACTGGCTTACATACTCAAACTGGTGGTAGAATTAAAAGGGTGTCGCCATATATTGGGAATGAGACTTTTATGTTAACCTATGGTGATGGCGTAAGTGATGTGGATATCAAAAAACTTGTGGAATTTCACAGATCTCATGGAAAATACTGCACAATCACTGCAGTTAAACCTCCAGGAAGATACGGTGTGTTGAACATTTCTAAAGATAACTTAGTAAAAAAATTTAAGGAGAAACCCAAGGGTGATGGGGCTTGGATTAATGGAGGGTTTTATGTGCTTGAACCGGAGATTTTTGAATACATTGAGGGAGACAATACGCCGTGGGAGGCAGAACCTCTTACTAAATTAGCTGAAGATGGTCAATTGATGGCTTATAAGCACGAAGGTTTTTGGCAGTGTATGGATACCTTAAGGGACAAAAATTATTTAGAGAGTCTCTGGAATTCTGGGAATCCACCCTGGAAGGTCTGGCAGGACTAAGGAGGGCTTTGGGATGAGAAAATTGTGTTTTTATACAAGGACCTGGAATAGAGCTGAGACTCTTGAGTTGACTGTAGAAAGCAGGGCCTCTGAAATTATTAAGTATGGACTTGATAGAGATATTTGCATCTTCATTATAGACAATCAAAGTGATGATCAAACTCCCAGGGTTTGTAAGAAATTGCAAAACAAGTATCCCTTTATAGTGGTCTGGCGCTCCCCTGAATGGAAAAAGCAGGAAGAGCTTTTTGATATTCCTGCTGATGTTCTGAAAAATGTAGAGTCAGAATTTTACTGGCTTTTTGGCGATGACGATATCCTTCTCAAGGACACCTTACCTATTGTATGGAAGGTTCTAAATTCAAAAGAGGCCTCAGAATCCATTATTATACACTCAGGACATGCTTTACTCACACCCCATAGTTACAAATATTACTCTGGCATTGTAGCAGACTTTGCTAATTCTATGGGATTTAATCAATATATTGGATGGGGGACATCACTAATCCTGAATCACAGGGCTAAACTGGATCTGTTATATCCCAAATTTCCAGTGGATTTTTTTGATAAGTACTATAAACAATATAGAACTGCTGCTTTTTCTTATGTTTTGACTATACTTCATCTCCACTCTGATGATAAGTCGCTTGTCATTGACTATCCTGTTTGTGAACCCTTAAAACATGTTGATCCAAAAACCGCTGATAGGTGGGAATCTGAAAATGTGGGATGGAGATATTTTCTTTTTGCCAAATACCTTAAAATGATGTATGACGAAGGCATTTTGAAAAAGAAACTTAAGGCTAAATTTTTTAAATACTTAACTCACTATTTGTGGGAAAGATTTATAGGTGAAATGATTGCCTCAAGACTGGGATTATACACCAGAAATCCAAGGCCAGACGAAGGCTGGGATTATACTTTGAGTATAGCGGAAATCATAGAGGAGGAAGAAGTTGCCGAAGAGATAAGAAGTACTGTAAACAAGGCAAGGGCTTTGTGTAAAGAATATGAAAAACTTAAAAGTGAAATTGAATTAAAAACCTCAGCTAATCAACCTAAAAGAGATACTGAATTAAAATGGCTAAATATGAGATTGGAGAATACAAAAAAGCAACTATTAGACATATATCAAAAGTGTAACACCCCAAAATTTCAGTCTGGCTGGGCAGGTGAGGGCATGGAAGATAAAATCTTGAAATTGTGAAAAACTAAACCCTAAAAGAGTTTAAAGCTTTTACAACTTGCTTTACCTCTTTCCAGCTCATGGTCGGGCAGAGGGGTAGGCTTAATACCTCACGATGGATTTTCTCAGTAATAGGGAAACTCAGATGGTTGATTTCTCTGTAGGCTAATTGTTTATGAGGTGGAATTGGATAATGGATAAGCGTAGATATTCCCTTTTGGGCTAAATAGGTTTTTAATTGGTCTCTAAACTCAGTTCTTATGACAAAAAGATGCCAGACATGTTCTTCAGGTCTTCTAAATTTTGGTAATACAATATGAGGATTTTTAATGTTTTCTAAATAATACATTGCAATTTCTCGCCTTTTTTGATTTTCCATATCCAGATTTTTCAGTTTTTCCCTTAAGATTATAGCCTGGAATTCATCCATTCGTGCGTTTATGCCCTTTTCTATGAAAACATAAGGCTCAGGACTGCCATAATTGGCAAGACTTCTTATCATACTTGCTAATTCAAAATTAGAGGTAGTGACTGCTCCAGCATCCCCTAAGGCACCCAAATTTTTGCTGGGATAAAAACTAAAGCCAGCCACATCTCCCAGGTTCCCCGCTTTTTTATTGCCATACATGGCACCGTGTGCTTGAGCTGCATCTTCAATTATCCTTAGAGAGTACTTTTCAGCTATGGGATAGATTCTATCCATATCGCAGGTCTGTCCATAAAGATGGACAACCAATATACCTTTTGTCCGTGGAGTTATCTTTTTTTCTATTTCTTCTGGGTTTATAAGATAAGTATCTAAATCTGGTTCTACTAAGACTGGTTTAAGCCCATTTAAAGATATGGCAAGTATTGAGGCTATAAAAGTGTTTGCTGGAACAATTACTTCATCTCCCTCTTGCATTATTCCCAGTGCTCGATAGGCCATAAAAATAAGTATCAAAGCACTAAGGCCACTACTTACACCAACACAGTATTTTGTTCCACAATAATGTGCAAATTCCTCTTCAAAGGCCTTTACTTCTTCACCCCATATGTAAATATCTTTACTAAAAAGATTTTTTATTTTGGACTTAACAAAATAATAGTATCTTTTGTTTAGTTTAGCTAAATTTCTGAAAGGAATAGGCTTTTTTTCTTGCATAGGCTACTTTTTATGGATTAGGCTACTTTTTATGGATAATGTTTATGAAATCTTCAAAATTTTTAATAACTTCATTATCATCATAAAGGTCATTCATACAAACTAAAAACACTGAATTTTCAGATAAACTTTTTAACTCTATCCAGGTCACTGGATATACTATTAAGCCCTTAAAAGGAGAGTCCAGAGATAGAATGTGTTCGCCAGCTTTGTCAAGGAGTTTTACTTCTAAAACCCCACAAAGGGCAATTACAGCCTCTATGATTCTTGTATGGGCATGTCTTCCTCTGATAGCACCCTTTGGAAAATTTACCACATAAAAAGCACCCCTCAAATCAAAGGGTAGATTTCTATTTAGCTCTAAAGGGATAAGACTTCCTCGTTCATCTTGGAAAAATTTTAAATTAGTTAGTTTAAAAGGCATAGTTTTTAGTTAGCTAAACTTGGTCCTATTTTGCTTTTGGTAGCCGCTAACTTAAGCTTGCGTCAAATTTTTTTAAGCCTCCACAGGCTAAAGATCTTACGCCTTACAAATCTATAATTTTTTTAAATAATTTTCTAATTGTTTTTCAGAGAGGATTTTCCCTTCCTTATAAAAAGTTTTATACCATCTGATTGTTTCTTCCAGAGCCTTATCAAAAGAATAAATTGGTCTCCAGCCAAGAAGATTTACTGCCTGCGAGGGGTCAAGGCGAAGATAGGGTGCCTCATGCATAGGGTTACTCTCTGAGACAATCTCATACTCCAATTCAGGACAGAGCTCTTTTATTTTTTCAACCACTTCAATTACCCTGTGGGCTTTAAAGTCAATAGGACCAAAATTCCAGGCACAGGAAAAATCCCTTTCTCCCAAAAAGAGCTTTGCTCCAAGTAAAAGATACCCCTGTATGACATCAAGCACATACTGCCAGGGGCGAACTGAATGGGGATTGCGTATTTTTACTCTTTTATTCTCCGCAAGGGCTCTCATTATGTCCGGAATAAGTCTATCCTCACCCCAGTCACCACCTCCAATAATATTCCCAGCTCGGGCTGTTGCAATAAGGGTGGTATGAGATATATTATACTCCTCAAGTGGAAAAAAAGAAGCCCGATAGGAGGATGTTACAATTTCAGCGCAGGCCTTGGAGGCACTGTAAGGGTCTTTTCCTCCTAAGGGATCTATTTCTCTATATCCCCAAACAAACCCCTTATTTTCATAACATTTATCACTGGTGATGATAACGACAGCCTTTACGAAATCCTTAGCTTCCCTTACAGCCTCAAGAAGATTAAGAGTGCCCGTTACATTTACATTAAATGTATAGTAAGGCTCAAGATAAGATTTCCTTACCAGAGGTTGCGCTGCAAGATGAAAAATAACCTCTGGTTTGAACTCAAAAAGGGTTCTTTTAAGCCCTTCAAGATCCAGAACATCATTGATAATACTTATAATATTTAGATTCAATACTTCAAAATGGTTGGGGGTGGTGGGAGGTGGAAGGGAATATCCGATAACTTTAGCCCCCAGTTTATGCAACCAGAGAGCCAACCAGGAGCCAACAAAACCCGTATGTCCAGTAATGAGGACTTTTCTTTTTTTGTATATTTTAAAAGGGTGCATAATCTATTTTAAGGCTGAGTTGCTATGACATATATTTCAGCTGCTATATCTGGATAGCGTTCACCAAGTTGCATATAAGCATATAACATATCTTTTGGCCATGATTCCAAAAGAGCGTTTGGTAATGGCTTTAACCAGTATCCTCCGAAAAACTCTATTTTTAATCCCGCTTGCAGAAAGATAGCACGAAAGGTCTCAGGAGTAAAGACACGACGATGTCCATGGTGAATATCCATTTCGTTGAGAGCATCTTCAACAGGTAAAAGCCCCATAAGAACACCCGCTTGCCTGTGGAGTGACCGTGCATTTGGTACAGATGCTAATATTCTGCCTCCGGGGTTTAGCCAGCCTTTGGCTTTTTTTAGGATATCAACAGGGTCTATCACATGTTCAAGGACATGGGACATAACAATGTTATCGAAGGACTCCTCTGTTTCAAAGTTTTCAAAAAGGGAGTGAATAACAGTAATTTCAGGAAATCTTCTTCTGAGATTATTACAGAAAAGTTCCGACCCTTCAACTACCGTCAATTTTTTTCCCGTTTGAACAAGAAGTTCGGTCATTACGCCTTCAGCTGGACCAAGTTCAAGGATACTCTTTCCTGTAAGCCATCTCTTAAAAATCAAAAAACAATATTTAATTGAATCTTCATTTACCCCAGCTGAGTACATGGAATTTTTTGCAATTTCTTCTAGGCGTGTTAATTCGTCCTGAATCATGGCAGGCCCCCCTTGTTATTAATTATTCTTCTTTGTCCATAATTTCCAGGGATTATAAGCCCTCCCAGACTCATCAATAAAGATTTCATCCCAGTAACGAATCATCTTTAAATCGTAGTTAATTGAAATTTTGTTTTTAATATTTTGAGGGCTTTCACCATTTAACATATCTAATATAAATTTGATGGAGTTTAAACCAGCTTCAATGGTAAAGGCATGAGTACCAGCAAAGCGAGGATTTATCTCAATAAACACTAAATTTTTTTTATCAATAATAAAGCCCTGTATGTTAAAAGCCCCTGGGATACGGAGCTTTTCGTTAATTTTTTCCACATAGTTTTTGATAAGTTCACTCATATTAGGAGATACAAGTGAACATTTTATAGCAAGTCCTCCTTTAGTTTCCAATCTCCTCCTCACCACACATTCAATCAAAAAATTGCCATCTAATGAAGCCAAACAATCAGCTGTAAACTCCTCTCCTTCAATGTATTCTTGAATAATATACTCGGAAATTTTTGAGGTATAAAACTTTAACTCTTCTTTATCATTTATTTTAAAGGCATTTATTGAAGCTCGCCCACCTGTGCAGGGTTTTATAAAAGCGGGATATTTAATATGGTCAAAAGAGGTATAAACTTTTGGTGTGGGTATATTATTTTCAATAAAAAATTGGAAGGTTTTCATTTTATTATTGGCAATTTCTAGACTTTCTAAAGGAGCCAGCAATAAAAAAGTGCCTATTTTTTCAAAGTCTTTCCGTCTTCTCGCCAGTTCTAAAAGGGTTTCATCTATTATTGGTATAAACAAATCTATTTTTTCTTTATAACATATTTCAAGAATAGCTTCGGTTCTTGGTTCGGGATCGGTTGGAACTGTGTAAAATTTATTAGATAAATATCTACCGGCATTAAAGGGATCTCTATCAATGCTAACCAAGTATATTTCATATTCACTTTGTTTGAGAAGCCCTTTAATGACTGATATAGCACTGGCTGTTCCACTTCCATCCAATAGTATCTTGAACTTTCTCATTATTTAACCTCTACTTTTATCTTTTTTTTGCAAACATGTCTTCCTGATAATGTATTCTTCTATTGTTGGTGTATCCAAATCGTTAAAAAATTCAAAATCAAATATATGACTTAGGTAGCCGCAGGCTTTAGCCTGCAAAAAAATCAATAAAAATTCAAAACCTCACGCAAGCTGAAGCTTGCGGCTACCAGAAAACAAAAAAAATTTTAAAAACCTTTCAAAACCTAAAGGGCATAAGTTACCAGAAATCTAAAAATAATTTTCCAAAGCTCCCGAACCATTATACTTTAATGGTTTCATAATATGGCATCTTGTGTGTCTAAACTCT
>CAZQQV010000064.1:0-7049 GCA_964595655.1 uncultured Caldimicrobium sp.
CTTTGAGCCATATCTTGCCCTCCGCCCCTCCTCTAATTCCTCCTTTACAGCCTCATAATCGTTTAACTCCTTTTTTGTGATTTTTTGGGGTGCCTCCATCTTACTAAACCCAGTTTGGCCATACACAAAATTTATAATTCTACCGATGGGTAAGAGAAGGTGATAAAAAAAATATGAAAGACTTAAGATTATATTTAAATTGCGAAGTAGGTTAAGGATATCGGGGCGACAGGATTTGAACCTGCGACCCCCGGCTCCCGAAGCCGGTGCTCTCCCAGGCTGAGCTACGCCCCGATATCATTGTAATTTAATCTTCTTTCTCAATTTATCAACCAAAAAGACTGATTTGTGAATTTTCGCAGACTGAAGTGCTTACGGCTATCAAAAACATAAAACAAGTTTTGGCTTGCGCCTCAATATGAATTTGACAAAACCAAAAAGATGATTAAAATTCAAAATAATGAGAGGAAAAAAATTGTATTCTCTATCTTTTTTGCTTCTCTTTCTTGCTGCAGGGTCTATTTTTTATTTCAAAGATTCCTTCCTGATTGCGAGCAATTCCTTTAAATGTTTAAAATGTCACAAGGGGAAAGATTCCCTTGAAACTTATTTTCAACAGGGGCGATTCAAAACCGCTGAAGAATTAAGAAAACTCGTTAGAGAGGGCCCCAAAGCAGGCCTTCACATTACATCTTCAGATGAGGATCTGGAACAGGCCATTAGATATCTAAATCTTAAATAACTAATATTTTTTAATGGGGAGAAAAAAGAAAAGCACAAGAACAAGCCAGAAAAACAAAGGCTTTATTACAGAAGAAGATATTCTTAATCTCTTTAAAACCGTAAAAAAAGCCCTGCTTCTCAGAGAGATTTATCACCTCCTTCACATACCAAGCTCTGAGAGACCCAAAATTAGAGAAATCATTAAAAATCTGACTGATCAGGGAAAACTCATCCAGATCAGGAAAAGAAGATATACTCTCCCTGAAAAAATCTCCGTGGTAAAGGGTAAACTCAGGGTTCATCCTGATGGATTTGGCTTTGTGGAAACTGAAGATGGGAAGACCATTTTTATCCCTCCAAGAAGGATTGGGAAGGCCCTTGATGGAGATATTGTGCTTGCAAGAATTGAAAGAACCACTTCCAAGGGCCCAGAAGGGAGTATTCTCAATATCCTTGAGAGACCAAGGAAGCACATTGTGGGCTATCTTGTAAAAAGACACAAATTTTTCTTTGTTGAGCCTGAGGATAGAAGACTTCCCTTTGAGATTTTCATTCCCAAGAAAAGAAGACAAAAAGCCACGGAAGGGCATCTCGTTGTTGCTCGCATCATTCAGCCAACATCAGAATTTGGAGTGCCCCTTGGTGAGATAATTAAAGATTTGGGAGATCCTGAAGAAATTTCCACTCATTGCTTAGCCACTATTTATAATTACAACCTTCCTTATGAATTTAGTGAAAAAGTTGAAAAGGAGCTTGAAAAAATTCCCGATGAAGTAAGAGAAGAGGATAAAAGGGGAAGGGTTGATGTAAGAAAGATTCCCCTTGTAACCATTGACGGAGAGAATGCAAGAGACTTTGATGATGCCATTTGCGTAAAAAAGACCTCCAGGGGATATAAACTCTGGGTGGCTATCGCAGATGTTGCTCATTATGTGCAAAGGGCCTCTTTTCTTGACAAAGAGGCCTATGAAAGGGGAACAAGCGTCTATTTTCCAAACATGGTTCTACCCATGTTCCCTAAAAAGCTTTCTAACGGGCTTTGCAGTTTAAACCCCAATGTAGATAGACTTGCTATGGTGGTTGAAATAGATTATGACAAAGAGGGAAACATTTTCTCCACCAAATTTTATGAAGGTCTTATGAAATCCCATGCAAGACTTACCTATACTGAGGTCAAAAAAATGCTTGTTGATAAAGATCCTGAGGTAATTTCTAAATATAGAGAGCTTTATCCTATGCTCCTTGAGGCAGGAGAACTTGCCCAAATTCTTAGGGAAAAGAGACTTGCCAGGGGGAGCTTAGACTTTGACCTTCCTGAACCTGAAATTGTGATAAATCTTGAGGGAAAAATTGAGAATATCATAAAAAGGGAAAGAAATCTTGCCCACATGTTAATTGAGGACTTTATGATAGCTGCCAATGAGGCTGTTGCTGAGTTCTTAACAGAGAAGGGCTACCCCTTTTTATACCGTATTCATGAAACACCCGATGTAAATAAATTGAGAGAACTTCTTGAATTTTTGCCCCTTGAAAATATAAAGATGGAGATTCCTGAGGAACCAACACCGCAATTCTATCAAGCTCTTCTTGAGACTTTAAAGGACCATCCTCTGGGTTATCTCTATCATCACTTGCTTCTTCGCACTCTAAAGCAGGCCAAATATTCTCCTCAAAATGTAGGCCACTTTGGGCTTGCCTCAACCTGCTATTGCCACTTTACCTCACCTATAAGAAGATATCCTGATCTTGTGGTTCATAGAACCCTCAAAAGGGCTTTAAGAAACAAGAAGCCTCCCTATTTTGAAGATGAACTGGAAGAAATGGGAAAACACCTTTCCTCAAGAGAGAGAATCGCTGAAGAAGCCGAAAGAGAGGTCATTAAAAAATTTCAGTGTTTTTTTATGAAAGACAAAATTGGGGAGACCTTCTCTGGGATAATCTCTGGAGTTACTGCCTTTGGCTTTTTTGTTGATCTTGAAGAATACTTGGTCAGTGGAGTAGTAAGGGTCATTGATCTCACTGATGATATATATGTCCTTGACGAAAAAGGGATAAGCCTAATTGGAAAACAAAAAGGTAAGATTTACCAAATTGGACAAAAGGTAAAAGTTAAAGTTAAAAATGTAGATTTAAAGCGTTTTCAAATAAACTTCCAATTAATAGAAAGTTAACTAAAATTTCCACTCAATTTCCCACTCAATTTCTTTTTTATTTTCCTTCTCTTTGTATTTTATTTCCAGTTCAAAACTTTCTGGTAGGTCAACCCGCTTTTCACCAACCATTACATAGCCCTGCTCAACTTGAGAAATAAGTTCCTTAAGATAAGCAATGAGACCTTCCTTGTTGATTAATTTTTCAACTTTCTCTTTTTCAGCCATTTTTGCCTCCTTAAGCTGGTATTTTCTTTCCGAGGGTGGTTAAGGCAAGATTGACATGTAAAACCCCTTTTTGTGCCTGGATTTTGTCCGCAAGGTCCTTTATCTCATTTGCCTTTCCCTTAACCAAAATTATCTCTAAACAGCGCTCATGATCCACATGAATATGCTGGGTAGTAATTATTTTATCAAAATAATCGTGCTGTAGATCCAGCAATTTTTCAGCAAGCTCTCTTTTATGATGGTCATAAAGATAGGTAATAACCCCTGCTACATCTTCCTCAGATTCCCTCCACTCCTCCTCAACAAGTTTTTGCCTGATAAGATCCCTTATAGCTTCTGACCTATTAGCATAATGTTTTCTTTCAATGAATTTATCAAAGGCCTCAAGAAGCTGTTTAGGAATGGAAACCCCAAATCTTGCAAGCTCTTCCATAACGGGCTCTCTTTTGTGTTATTATTTAAAATATAATCACAATTCTTGCAAAAAACAATAGGGCCATTTCAAATCAAAATTTCCTGTATAGTTGTTTTTCGTAGATTATCTTATATATTTTTCAAATAAAATTTTTGAGGTAAGGGCTATGAAAAAAATAGCTATCATATTTGATGAAATTTTTTTGAAACATAATCCTGGGGCCTGGCATCCAGAAAGCCCAAAGCGTCTTGAGGCGATTTTAGAAAGACTTGAAAAAAAGGATCTCAGAGATCTCATAGAAATTCACAAGCCTGAGAGAGCAACTAAAGAGGAGATTCTCTGGAATCATACTGAGGAGCTTTACAAATTAATAGAGAGCACCTCTGGAAAGCCATATTTCTCCTTGGATCCCGATACTTCAACTAATGAATATTCCTTTGAGGCTGCCATGTATGCAGTAGGGGCCCAAAAAACAGCTTTAAAACTCCTTTTTGAGGATAACTATGACTATGCCTTTGCCTTAGTTAGGCCTCCAGGGCATCATGCGGAAAGAGATAGAGCCATGGGTTTTTGCCTCTTTAATAATGTAGCCCTTGCTGCTTACTATGCCAAGTATTATTATCAGAAAAAACGTATTCTTATTGTGGACTTTGATCAGCACCACGGAAACGGCACTCAAAAATCCTTTTATGAAGATCCAGAGGTTTTATTTTTTTCATCCCATCAATATCCCCACTACCCAGGAACAGGAAATTACAATGAAATTGGCGGGGGTTCTGCAAGGGGTTACACTATTAATGTCCCCTTAAAGGCTTACTCTGATGACCATGACTTTTTGTTCTTTTATAAATATCTCCTAAAGCCTATTGCTAAACAGTTTAAACCCGAAGTCTTACTTGTTTCAGCAGGCTTTGATTCCCTTAAGGGAGATCCCTTGGGAAGCCTTGAGTTAACCTTAAATGGCCTTGCAGGAATTGTGAAAATTTTAATGGAAATCGCTGCGTTTTCTGCCAATAATAAAATTCTCTTTACCCTTGAGGGAGGATATAATCTTTATAATCTCTCTGAAGGTTTTGCAACTGTTATTAAAACCCTAAGTAATCAATTAGAAGTTACTATTCCAAAGGAGTTAAGTCCTTCATCCTATTCCCAAGAACTCTTTAACAAAATTGCAGATCTTTTGAACTTTAAGAATTACTGGGAGGTAGAGGGCCTATGAGCATTTCTCAGCTCATGAATAGCTATCTTGAAAGAAGTTCCTGGATTAGAAGAATGTTTGAGGAGGGATTAAAACTTAAGAAAATTCATGGGGAAGATAAGGTCTTTGATTTAAGCCTTGGGAATCCGGATTTACCTCCCCCTGAAGAGGTAAGGATCGCCCTAAAAAAATTTGCAGAAAATTATGATCCCTCCTATCATCGCTACATGCCCAATGCAGGATTTCCTTTTGTCAGAGAAATTATGGCAAAGAAAGTTTCTGAAGAACATAAAATAAATATTTCACTTAACGAAATAATTATGACCTGCGGAGCTGCAGGAGGGCTAAATATAATTTTTAAAGCCCTTCTTGATCCAGGGGATGAGGTTTTATTTCCCTCTCCCTTCTTTGTGGAATATTTCTTTTATGTGGAAAATCACCAGGGGAAACCCATTCCTGTCCCCACAAAGGATGATTTTTCTTTAGATCTTGAGGCCTTTGAAAGGGCTATTACTCCTAACACTAAGGCTGTTTTACTAAATTCTCCCAACAACCCCACAGGCCAGGTCTATACAGAAAGGGAAATAGCGGGGCTCTCTAAACTTCTGGAAGAGAAAAGTAAGGCCTATGGAAAGATTATATATCTTATATCAGATGAACCTTACAGAAATCTCGTATTTGATGATACAGAAGTTCCTTCTATTTTTCATTTTTATAAGAACAGCCTTGTTGCCTATAGCTTTTCTAAGGAGCTTTCCCTTGCAGGGGAAAGAATTGGTTTTGTTGCTGTGCATCCCGAAATGGAAAACAAAGAAAAAGTGATAGATGCATTGATTCTTGCCAACCGAATTCTTGGTTTTGTTAATGCACCAGCCCTTGCACAAAGATTGATTGCTGAATGTGCCTTTGCAAAGGTAAATGTGGAAATTTATAAAAAAAGAAGAGATCTTCTCTGTGCAATTCTTGAAGAAGGGGGGTTGGAATTTATCAAACCCAAGGGAAGTTTCTTTATGTTTCCAAAAGTGCCGATTGATGACCTTAAATTTTGCGAAATTCTGAAGGAAGAGTTAATTTTGGCTGTTCCTGGGAGGGGATTTGGGGTCCCCAATCACATAAGAGTTGCTTTCTGTGTTCCTGAAGAGACTATTCAAAGAATGAGGCCTAATTTTCTCAAAGCCTGCGAAAGGGCAAAGAAGTTACTTTAACTCCTATGTTCAAATTTGAAATTCGTTTTGTTGATTCCAAAACAGGGGCAAGAATAGGGAAAATTATTACTCCAAGAGGGGTAGTTGAAACCCCTGTTTTTATGCCAGTTGGGACAGCTGGCTCAATTAAAGCCCTTTTTCCAGAGATGGTCTCTTCCCTTGGCTATCCTATCATTCTTGCCAATACATATCATCTCCTCTTAAGACCAGGGCCAGATGTTATAGAAAAAATAGGTGGGCTTCACAAATTTATGAATTGGAAGGGGCTTATCCTTACTGATAGCGGAGGCTTTCAAGTTTACAGTCTCTCCTCTTTTAGGAAAATTAAATCAGATGGAATTCTCTTTAAGTCTCATCTTGACGGAAGTGAATATTTTTTGACACCAGAAAGCACCCTTGAAATTCAATTAAAATTGAATTCAGATATTCTTATGGTGCTTGACACCTGTATACCCTACCCTTCTGAGAGAGAGGAAACGGAAAAATTAACCAAGTTAACCCATGAATGGGCCTTAAAATCGCTTGAATTCTGGGAAAAAAACAAAAGAGAGGGGAAGGCCCTATTTGGGATTGTGCAGGGTGGAATGTATGAAGATTTGAGAAGGCATAGTGCTCAGTTTATTGGGAAATTACCCTTTAATGGATACGCCATAGGAGGGCTTTCTGTTGGAGAACCCTTTGAGTTGAGAAACAAAATGCTTGAAATCGCTGTCCCCGAACTTCCAGAAAAGGTCCCACGATATCTAATGGGAGTTGGGACACCCCTTGATCTCGTTGAGGCTGTAATGAGAGGTATTGATATGTTTGATTGCGTCTTACCCACCCGTAATGCAAGGAGGGGGACTTTATTTACTTCCCAAGGAATAATCTCTATAAAAAATTCAAAATATAAAGAAGATTTTTCACCCCTTGACCCGGAATGTGATTGTTATACCTGCAGAAATTATACCAAGGCTTACTTAAGACATCTTTTCCATGCCAAAGAGTTGTTAATTTATAGTCTCCTTACTCTTCACAATTTAACTTATTATGCTAAAATTGTAAAACAAATAAAGGAGGCCATTAAGAGTTCCTCTCTTGAAAAATTGAGGGAGCACCTTTCCCTCCTTTATCAAAAATCTCAGGAGGAG
>CAZQQV010000065.1:0-7020 GCA_964595655.1 uncultured Caldimicrobium sp.
GGTTTCTGAAGCTCCATGGGCTTATTACAGCAAACCAATTGACCTCTTCCACCATGCATAACTAAAACAATATTTCCACAAACATTGCACTTATAAAGCTCCAATCTCTGTGGCATGGCCTACCTCCTTTAAAAGTAATTTTAAATATAAAATAACTTCAAAATAGCTTTTATTCAAGGCATGTGATAAAAATTTCTCAAAATGTTTAATTTAAAGGGACTTATAAATTTTCTTAAGTTCTTCCAGGACTTCTTTGAGTATTCTTTTAAGATTTTCTGATTTACTTGAGGAGGGCTCAGTTAGATCCTTTGAGAGAGAAGGTATAGAAAGCTCGGGAAATAAACTTGGGCTTGCCCTTTCCTGTTTTTTTATTTTTGTATCTCCCTTCGGCAAAAATAATTTTTTTCTTACTCCCTCTAAAGTATAGCCTTCATCAAGAAGCTTTTTAATCTTAAAAAGAATTTCCAAATCTTCTTTTTTGAAAAATTTTCTCTTTCCAATTTTATGTGATTTAATTTCAGGAATTCTTTTTTCCCAATAGTCAAGAATGTGGGGTTTGATATTTAAAAGTTTACATATCTCTTTGTTAGAATAAAACAGGGGTTCATTCCTTTTATTTTTCCTTTTCATTATGAAGCTCAGCTCTTAAGGTAGGGGCAAGATGAAAAGAGACCTTTTTAAAGGGATTTATAATTACTTCTTCTCCCGTTTTAACATTTCTTCCTTTTCTTGGCTTTGTTTCGTAGGGAATAAAGACTCCAAAGCCTGCAATTTTGACTTTTTCCTTTAGTTCAAGGGCCCTTATTATTTCTTCAAAAAGGGTTTCCACAAAAAGTTGAAGAAATCTTTGAGAAAGCCCGGTTCGTTGATGTAACTCCTTTATAATTTCCTTTCGCGTTAATTTTTTCATTAATTATCTTGGTTGGGCCTTAAAGTGTTCAAAAATTCTTTTAGCTATTTCATCCTGTATAGAATTGACCTCTTCATCAAGAAGGGTCCTCTCCTCACTTCTAAACCAAAATCTCAGGGTTAGACTTTTTTTGCCCTCAGGAATAGGCGGACCTTCATAAAGGGAAATAAGCTCCATTTTTTCAAAATAAGGTATTTCAAGGCCCCTAAGGAAGGAAAGGATTTCTCCCAAGGGGACCTCTTGGTCTATAATAAAACTTATGTCCCTAAAGGTGGAAGGAAATTTGGGTGGTTTTTGAAGGAGAATGGGTTTTTTAACCTCAAAATAGCATTCATAGATCCTTGAAAGATTAATTTCTGCAACAAAAATTGGTCTTTTTAAATCAAGACTTTCAAGCACATAATTTTTTAGAGCTCCAGCAAACCCAATTTTTTCTCCTGCCATATAAAGATCATAGGAAAAGCCCCTTTTAAGAAAGGGTTCTTGAGAAAAGGGCCTAAATTCAACCTCAAGAGAAAGGGCCGAAAAGAACTCTTCAAGGATACCTTTTAGATCAAAAAGATCATATTTCCTTTTATAACCTTCCCAAGGAAGAAGTTTCTTTTCTCCTTTAAGAAGAATGGCAAGATGGATAAGTTCTTTTGCAAGTTCTTCCCCCGGGAAGAAGACTTTGCCCAATTCAAAAATAGAAAGATCTTCAACCTCTCTTGCTGAATTGAATATTGCTACCTCAAGAAGCCCTGGAATTAAAGAGGTTCTCATTACAGAAAGATGAGAGGCAATGGGATTTTCAAGCTCCATTACCTTTAATCTTTCATCTTCCTTTGGAAGATGTAACTTTTGTAAAGTTTCGGGATTGATAAAGCTATAAGTGATTACTTCAAACAGGCCA
Organism: uncultured Caldimicrobium sp.; assembly: GCA_964595655.1. Taxonomy (GTDB): domain Bacteria; phylum Desulfobacterota; class Thermodesulfobacteria; order Thermodesulfobacteriales; family Thermodesulfobacteriaceae; genus Caldimicrobium. The sequence continues at coordinate 1,803 of CAZQQV010000065.1, forward strand.
AAACCTCTTAAGATTTCTCTTATTTTTCTCTCAAGCTGAAGTTCAAGCCTTGGGGCCTTGGCTTTAAGTTCTGCTACGGGAAAGGTATCAGGAATGCGGTCGTATCCATAAAGTCTTGCCACTTCCTCAACAAGGTCTTCAGGAATTTCAAGATCCTGCCTAAAGGTATGGGGCTTTAACTTATAAGAGTTTTCCTCTATTTGAAGTTCTCCAAGTTTTCTAAAGGTTTCCTCAATAAAGGATTTTTCTATTTCAAAACCAAGGAGTTTAGTGATTTTTTGAGGTGTAATTTCAATAAGAGGACTTTTGAAGGGTCTTGGATAGACATCCACAATTTCAGAAAACTCTGAAGGCTTAGCAAATTTCAGAATTAATTCTGTTGCTCTTAATGCTCCAAGAAGAACTCCCTCTGGATCCACCTTTCTTTCAAAGCGATAACTACTCTCAGTTGTAAGGCGATGTCTTTTTCCAGAAAGTCTAATCCACTTGGGATTAAACCAGGCAGCCTCAAGAAAAATATCCTGGGTATTTGCTTTTACTCCAGAGTCTTCTCCTCCCATAATACCTGCAAGAACAAGGGCTTTTTCCCCATCAGCAATAACAAGATCCTCTTCTGTCAAGATTCTTTCCACTCCATCAAGCATAAGAAGCTTTTCTCCGGGTTTGGCTCTCCTAACTAAAATCCTTTTACCAGAAATTTTTTCCCAGTCAAAGGCATGAAGAGGTTGCCCTATCTCAAAAAGTACATAATTGGTAATATCCACAATATTGTTTATGGGCTTAAGCCCGCAAAGAAAAAGCCGTTTTAAAATAAAGAAAGGGCTTTCTGAAATTTTAACCCCTCTAAAAAGCCTTCCAATATAACGAAAACATCCCTCCTCATCAAGGATTTTTATCTCTCCAGGAAAGGGCTTTCCCTTTAATAGCTCTTCATCAAAAGAAAGGGGCCTTAATTCCCAGCCACAAATAAGGTTTAACTCCCTTGCAACTCCATAAATGGAAAGTAAATCCCCTCTATTTGGAGTTATAGCTATCTCAAGAACTGGCTCTTTAATATTGAGAATCTCATATATGGATTTACCAAGAGGAGTATCTTCTGGAAAATCAAGAAACACTTCTTTTTCTTCAGAAACTCCTGCCTCAAAGGGAGATAAAAACATCCCCTCTGAGCGATATCTTTTCACTTCCTTTACTTCCACTTTTTGATGAAGGAAGGTATAACTTCCAGGTTTGGCAAGGGCAAGAATTAGCCCCGGTTTTACCTTATCCTTTGCAGTGGTTAAGACTGAATAGGTCTCCTTACCGTCGGTAACTCTACAAAGAACCAGCTCTTTTAATTCTTGAGGTGTTTCTACTTCAAGGACTTTGACAGTAACTATCTCTCCAAGCTTGGCATAGGGATCAAAGATCTCCTCAACTTCGTGCCCAGAAAGGGTGAGAATCTCTGCAATCTCTTCAGGAGATTTTTTTAAGTCAATAAACTCAGAAAGCCAGCTTATGGGAACCCGCATAACTCACTCTCTATTTAAAGGATTCAAGAAAATAAAGGTGATTGTCAAAGAAAAGCCTTATGTCATCAATTCCGAACTTTATCATGGCAATTCTTTCCACACCAAGTCCAAAGGCAAAGCCCTGCCACTTAGTTGTATCGTAATTTACAGCCTTTAAGACCTCGGGATGAACCATGCCTGCCCCAAGGATTTCAAGCCAGCCAGTTTGGCTGCAAACCCTGCAACCCTTACCATCACAGATAACACAGCTTATGTCCATCTCTACACTTGGCTCTGTGAAGGGGAAATAGCTTGGTCTAAAGCGAACCCTCGTTTTTTTTCCAAAGATTTCCCTGGCAAAAAAGGAAAGAATTCCCTTTAAGTCTGAAAAACTGGTTCTTTTATCGATCATTAGACCTTCAACCTGATGAAACATAGGGGAGTGCCTCACATCGGCATCACAGCGATAAACCTTACCTGGGGCAATTATTCTAAGAGGCGGGGTTCTCTCAAGCATGGCCCTTATTTGCATGGGAGAGGTATGGGTCCTGAGTAAGGCTCCGTTTTTAAGATAAAAGGTTGCCTGCATGTCCCTTGCAGGATGCCACTCAGGAATGTTCAAAGCGGTAAAATTATAATAATCTGACTCAATTTCAGGCCCTGTTACTATCTCAAAGCCAAGTCGTGTAAAGATCTCACAGATTTCCTCAATTACCAAAGTTAAGGGGTGAAGGGCCCCTCTTTCGGGTCTCCTTCCTGGGAGGGTAAGATCAATTCCCTTCTCTCGATCTTCCTCTTCAAGAATTAAGACCCTTTTTCGTTCTTGATATAACCCCTCTATAAGCTCTTTTAGTTCATTTATTTTACTGCCAAAGATTCTTTTTTCTTCTATGGAGAGGTCCTTTAGAGACTTTAAAGCCTGAGTGATTTCGCCTTTTTTTCCAAGATATTTAACTTTAAGAGCCTCAAGATCTGTAAGGGATTTTGCTTCAGATATTTCCCTTAATGCCCTATTCTTAAGGGCTTCTATCTCTTCAGGTTTCATTTATTGCCAGACTTTTTTAGCGATTTCAGCGATTTTGCTGAAAGTTTCAGGCTCATTTACAGCAAGATAGGCAAGCACTTTTCTATCAAGTTCAATTCCTGCTTTCTTTAGGCCTCCCATAAAACGGCTGTAATTAAGCCCATTTAAACGGGCTGCAGCATTAATTCTAATCTGCCAGAGCCTTCTGAAATCTCTTTTTCTCTGGCGTCTGTCTCTGTAAGCATAAACAAGGGCCCTTTCCAGGGTTTCCTTTGCCCTTCTAAAAACATTCTTTCTCTGCCCCCAGTAGCCCTTGGTAAGTTTGAGAAGTCTTTTATGCCTTCTCCTTGTCTTTGGTCCACCTTTTGCCCTTGGCATTTTTTGTTACCCCCCTTGTGATTTGTTCAAAGGAAAAAAATTTTTTAAAATTTATCAGCAATAATTTTGGCAATGTGAGAATAGTAGCCTTTAAAGAGTTCCTTTGGTTTGCTTAGGGCTCTCTTTCGCTTGGAACTTTTCTTTCTCAAAAGATGACTTTTTCCGCTTTTTCTGTGCATAATCTTTCCAGTAGCTGTGACCTTAAATCTTTTGGCTGCGCTTCTATTAGTTTTCATCTTGGGCATAAGAATTCACCTCTCTTAGAGATTTGTTAAGTTTTGGAAATTTAATCCAATTTTTTATAAAAACAACCCCTGAGAGAAAGCTTTAGGAAAGATTTTATTTTTCAATTAAAATTTTGATATTCCCTTCTTTTTTAATTACATTTATGACCACATCTTCCCCATAGTTTTTGAAATACAAATCCACTTTTCCATCTTTAAACTTAAGATCTTTTATCCAGAGCTCTTCTATAAAATGAGGCAGTAAGGGGTGATAAAAGGAGATTTTATTATCTTCAAAGGAAAGGCCGAGGCAACCCTGAAGGAGTAAAAAGAGAGCCCCTGCTGCCCAGGCCTGAGGATGACAGGCAACAGGATAGTGAGTGGGACCTTCATTGGGCCTTTTTTTAAAACCGCAAAAAAGTTCAGGGATGCGATGCAGTTTAAAGAAGGTGCTTGCTTCAAAGAGGGCTTCAAGAATTTTTAAAGTTCCATCTTTAAGTCCGTAAAGAGAGAAGCCATATCCTATGATGGCATTATCATGAGGCCAGACAGAGCCATTGTGATAGGAAAGGGGGTTATATCTTTTTTCCAAAGAAGAAAGGGTTCTTATTCCCCACCCTGAAAAGAAATGGTTTTCAAAAAAAAGATTGTATAGCTCCCTTGCTCTTGAAAGTGGGATAGCCTTTGTAAAAAGCAGATGCCCTGCATTGCTTGTTCTAACTTTGCAGGGCCTTTTATCTCCATCAAGGGCAAGGGCATAACATTTTATATCTTCACACCAATATTTTTCTTCAATGAGCTCTTTTATTGTATCTGCAGATTTTTCCCACCTTATTGCAAGGTCCTTTTCCCCTAAAAGTCTTGCAAGCTTTGCTGCTTCCTTTTTGGCACGATAGGCATATCCCTGAATTTCCACAAGGGCAATGGGGGGCTTAGCAAGGCCTCCATCTTCATAAAACACACTATCCTCAGAATCTTTCCAGCCTTTATTGACAAGCCCAATTTCTGATGGTTCATACTCAATAAGGCCGTCACCATCTATGTCTCCATAGTTTTCCATCCACTCAACAGCCATAACAATGCTTTTCCAAATTCTTTTAATAAAATCAAGATCCCCTGTTCTTTCAAAATATTTTCCTGCAAGAATTACAAAAAGAGGGGTTGCATCTGCACTTCCGTAGTATCTTGCAAAGGGGATTTCACCAGTTTTTGCAAGCTCCCCTGTTCTTATTTCATGAACAATTTTCCCAGGCTGGGCATCCTGAGCAGGGCTAAACTCTTTGGCCTGAGTTTCTGAAAGATAAGCTAGGGTTCCCTTAGCAAGCTCTGGGTTTATCCACAAACACTCAAGGGAAGTTATTATTCCGTCCCTTCCAAATATGGTATTAAACCAAGGGACACCAGCATAAGGATAAGGACCAAAGGGAGTGTGAGAAGTAAGCATTACAATATCAGCAAAAGAGCGTTTCACCCATTGATTGAAATGGGTATTAGAAGTATAAATTTTACAACTTTCCTCTTCCCAATCTGCAAAATGTTTTTTTAATAAATATAAGGCCTTTGAATAAGATAATTTAGAATAAATTTCGTCCTCTATGAAACACTTTAAGGTAATTAAAAGTTGATATTCTTCTTTTGGAGCAAGGGTTATTTTAAAGCTTGCACAGTCTTCACAAAAATTTTCTGGTAAGTGATTAAAGGAAATTTCGAAAAATCTTTTTTTGCTGTCAAGACCCTCATAACCAAGCTTTAATTTATTTTTTTCTATTTGGGGAGGAAAAAGGGTTCCTCTTTTTTTTCTTTTAAATCCTCGCACTTCAAAAATATCAGCGAAGTCACTTCCAAAGCAAAAGGAAATAATAAGTTCAACAGGAGATAAATGAAAATTTCTAACCACAAATTTTTCATAACAGCAGTTTTCATAAAGAAAACGACTCCGGAAAATGTGAATACTACCCTTGGGAACAAGGAGATTGTCTTGAAAATAAAGGTCTGGATTGGTTAAATCTGAAGTAAAAAGGGTGTTGTCTTCCTTGAGAGAGGCACTCAACAATATGGGACATTCCTCAAAAATTTTAAATTTAAATTTAGAAAGAAAACGA
>CAZQQV010000066.1:0-6956 GCA_964595655.1 uncultured Caldimicrobium sp.
GCCTGGGGAAAGCCCCATGCAGAAAGGGAGGCTTTAAAAAAAGCAGGAGAGCTTGCAAAAGGGGCCTATCTTTATGTAACCCTTGAGCCCTGCTGTCATTACGGAAAAACCCCTCCCTGCACTGAGGCCATCCTTGAAGCTGGCATAAAGAAGGTGATTTGCGGAATTCGGGATCCTAATCCCATTGCCTGTAATGGGCTTAGCCTTTTAAAGGCAAAGGGAGTTGAGGTTAAAGCAGGTGTTCTTGAGAAAGAAGTAAAGTACTTAACCCGATTTTTTCTTAGCCGTATCCTCAGGAAAAGACCCTGGGTGATGGTAAAGGTTGCTCAGAGTCTTGATGGAAGGATTGCAGTTTCAAGTGGTGATTCTAAATGGATTTCAGGGGATAAGGCCTTAAAGTTTGCTCACAAACTCAGGGCAATCAGTGACGCAATCCTTGTGGGAAAAAACACCGTTCTTAACGATGATCCCCAACTTACAACGCGTCTTGTAAAAGGGAAAAATCCCATAAGAATTATTTTAGATACCAAGGCTGAGTTAAACCCTGATTTTAAGGTCTTTGAGGTTTCTGAGGATAAAAGAACCATACTTTGTTGCGGAAATGAAGTCCCCGAAGAGAGACTCACTCCCTTTAAAAGAAAAGGCGTTGAAATCTGGAAACTTCCTTTAAAAAATGGAAAAATTGATCTTCAGGCCCTTATGGAAAAAGCCTTATCGGAAAATATCCTTTCCATTCTCGTTGAAGGTGGAGGAAAGATTCAGGGGGCCTTTTTAGGGGAAGGTTTAGTGGATGAGGTTTTTGTTATCCTTTCGCCTTTAATAATTGGAGATCCCGAGGGTATTTTTAGTTTTTCTGCACGGCCTTTGAGGAAATTATCTGAAGCCACTTCTCTTCACAATTTCTGTGTAAGGAGGCTCGGAAGGGATTTCCTCTTTCACGGGTTTACCGAGGGTGGTTATTCCCTTCTAAATACCCCTTTAGGAGAATTTTGAGCTCTTCCTCAAGTTTCTCCTTTGGCTTTTCTGATGAAAAAACTCTATCTCCCCTTTTTTCTTTTTCTCTCAAGGGAAGCTGGAGTTTTGCCAGTTTCATAAAAAGTTCAGGCCTTTTAAGCTTTTTAATTCTCTCTTTTTGGGTTTCTTCGGAACAGGTTATGACCCAAATCTCATCAAAATATTTTTCCCAGGAGGCTTCAAAAAGAAGGGGGACCTCAACAAAACAGATTTTCTCTCCCCTTTCTTCTGCCTCTTTAAAAAAAGTTAAAACCTCCTTTAAAACCTCTGGATGAAGAATCTTTTCAAGCTCCTTTTTAAGCCCAGGATGAGCAATAATTTTTTCAAGTATGGCCTCGGTGTTAAGTGTCCCGTCATCCTTGTAAATTTTCTCTCCAAAAAGTTTTGTAATTTTTTCTTTGATTTCACTTTTTTGATATAAATATTTTACAATATCGTCACAGGATAAACAGAGAAACCCAAGGTTTTTAAGAATATTAAGAAAGGTGCTTTTTCCTGTTGCAATTCCTCCAGTTATAGCCACTTTTTTAAGCATGGAAATCCTTTATCATAGGTTTTCAAGAATCTCAAGGTAGCTTTTGAAATCTTCAGGGGGTTCTTTGTAAAAGGAAAGGATTTCTTTTTTTTTTGGATGTAAAAAAGTAATTCTTGCTGCATGAAGCATCAATCTTTCAGGCCTTGGCACATCAAATTTTAGGCCTCCGTAGAGAGGATCCCCAAGAATAGGATGTCCAAGGGAACTGAAATGAACCCTTAATTGATGGGTTCTTCCGGTTATGGGTTTTGCAAGCACATAAGAGGCCTTTTTGTAATACTTAATAACTTCATAAAGGGTGATAGCCTCTTTTCCCTCCTTAAGAATGGCCATTTTTTTTCGATGAACTGGGTGTCTTCCAATGGGTTTTTCTATTTTGCCTTTACCAGGTGTGATTTTTCCGTAAAGGATGGCGAGATATTCCTTTTCGATTTCTCTCTCCTTAAATGCCTTTACTAAGGCCTGATGGGTAAAATCATTTTTGGCAACAAGCATAAGCCCTGAGGTATCCTTGTCTAAGCGATGAACAATGCCAGGCCTTAATATACCTCCAATCCCTGAAAGATTTTTCAGTCTCATTAAAAGGCCATGAACCAAGGTTCCCTCTCTATGGCCTGGGGCAGGATGCACAACTACCCCTTTTGGCTTATAGATTACCGCAAGGTCTTCATCTTCATAGAGGATTTCAAAGGGCACTTCCTGAGGAGTTAGTTGAAGGGGTTCATCTGGGGGAAAGAGCACCACAATTGTTTGTCCAGGTTTTGTCTTTTGACTTGCCTTGGCTCTTTCCTGGTTTACTGTGACTAAGCCTTCTTCAATCAGTTTTTGAATCCTTGAACGGGTAAGCTCTGGCAGTTTTTCTTTAAGGTAATGGTCAAGCCGAAGCCCTGCTTTTTCTGGTTCTACCTGAAAAATAAAGGTTTCACCCTTAAGGGATTTCATTTCTGACAGTTCGGGCAATAGGTTGTGCCTCTTTGAGCAATGAGGGTTCGCTTGAGTGGAGTTTGGCAGATGGGGCAGGGGCTTTCTGCCTTTCCGTAAACTAAGTGTCTTTCCTGGAAGTGCCCTCTTTTTCCCTCACCGTCAACATAGTCCCGAATGGATGAGCCTCTCAATGCAATGGCTTCATTTAATAGAGTCTTCATTTCCTGATAGAGCCTTAATATTTCCTCTTCTGAGAGGTCAAGGCCCCGTCTAAAGGGGCTAATTCTTGCCCTGAAAAGGAGTTCATCAGTATAAATGTTCCCAAGCCCAGAAATATATTTTTGACTTAAGAAAAAGGCCTTTATATTTCCCCTGTGATTTACAATTGATCTCTTAAAGTCTTCATAGGATATCTCTAAGGCATCAAGACCAATTTTCGCAAAAAATTCAGGAAGCTTTTTTCGGGATAACAAAAAAACTTTACCAAATTTTCGCATATCCCTGAAAAGAAGCTCCCCTTTATCAAAGTAAAGGCTCAATACGGCATGGGAAGGATTGATAGAAGATTTTCTCACAGGATTAAATATCAGGGCTCCTGTAAGGCCAAGATGGAATATCAAGGCCTTTTCCTCAAAAAGGAAAGATAGAAATTTACCCTTTCTTTCAAGGGCTTCTACGGCCTTTCCCTCTATGGCTTTGAAGTCTTCTTTGGTGAGATGGTGTCTTTTGAGGAAATTTTCATTATGGATAAAAACCCCTTTGAGGATAGCCCCGGTTAATTCCTTTTCAAGGTCTCTTTTTATGGTTTCAACCTCAGGAAGTTCCGGCATACGCTTAAAATTAAGAATTGTTCGTATCTTCTGAGTGAGTGAGCCACTTGGTTTTATAGATCTCAAGGATAGAGAGAGTTAGCCCAAGAATCAGTGGGCCAAGAAATAGGCCCGTTAACCCAAAGCGGGTTATTCCTCCAAGAACAGCAAAGAACATAAGGAGATTATGAATCTTTGTCTTTCCACCGATTAGAAAAGGTTTGATAAGATTGTCTACCTGCGCAACGGTCAAAGCACACGAAATTATTAAAATTAGCCCTTTTAGATAACTTCCTATAATGAATAAATAAATAGATAGGGGAAGCCAGATTAGGGCAGTTCCCATAAAGGGGATAAAAGAGGCAAGCATGGTTAAAAAGGCAAAAAAGACATATTGGGGGAGATCAAGGAGAAAATAGATTATCAAAGAAAGGATTCCCTGAATGAGAGCTGTTAAAACATTTCCATAAAGCACCCCTTTAAGAATAAGAGAGATCTTTTGAAAAATCTTATCTTTTGTCTCCTCTTCACCTGGTATTAGCTCTTTTAACGCAAAAACAATCCTTTCACCATCCACAAGAAAATAATAGAGTGTAAAGACTGTAAAGGCAACCTTTATAAGAAATCCAAAACTTCCGAAAACAAAGGAGCTCAGAGACTGAAGGAGAGTCTCTGCAATCTTAGAGAAGCTCTGAGGTAGCTGGTTCAGTAAGGTGTCCAGGTAGGGCTTTAGATAGTAATAAAACTTTGAAAAGAAGAGCTTTTCCTTGAGATTGTGAAGGGATTCAAAGAGATTTTGTAGGGCAGTTAAGTTTAAGTTTTCAAGGAGATTAACAACCTGGGTGTAAAAGAGGATTCCTAAAAAGGAAAAGGGTGTTAAGACAAAAAAGATGAAGATAGTAATTGTTAAGATGGCTGAGAGAGCTCTTTTTCCGCGTAAGACTTTATTGATTCTCAGATAAAGGGGATAGAAAAAAAAGGCAAGAACACCACCCCAAAAAATAACCAGTAAAAAGGGTAAAAGCAAATATATAAAAAGTCCAAGAATAAAGACGGAGAGGGCAAGGACAATATAAAGATTAAGTGGCAGGGGATTTTCTCTCATCAATCATAAATATAATAGTTTCCAGTAAAAAAGAAAGAGAGAAGGCCCCCGGTAAAGGGGCCAGATGAGTCTAAAAGAGGGCACCGTTTTTAAGTGATATATAAATGCCTATGATAACCATTACTACAATCCAGAGCCACATTAGAATAACAGAGACCTTTCCAAGTTTGTGGGCACCCACTTCTTTAATGCCTTTTCCGGCTCTATAAGCTACAACTGCGGTGTAATAAAGGACAATCAATCCCATAAGAAAGGTGAGCAAGAAAAGCACAAGGGAGCCCAGGGAGAGATTAACGGGATAATCAGCAAAGGTATATCCCACCAAGCCGAAATAACTCATTCTTAAAGCCTCACGGGCTGCACTCATTAAAAGAACGGTAATACCAAGGAAAAGGGCAACGGGCACAGCAAATCTGGCAGGATTTTTCTGGATATAAAAGAGGAAGGCTATGAAAAGAAGACCAACTATAAGGGCAAGGATAAAGAAGGGATTGGTCATGAAATTAAGATTCTTGGGAAGAGTAATAAGCCATAGAAAGCCAACTACAGCCTGAAGGAGTGAAAAGATGAGGACAAGCTTAGCTCCCAATTTTTCTACCCAGTCAAGATAGGAAGGATCGTATTTTTCCCGGAAATACTTTGAATAAAAGATGAGCCAGACCCCTGTTACGGCAAAAGCAGGAAGCATAAAGTGAAGAAATCTGAAGATTTCAAAACCATGAAGATATTTACCACTTGAAATATACGTATTATTTTGCGTTGCAAAGCTTGGCCATTTCTCAGGATAGAGCTGGGTTACCGTTAAGGCATGGATGACAATTCCTGCTAAAATGAGAAGGGCAAGGGATAGCAAAGGCCAGAGGATGTTGCCTTTACCTTCATAACCTCCTCCGAGGTAGAAAAAGTAGGCAAAGACGAAGGCAAGCGCTATAAATACAAGAAAGAGTAAGGCCCATACTGCAGAAAGGGTGTTAGCGGTATACCAGAAGGGGTCATAAATTACCTGAATAAAGAGCAAGGGAGCAACACCTAAGACCACAGCCCAGGAGATGGAGTTGACAACCAGTCTAGAGAGAGAGGCAGAAAGCCGGCGCCAGTTTTCATTCCCCTTAATTTTTCCCCAGATTATAAGGCCAAGAGAACCAAGGACCAGATTTACAGCTAAAATATGTAGGGCAAAGGTAAGCACAAGAAAAATGTCAAAAATTATAGGAGGAGAGGGAAGCCCTGCAATATCTCTCATGGCTTTAATGTATTCTCCTATGGTCATGGCTGACCTCCTTTTTTACTTTTTAATTAAGGTGAAAAGATATTCAGCAGCAGCTTTTCTTTCTTCATCATTCCCGGCAAAAGGCGGCATATAAGGATAGGATCCAAGGGCAGAAAGAAATGCATCAATATCATCAGGGCTTTGTGGGGAAAGCTTGCCAAGTAGCGCTGGAAGAGGCCTTAGTCCCTTTTCTGTAAAGGCATGACAATTTGCACAATTATGAAGAGCAATAATTCTTCCTACCTCTAAACGATTTTCAGGGGTGATCTTTCTCAAGGATTCTGGTAAATAGCCAAGCCTTGAAAGGATGCCCTCCTGTTGAAACTTTTCTATTTCAGCCTTGATGTTTTTGGCAGGAAGATCCTTAGCAATTACCTGATGTCCATACATAAAGTAATTAATAATATAGGGCCTTCTCAATCCCTCTCTAATACCTTCTGCAGCAAGAATTCCAAGAAAGGCAACAATTATAAGAATAAAGGAAAGAGCAAAATTATTTAATTTTGGAATTACAAAGCCCGTAAGTAAGAAATAGAGAGTTAAAATTAGATAACAGGCAAGGGCAACTTTACCAAGCTTTGAAAGGTAGGCAAGTCCAGAATAGAGTTCTTTGGCACTTTGGGGAAGCTTAAAAGTATACCAAATAACAAAAAGACCCCCAAGAATCATACCAGCAAAGGCAACCCTTGAGATGATTTTGGTAAGGTCAATTTTGGTTGCCTCTTTCAAGGTTGAGGTAATGAGAAGGCCATAAATTCCTGCAATTCCAAACATAAGAAAAGTTCTTGCAAAGAGCTGGGGGAAATAAGTGGGGTTAAAGAAGCCGTCAAAAAAGTCCCCAGTTTCAAGCCACTTTCCAGGGGTTAACATGAAGGCAAGAATACCTGTTATGATGATCATACTGATCCAGGCAGCAAGGGCATAGAGATAGCCGATACGGATATGGGTTTTGGGATCCACCTTGCCAAGAGTGTAATAGTAGGCATAAATAGTTGCAATTTCAATTAGGAAAAAGACCCATTCAGTTGCCCAGCCCCAAACATAGTTGTGAATCAGTCCTGAAATGCCTCTGGGACTGGATACAGTTGCTGAGTACCAGATGCCAATACCCGATAAAGATCCAAAGATAAAACTAAAAATTAAAAGTAAAAGAGTAAAGCGTTTGATAAAATCAAGATAATCAGGGCGGTTACGCGAATAGGCAAGTTTCTCAATAAAGACAGTTACCCAGAGGGCTGCCACTGCAAGATGTGAGGGAAGAACATGAAAAGAGGCAATAAGCCCAATAACAAGGGCCGA
>CAZQQV010000067.1:0-6757 GCA_964595655.1 uncultured Caldimicrobium sp.
CCACCGTTATTCGTGCTTAAGAATTGCTTTAACCAACTTTGAGATGAACTATTCTTTAAATTCTTATACGATAGAAGATATTTAAGCATCAACTTTTCCAGAATTTAATACCGAGAGCAATTTTCCTAAAAGCCATCTCACTTAGAACATAGGGATCCTGAATTTCTCCCTTTGCAACAGCATGTGCCATACGATAATAAGCATCATTTGAAATTTCCTTTTGAATTCCGTTAAGGCGTAGCATAAGTTCGCAGAGAACAATCGCTGTTTGCTTGTTACCTGCCAGAAAAGGATTTTTCTTTATAAGTTCAACAAAAAGAACAAAAGAAAGCACCTCTGGATTTCTTTCATTTTTAAGTTGAGCATATTCATAAACTGCCTCAAAAGCTGAATGCAAGAGATTTTCATCACGCACTCCAAAGGCCTCTCCAGTTAACTCCATCGTCCTTCTGTTGATTTCAATAGCATCCTCAACACCTGGGACAATAAAATCCTTTTCACTGAGTTTGAAAAAGAGTTCCAGCCTTTCACAAATAATCTTGTTGATTAGCTCTTTACGAATGCTCATGATTTTTAATGATAACTTGGTGTCCTGCGGGAGTCAATCTTTCAAGGCATATCAAGTAAAATATTAAATAAATTGTAGCTTTCATTAGATTTCGAATATTTGAAACACGCAGGTTGAAGGGTTAAATTGGAGGCTTAAGATTTAACAACTAATGAGAAAATAATCTTTTCGAGGCCTCCTCTCTTTAATCCAGATCTTCATCAGCTGGAATTTTGCTTATGAGGTAGACCATCTCGTAGAGGATTGCATTAAGGGGAATCAGATAATCTTCGTTATTCCTCCTAATTTTTAGATAAATATTCTTGCGTTTCTGCCAAAGATTAAGCTTGCTATAGGGAGATTGAAAGGATTCACTTTCGTATTGAGATAGGGCAAGCACGGTGAAAAGAAACAAATTTCTACGCTCTGAGTAGACTTCATCCCTTTCCCATCCTAAACCATCGGTAGATAATACCTGAAGTGAAGAGTGATAGAAAAATTCTCCATCGTCTAACCTGAACCTGCTTTCATCTTTAATATCTGCAGGTTTTATAGCTATGCTGACTGTGTCTCTTTTACCTTCAATTCTTAAGCTCTCCTTTAGTTTATTAAACTCACTTGAGTATATAACGAAGCAATCTTCCTGGGCTCTGTCTGATATATATGCAGTTGGAAGTTCAGAAAACTCAACAAATAGACTTTTTGATTTTATATTACTACTCTCAACAGATCTGCTTATTATTCCATTTATATATGAGTTTTTCCAGGTTCCTGCAGTTATAAAGCAAAACTTAGTTCCCTGTTCTTTTGCTTTCTCTTCTATCCATCTTCTAAACTTATCAATTTCAAAATCTAAACCCCCCTTAAGAATGAGATATTTATCTTCTAATTCTACGCTTGCTCTATTTCCATGTATACTGATTTTGTATATTTCATAAAGATAGTGTCTATAAATATTCTGATCATAGGCTCCTATTTTATAGCAAAATCCGTTGGAAGGTTTTTCAAGAATTGCAAAAACATTTAAATTATCGGGAAGATTAAATCCTTTAAACTCAAACTCAAGAGTTTTAAAATCCTTTAAAAGGCTTATAACTAAGTTTTTATATATTCCCTGCACATTTTTTGAATCTTCTTTTCCTTCTGCAAAATCACAAAAGAGATTTATAGTTGACCTGTTTAATGTTTGCACTGGTAGGCTAAAAAATTCATAGATAAAGCTAAAGTCATCCCAGAAAGGATAACTTCCTCCTTCCTCTCTAATATCTGTGTCAAGCAAAAGCAAAATGCCCAAAGAGGATTTATTGGAAGTCCTATACTGCACAAAATCAACTAAACCCTTCAGCCTGCAATTAAAATATAGAAGATTAAAAAGCAAATCTATAGAATCAAGATGTAGAAGATTAGAGTAATTCAAATTTTTTAATTTACTAAAGTCTGGTATAAGTTTTTCTATTGGATGTCTCTCTTGAATTTCAATGCTTATCCCGCCTGTGAAATTGCTAAACTCCTTCGCAGATTTTTCAAGACCTTTTTTAAATCTCTCGATCTTCCCTTCTAAACCCTTCTCATAGAAGATATAGAGTTTAATGTTTTTATCTGGAATCCTGAAACTGCCAAAGCTGATACAGTAATCCTTTGATGATTTCCTTCTTACAAAACTGCCTATGACTCTATTTTCCTCTCCTCTAATCAAATCTTTTAATAACTCCTTCCAGTCTTTACGAAGTTTCTTAAGGAAGTCTTTGTTAAAAGCCCTCTCAAGTAATTCATAAAACTCTGATTCTGTTATTTTTGCCTCTTTAAGAGCATAGAGAAAATCAGCCCAAAGACTTTTTTCTTTCCTTAATTCATCTATAAGCTCTTGAGGTTTTATTTTTCTCTCAAAAAGCCTCGTCCTGCTGACCAGAAAAGCATCTCCGAATCTTTTAAAATCAAAAGGAGCCAGATACCCAAACAACTTAAAGATAGGTGGTTTCTTAAAATCTTCTTTTGCTAAATATGTCTTTATTAAATTTTCAATCTTTGCAACCTTTGAGAGATACCTCCTTATCTCTTCGTTCCTGGTTCTGTTTTTCCAGATTTCAATAAGAACTTTTCTTCCTTCCCATATATTTTCCCTTGTAACATTGTCATCCTGAAATTCAGTAAGTCTTAAAAAAAATAATCCTGAAGTTTTTCCCAGTTCGCCAGCTGAAGCCAGAGTGCCCTCTATAATGTGGAACTCTTTACCTTTTTTAAACCTCTCAAATATCGTTTCCCTCTCCCTCTTGAATAGTTCTCGAGGTTTTAGCCATACAACTTTTTCCTTCTTATAAACAGCCGTCCCTTCCAAAGAAAATTTTACATTTTCCAAAAAATTTTTAAAAAGTTTTTTCAATTCATTTGGCTTTTGCTCTTTTTTAATTATCTTGTATAGAAGTTTTGAAAGATTTTCAGCATAAGTATCAATTCCGCACCAGAAAACCCCACCATAAAGAAAATTACTCTCAGAAACCCTAAGTCCCTTTGCAAAGTATTCTATACAGTCAGGTGTATCTCTGCCTCTTATTTCAATCATCTTTTCTCTCCAGAAGGTATTTTATGAATTCAACGGGAAATTTAACAAATCTTCCGCTGAGAACCTCTCTGTAAGGATATTCTCCTTCCAGAGGTATGCAGGCATACTCCTTCTCATCGCCTCCATTAAAGCAATAAGTCCTTGGTTTCTCACTTCCAAGCAAAGTCTCTGCTCTGCCTCTTCCCACACTCTTACTTATTAAAAATTCAAGCTTTGAATTGACCTTCAGAAAATGCCTGACAAGCAGGAGGGAGTAAACAGGTATCAGAACTGGAAGAGTATCTTCCTGCATTGGTAACAAATTATTAAGAATACCCTCAATCTTAGCGGCTTTTTCTTTATTGTGTTTTTCTAGCACAGGCTTTATCTTTTTGAAAAGTGCTATTGTCCTGCCCCTGTTTATGTTATCAAAGCCAAATCTTACTCTCTGACTATTAAAGAGTAGATACGGATGATAATACTCTATTGCATTTTTAAAATTTATACCAACAACTGATACATAAAGACTCTTAGTTAACTCTTTTATAAGAAGTCTAACATCTTTTTTTAACTCATCATCATGCTCTAATTCATGAATATCTTTTAGAAAACTGAGACATCCCTGTAGCTCTGAAATCTTATTAGGGATATAAACTCTCTTATATTGTTCCCCCAGAGGAACAAGAACTCTCGCTTTCTCCTCTGGAGTTTTGATAAACTGAGTAATTATGTGTGTGATAACATCATCAAGGTAAATCTTTTCCTGCAGAGCTATCTTTTCATTGATAGATTTGATCAAGTCTTTGTCTATAATATCCTCTTCAAGATATGAAATTATACTCTCTATATATTTATCGCTCGGAGGGTTAATTAGATAGATAAGATGAATGGTTTTGGGCTGAGTTTCTGTGTGCATATCCCCTCTCGCTCTTGATATTGCCTGTATTAATTCTACCATGTTTCTCTCAATTCCCCAGTCAAAGATGACCGTGTATATATGATTCACCGGCTTGTGCGGTCTTGAAAGATCTATTCCTCTTGATATAGCTGATGTGGCGAGTATGATATCCTGAGATCCCCTGTTTATCTCATCCTGACTTTTGCTGGAATTCGCTGTGGCGACAATGTATTCAAATCCCTTCTCTTTTAGAAGCCTTCCCAGATGGGCAATATCATCCCTGTTTTGAAGAAACACTAAAGCGGTATTATTTTTGCTATGAGCTCTAAAAGTCCTCTCAATATATTCCGCTATTTCTTTGATTTTTGTATCCTCTTTGGATTTTTCCATTTCAGGTAAAAATATAAACTTCTTTACAATATTTATCTTTGGAGATGGGTAGGCATGTCTGGCACTGACATAGACTTTAATATCCTTCTCTCTAAACACACATTCTGAGAGGTAGTCGCATATAATCGTGGCATCTGGCATAACCTGAAACTCTCTGTATTCTTTAAGGAGTTTTGGAAGAAGTGGCGGGGCAAAACCGTTTGCATCAAGTAAATAGAGATTGGCTTTTCCTCCCTCACTCTTTATCTCATTTAAAATTTTAAGAAGTTCTTCTACGGTAAACAGACCACTTTCGTCGCCAAAAAATTCATCAAGTATAAAATGAAAGACATAGTTATCTAATATTCTCTTTGATAGAAGGTCTCTAAGATATCTGGATGTTATTTTTCCATATTCGGTCTCAACTAAACTCTGTTGGGTTGCAAAAGCCCATATAAAGCGGTAATCTTCTGTGGTTAAATCCTTAATCTCCCTCACAGTCTTTTGAAGTATGCCTTTGTTGTTCTGAGATACCTCCCTGAAAGTATCTCCCACATTTGTAACATACCTGCTAATCTTGTATTCTGGTTCTACGAAAACTATTCTTAAGTTGTATTTCTTTGCAATTCTACTTAATTCTGCCTTCTCTCTAAATAAAAGAACCTTTCTTGTTGCCATGTAAAGAACAATGTGATTTCCATTCAATTGAAGAATCCTTTTTCTTATGTTGGTAGTTTTTCCGCTTCCTGCTGAGTGAAAGAGGCATATGGCTTTGACAGGGGAAGGGTCCCTAAAGAACCTGTCAAGCGTCTCAGCAACGTGATTCCTGGCGTTCTCTATACTTTCTGGGTATAACTGTAAACTCTGTTTTTCTCTTTTTTCTATCTCTTGTTTTAGGTTTTCTATTTTTTCGGATATTTCTTCTCTCAATCTTCTTATTCTTGCAAAGGATGGTTTTTCTATTTGTTTGTATTCTGATTCTATTTGTTGTAATTTTGTATAGAGGTTTGTAATTTTTTCGTGAAATTGTGAAAAATCTTTATTCTTAAGATAAAATCTTGTAACAAAGGGTTCTGACAGCGGATAAAAGAGGGCCAAACAGACCTCTTTCAAATCTTGTGATTCTTCATTGCAGAGAAAGTCAACTGCATAAGAGACAACCTGTAGAAAGCCTTTAAGTTCAGGAGATGCCATCTGAAGGGAAAACAATTCATCTTCCAGCTGGATAAGACAGTCCAGAAACCCTTCAAAAGTAACCTCTCCCAGGGCCAGGTTTACTGGAAGACCGTAATTTCTAAATGGTATCATCGGTTCAGTTTGTGTTATCATTTTGCTTAGCTGAGAGCGGACCCCGCTTAGTTTGAAGTCTATTACATAGAGAGTCCGGTTGCTTTTGAAAATCAGGTCAGCATTATGATAAACCCCTGGCTGTGAGCTCTCCTCACCAAGAGCATACTTGATGAGTTCCACTTCGTTAAAACTCTGTCCATAGAAGTAACCCTCGTAGAAACCTGTTAGAAATACAAAATTCAATTGGGTTACCCTGTTATCTTGCAAACCAAGCTCTCTTAATTCTTCAGGCAGGTCTACCCTGGGGTCAAAGGGTATATTTTTCTCAAGAAGCTCCCAGGTAGGCTCAAGTTCCACAAAGTATTTGAGAATGTACTCTTGCCTTAGCTTTTCAAAAACCTGAGCTTTTTTGAATTGAGAATAGTCATTAAGGCGATCTTTTAAAAAGCCAAGTTTAAAAGCTCCTTCAAAGGCAAGCCCAAGAAACTGATCAAACTTGCCTGCCATACAGTTCCATAAATTTTATTTCATTACAGAAATTTTATTACAAGGATTTTATAAATTGTCAATTCTTTTTAATTGATGGGGAAGTTTTTAAGGGTTTAGTCTCTGGAAAATTTTTAGAGGCTGTCGCAAGGCTTCAGCCTGTGAAAAGATTCAGTAAAAATTCAAAAAAGTGCACCCTAAGGACCTTTTGTCATAAATTTTAAAGCTCTCAAAAGCTGTAAAGTCTTTATGCAAATTTTTAATCAGAGTAGTTGTTATTTTTTTTTCACAAAATATTGATTATATTAAATCTTTATGATACGAAAAAATCATCTTTTAAGATAAAAAGGGGGTTTAGCTATGGCAATGGATGATATTCTGAATGAATTAGCAAGACGTATAGAATGGCGTAAGCAGATAATACTTTATGGACCTCCTGGAACAGGCAAGACCTTTACAGCTAAACGGCTTGCCTATAAGCTTATTACAAAAAAGACCCTCCTAAGAATTTGGATGAATTTAAAGAAGAGATAAATGAACTTATAAAGCACAGAAACCTCACCATAGTGCAATTTCATCCATCTTACAATTATGAAGATTTTGTCAGGGGAATTGAAGTAACTACCTC
>CAZQQV010000068.1:0-6628 GCA_964595655.1 uncultured Caldimicrobium sp.
TTTTAAAATTATGATAAAAAAGAAAATTTAAATAAATTTACTTAAAATTCTCTATAATCTGATCACTCATTAATGGGGCTAAGGGATGGGTCTCTCGCATTAAAATGGTTATCCCCTTATGATTTAATTTTCGAAAAAATTTACTTAAATTTTCAAGATCCCTAATAGAAAGCCCCTGAAAGGGAAAATATAGCACCAGAATATCAAGCTTCTCTTCTTTTCGAAGTCTTTTGGCTATTTCAACCCTTAATCTTTCACCACCTGATAACTCAGAGAGTCTTTGAGATAGCCTTAAATAAAACAAATTAAGTTCTATCAGGGTTTGCATAATTTCATTAAGGGTATACACTTTTTTAAAAAGAGGTAAGGCCTCTTCCACTGTAAAATCAAGCAATTCAAAAATTCGATATCCCTTATAAGTAAGATTTAAAACCTCGTAATTTAAACCCTTTCCAAGGCATTCTTCACAAAGATTCTCAAATTCAAAATCCTCAAATACTATTTTTTTGTATCCTTTACCTCTACAGGAGGAACATTGCCCTTCCGGGGTGTGAAAACTAAAGTGCCTTCTGGTTAGCCCCTTAGCTTTAGCCTCAGGAAGATTTATCAAAATTTCTCGTAATCCCTCCCAGAGCCCCAAGTATTCAATCAAAGGCTTTTCTTTTTTCATTGAGAAAACTTCCTCTCCTTCGTAAAGTTTAAACCCCTTCTCCTTTAGATACTCAATAAGACTCTTTAATTTCTTGGTGATTCCCTTTCCCGTTTTCCCGTAAAAAAGATTTATTCCCTCTTTAAGAAGCTTGTAGTTTTCACCCTCAAAAGGAACTTCCCAATACTCTCTTTTTGAAAAGAACTTCATCTCAAAAGAAGGCTTCTGAGTTAGATAAGGATAAATCAAGGTATTTTGATTTTTAAGATATTCCTCCTTTGGAAGGGCAAATAGAAGGTGTCCACCTTTTTCTCCCCCATCAGGGCCAAGCTCAATAATAAAATCTGCCTCTTTTATAAACTCAAGGTCATGTTCTACAACCAAAAAGGAATTTCCCTTGGAAATAAGCTCTCTGATAAGAACTAAAAGCTTTTTTCTCTTCTCTTCATCCAGACCAAGGGTGGGCTCATCAAGAATATAAAGCACCCCCTGAAGATTTGAAGATAAGATGGTTAGAATTTCAAGAATCTTTCTTTCTCCAAGGGAAAGCTCAAAAACGGGAGTTGAAAGCCTAAGATGCTCCATTTCAAAGAATTCACATTTATCCAAAAGAAAAAGGAGATTTTGGAAGGTCTCCCTTTCAGCCTCTGATAAATTTTTCTCTAAAAAGTTTTTAAATTCTTTGAGATTAAAACTGAGAATCTCTCTTAGAGTGGAGGAAAAAAGCTTGCTTTCAAGATAACTTGGCTCAATTTTTAACCCATCACAAACCTTGCAGGGCCTTTTTTCTTTATAGCCAAGGCCTCTGCAAGCTTTGCATCTTATCAATTCCTTTGAAAGAAAACTTCCGCATTTTGAACAAAAACTGCTTAAATTAAAGGAAAAAATATCTCCTTCAAGGACCTTCAAGACAACATTACCCCTACTAATACTTTGAGACAGTCTTACATTTTCAAGAAGCCTTGAAAGCCCCTTTTCTTCTTTAATCATACGATCAAGAAGAAGATATACACTTTCTATAGAATCAGGAAACTCCTCTTCTGAAAGATCGTATTCCCGATTATTTATGAAAAATCTTGTATAACCCTGTGAAATAAAGTAAGAAATAGCTTTAGAGGAGGCCTCCTGTAATGGTAAAAGAAAATAAAATTTTGTTCTTTCAGAAAGCTCTTTATACCAGGAAATTAAATCCTGAAGAGAGTGAAAACTGTTTAGACTTCCGCAACGGGGGCATTTTATTTTTCCTTTTTCATAAAAAAGAAAAGAAATAAGAGGAAAAAGCCCGAGTATTTCTGAGATATTTTTGTATGGGAACCAGTCTCTAACCCCCTGAGAGAGAGCAATCACAGGTGGAGTTATCCCTGCTAAAATTCCTTTGGCCCTGATTGAGCTAATAATTGGGCTTGCTTGCTCCCTGGAAAGTCTGAATCTTGCCTCAGCAAGGGCAGAAAGGGTATCAAAGGCAAGAGAACTTTTTCCTGACCCTGATGGGCCAGTGATTACCACAAGTTGGTTTAAAGGTATCTTTAAATCAAAACCCTTAAGATTGTGAGTTGAAACCCTTTTTAATTCAAGATACATATATACCAAAAAATTTTAATAAACCCTTTCTTTTCATACTCAAAAAGCAACTCATTTTAGCTTCTAGCCTTAAACTGCCGTTAAATTTCTAATGATAAAATTTTAAATCTTATTCAGAGATTACAAGATTTCTTCCAAGGGATTTAGCTTTGTAAAGTCTTTCGTCGGCTTTTTTAATCAATATATCATAGGATAATGCATCTGTGGGAAATTCAGCAACTCCAAAGGATGCAGTAATTTTTATTGATTCTCTTTCAGAAATAGGAATTTCATAATCATTTAAGGCCTTTCTAATCCTTTCTGCAACCTGAATAGCTGAGGATTTCCCAGTTTCCGGAAAAAGAATCAAAAACTCTTCTCCTCCCCAGCGGGCAAAATAATCCATTTTTCTAATATGTAATAAAACCAAATTGGCGAATTCTTTAAGAACCCTATCTCCTACATGATGTCCAAAGGTGTCATTAATCTTTTTAAAATAATCAAGATCAATAAGAATAATGCTAAAAGGTTGTCCTGTCCTTTTTGATTTTTCTTCTTCCTTTTTAAGCATCTCAAAAATGAATCTTCGGTTATAAATTCCGAGAAGAGGATCTTTAATGGATAAGTCTCTATAATTTTGAAGTAAACGCAGTTGGTTTAAATAAATATTGAATACCTGAATCTTGTCTTCAAGGTATTTCCGTTCTTCCTCTAAAAAGGGTTTTTCTCTTAAGAGTGTTATAAAACCTTGGATTTTACCTTCAAAAATCAAAGGAATGCAAAGATGTGATAAATCCTTTCTTTTAAATCGTTGACAAGGATTTTGAGGGTCTCCAAAAAAGGTTTTTCCTGTAATATAAATCCTGCATTCCGTAGCATCTACATCTAAGCAATCCTCCCAGTATTCCCTTTTGCCAGAAAGGTATGTTGTTCTGATCACTCCGGTTTGAGGGTCAATTTCAAAATAGTGAAAAGTTTCAACCGATTCAAAAAGAAATTTTTCCAAAATTTGAAACATTTCTTCTTCGGATTTTGCAAAATTTAACGTCTTAGCAAAAGAATAAAAAGAAGCTAGGAACTTCTGAGTTTTTCTTAAGGCCTCTTCCCCTTCAAGGATTTCTTTGATGTTTCGTGCATTGATAATTATAAAGGGCTCACCATTCAGTATTACAGATTTTGCCTTTATCTCAACAGGAATGAGATTATTATGGATATCCCTATAAAATCTTCTTCCCTTTATTTCTATTCCCTTTTTAATAAGAAGTTCTATGTTTTTTTTCAGCTCTTCCTCGGGATATTCAACTATGTCAAAAATGGTTTTACTTAAAATTTCTTCTTCACTATAACCAAGAGCCTTCTTAAAGGCAATATTGGCAAAGCGAATACGTCCCTTTTCGTCAATTACAAAAATATAATCTAAAGAATTATCAAGAAAGCTTTTTAAAAATCGGATTTCCCTTTGATAAGCCTCTTCTTTAAGATATTCATGGGTAATATCCCTTAAAAAAATCTTTATTTTTCCTTCCTTAATACCAAAATCAAGATAAGTGCCTGTTATCTCAAAAATTTCTCCTCCTTTCCCTTTTACCCTTTCTTTATAAATCATCTTTTCTCTTTTTAATAGCCCGTAAACTCTATTCCAGTCATCAAAATCAAGAAGGGAGTAAATATCCCTTTCAATATAATTTTCACCAAAGTGTTTCTTAGCAAAATCATTCATCCAGGTAATTTTACATTCACTATCACATTCAGAGAGTTCAAGAACTATTTCAGGTATAAGAGTGATGAAATTCTTGGCTTGTTTCAGATTACTTTCAAGAAATTCTGCGTAGGTGCAGGTAAGGCTTTGGATAAAATCTCTTTGAGATAGAATATTGATAGCTTTTCCAGAGTCATCAACAACAATGAGATGTCTTATGGGAAATTTTTTAAAAATCTCAATACCTTTGACAAGAGGGTCTTTAAAATTAACTGTAATTACTTCTTTTAAAGCAAATTCTTTAAGAGATTTTTTTAGCTCTTCAGGATGAAGGTTTAGAAAATCCCTTTCTGTTATAATGCCAAGGGGCTTTAAATTTTCATCAAGAACAGGGATTGCACCTACATTGAATTGAATCATTTTTGAAAGGGCCACCTCCAAAGTGTCTTCTTCCCTGGCATATATTAAGGGACCCTTCATCTCTATAAGATCTCTAATTTTCCCTTCTCCTTTAAAAAGTTCCTCAGAAGAATAAAGGATTAAATCCTGTTGAAGAATAACACCTTCAAATTCGCCCTTTTCATTAACCACAATAAGTCTTCTTATATAATTTTCCGTCATAATGTTAAAAGCCTTAAGCAAAGTTTCTGAATTTCTTATCTTGAAAAGTTCTTTTTTGGCAATCTGAAAAGCAGAACCTGAAAGGGGATATCTTTGATAATAGGCCCTTAAGATATCTCTTTCGGTAATAATTCCAACGGGCTTTTTCTCTTTTAAAAAAATTGCAAAGGTGGTGTTCCCTTTTTTAAAAAGTTGAAGTAAATCCCCAAAGGTGATGTCTACAGGTGGAGTTAAAATTTCTCTCTCTTTGAGAAAATTTTTAACTGGAAGTTGTAAAATATAAAACACCCTTTTTATTCCCTAAACTTTTTCAACCATTCCATAAATTTATCATAATTTAAGGTATTTAGTATATTCCTTTTTTCTGCCCATCCCCTTCTTGCTACTGCCACACCAAACCTCAAATATTCCATTTGATCCGTCATGTGAGCATCTGTTCCTATAATCAGGGGTATTCCCATCTCCACACAGGCCTTAACATAGATATCATTCAAATCCAATCTTTTATAATAGGCATTAATTTCCAGGGCCTTTCCACATTCTTTGGCTGTCTTTAAAACCTCATCCATATTTACCGCATAGGGCTCCCTTTCTCCAATAATTCTTCCTGTAGGGTGAGAAATAGCATGAACCAGAGGATGCTTTAAAGCTGAAACAATTCTTGCAGTAATTTGTTTTTCATCCTGTTGAAAACCTGTGTGAATGGCTGCGATAACAAAATCAATCTCCTTTAATACCTCATCAGGATAATCCAGCGTTCCATCTGAAAGAATATCTACCTCAGCTCCAAAAATAAGCTTTACTCTTTGAGATCTTGCATTAAGCTCCTCAATCCTTTTTTTCTTTTTGAAAAGATCTTCAACGGGAACTCCTCCTGCCACTTTAAGACCCTGGGAGTGATCACACACTGCTACCCAGGAAAGCCCCATTTCTTCTGCCTTTGCCATTATTTCCTCTAAGCTTGCCATACCATCGCTATATTTGGAATGAACATGTCCATCACCTTGAATATCTTCATAAGAAACAAGGTTAGGAAGCCTTCCCTGAAGAGCTGCCTCTATCTCCCCTCTATCCTCTCTTAATTCTGGAGGAATAAAGGGAAGCCCAATTGCGGCATAAACCTCCTCCTCAGTTTTGCCCGCAATTTTTTGCTCACCTCTAAAAACTCCATACTCGTTAATTTTAAGCCCCTTCTCCAAAGCAAGTTCTCTTACCCTTATGTTATGCGCCTTTGACCCTGTAAAATAAGCAAGGGCTGCTCCCCAAGAATCTGGTTCTACAACCCGCACATCCATTTGGATTCCTGTTTTGAGACGAACACTTGTCTTTGTCTCTCCAAAGGCAATAACCTCTTCAACAAGGGGAAGCTCTGAGACAACTTTCATTACCTCAAGGGGCTTTGTGGAAGTTATAAGCACATCTATGTCCTTTACTGTTTCCTTTCTTCTTCTTATACTTCCTGCAACTTCAATTTTGTCTATAGGAGCTTTTTCCTTGATAAGTCTTACTATCTCCTCTGCAAGAGGTAAAACCTCTCCAAGGGGTCTCCTTCCTGTCTTCTCTTTAAAAAGTTTGATCCCCCTTAAGATATTCTCCTCTGTTTTAAAGCCAAATCCAGGAAGCCTTGCAATCTTGTGTTGTAAGCAGGCTTTTTCAAGCTCTTCAATGGTTGTAATTCCGTATTTTTCATAGATGGCTTTTACTTTTTTTGGGCCAAGCCCTGGAATCTCAAGAAAAGTTAAAAGTTGAGGAGGAATTTCTTTTTTTAGTTCTTCATATAGAGAAAGGGTTCCTGTTCTGAGGATCTCCTTTATTTTTGAGGCAAGATCTGCTCCAATTCCTGGAAGCTTTTCAAGTTTCCCTTCTTTTGCAAGTTCCTCAATGTCCTTGGTTAAAGCCTCAATGGTTTGGGCAGCTCGCTCATAAGCCCTTATTCGATAGGGATTGTCCCCCTTTATCTCGAGAAGCTGAGCAGTCCTTCTAAAAACCTCTGCCACTTCTTTGTTTTTCATATTCTTAGTCTATTTTAGAAAAATTTAATACTATTTCAAGGGATCGAATTGCCTCATTAAAAATCTAAATGAAATTTTATCGTTGCC
>CAZQQV010000069.1:0-6542 GCA_964595655.1 uncultured Caldimicrobium sp.
GCCAAAAAAGTATGCCCCTTTCAGGATTTAGATTCAGTAATCGCTTGAAACTTCTGTATTAAATAAAGATGAAGAAACCTTATTCTGGTAGCCGTGGCCCGTGGGTTGCGCCAGATTTTTTTTTGCGGGCTAAAACCTGCGGCTACCTCTAAATCCAAAATCTTTTCTGGGTTGTGGTAGCTGCAAGCCTTAGCTTGTGTGAATTTTTGGTTTGTATTTATATGAAATTATGTACGTATGAAATTATGTAGGAGCTATAAATTTTTGGTCTATTCAATATTTTCGTAAAGTCTAAATGTAAGGTCTTACAGCCTTTATAAATTTTTTAAAATTTTCAATATATTCCAAAAAAGAGAAAAGTTTTTTGATATCAATTTTTAAATATTCATGAATTAATAGATTTCTTAAACCAATCATTTTTAAAATGGGTTCTGCTAAATCTTGAGAAATATAATCATACTTTTTTAATAGTTCAATACAATCTCTGTAAGTTTTTGGATATCCCAAATTATATTTGCTAACCAAATGACAGCTTACGTCAATTACTATTTGAATAGATTCAAATAATCCATATCTAATTGCCCACTCTTTTGTTTTTTCCTTGAGATCGTCAGGAATTAAATTTTTTCTTAAATCTTCTAGAATATAGATGTTTTCTTCAAGAATTTTCAATCTTTCTATAATACTTTTAGCTGACATTTCTTTTTCCTATTTTATTTTCTTCAATTCTTTTAATGAAACTTTTGTTCATAGCCTCATATAAAGCTTTGTGATCAAAATAATAAAGAAAGACCTTGGTTTTGTATTCTACCCATTGCTCCTCATCCCTTGAAAAAAGAAGAACCCCTTCTGTAATTATGTGATAAGCTAATAGAGGATTTTCTTGGTAAAGATTATTTAAAAGAATGAGATCCACTTCCTTCTGGGTTAGTTCTTCAAGCTCTGTTATGAGCCCTCCAAGCTCAAGAAGGTCAAGGTCTTTAGAAGTATGGATGGCAAGGTCAAGGTCACTAAAGGGAAAAGGCTTCCCCTGGGCATAAGAACCAAAGATTAAAGCAAAGTCAATATATTCTATTTTTTTAAGAAATTCTTTACATTTTTTTATAAGATAGTTAATATCCATTTTAATTTCAGGATTACCAACCTTTATACTTTTATTATTTCATTGTTTAAAATAAAAATCAAGTGGTAGTTTTTTTCTCATTAGTTTGTAAAATAATATTATGACCTTAAAAGAGCTTGCTGAAAGGATTGATTACACCTTTTTGAATCCCTATGCCTCCTTAAAGGAATATGAGGCTTTTTTGAAGAGGGCTAAAGAGTTTCCCTTTAGAGGGATCTGCCTTCCCCCTGCCTTACTTTCTTGGGCAAAATCTTTAGAGCCAGATTTAAGATATATAACAGTAATCGGATTTCCCTTTGGTTATCAAAAGCTTTTTATAAAACTTAAAGAGGTAGAATTGGCCCTCTCTTCAGGGGCTAAAGAACTTGATTTTGTGCCCAATATAATTCACATAAAATCTGGAGAATTTAAGTCCTTTGAAGAGGAGTTAAAACAATTGAGAACCCTTACTTCAGGAACTATAATAAAAGTTATTCTTGAGACCCCAAAACTTACCAAAGAAGAAATCAAAAGGGCTCTTTCTATTCTTATTAATTCAGGTATTGATTTTGTTAAAACCTCAACAGGGTTTTCAGGAAAGACTACCTCTCTTGAGGAAGTAGAACTTTTAAAAGAATTATCTCAGGGGAAAATCAAAATCAAGGCTTCAGGGGGAATAAGAACTTTAAAAGAGGCCCTTTCTTTTCTTTCTAAAGGGGCAGATATAATTGGAACAAGCTCAGGCTATGAGATTTTAAAGGAATTTGAAAGGAGATGAATAGCTCTGAAAACTCAGAGATTTTTATTTTTGTAGATGGTTGCTCCCTTGGAAATCCAGGTCCAGGAGGCTATGCCGTAATTATCAAAAAAGATAATAATAATGAGGAAGTTATACTTACAGGAGGAGAACCCTTTACTACCAATAACAGGATGGAGCTTTTAGCGGTCATAAAAGCCCTTTCTTTTTTCAAAGAACCTCAGGATTTAATCATTTATTCCGATTCTGAGTATGTCATTAAGGGAGCAAGAGAATGGCTACCCCGCTGGAAAAGCAGAGACTTTAAAACCTCTGAGGGGAAGCCTGTGAAAAATCAGGATTTATGGATAGAGCTTGAGAAGTGGCTTTCCTTTCACAGGGTTAAATTTGAAAAAGTTTTTGCCCACTCAGGGCATCCTGAAAATGAACGGGCAGACAAACTAGCTAAAAAAGAGGCTGAAAAATGGAAAAAAAATATCTCATAGGAATTACAGGGGCAAGCGGAGCCATATATGCCCTTGCCTTGCTTGAGCATCTTAAAAAATTAGAAATCCCCTTTGAGATCATTATTACTGATGCTGGAAAAATTGTTCTTGAACAGGAATTAGAGATGAGCTGGGAAGATCTTTCCAATTATGCTGAAAAGGTTTATGAAGAGAAGGAAATCTGGGCTCCCCCTGCAAGTGGTTCAGCCCCCTATGAGGCTTTAATTATTATTCCCTGTTCTATGGGGACCCTTGCGGGTATTGCCACAGGTCAGGCAAGAAATTTGCTTTTAAGGGCTGCTGATGTGATGCTGAAAGAGAGGAAAAGGCTTATACTTGTTGTTAGGGAAACACCTCTTAACTTAATTCACCTTCAGAATATGCTAACGGTTACCCAGGCAGGGGGAATAATTTTTCCAGCTATGCCGGGTTTTTATCATAAACCCAAAAATCTTGAGGAGCTTGTCAATGGCTTTATCCTTAGGCTTTTACAATTTTTAAAGCTTTCTTCTAATCCCAAGGCCTGGAAGGGATTGAGTTAAATTTTGAAATTTCTAAAAATGGTATTATAATTTTGAAAAAAACTGATGGATGGTGCAATATGAGTGTTGAAAACAAAAAGGTAAGCGAAGTGATGAATAGGACTCTTTTTACTGTAGCTGAGGAGGCCTCCATTGATGAAATTATTGATACTATGCTTAAAAATAAGATTTCTGCGGTAATCGTTGTTGCTGGAAATGGCGAGTTTTTAGGAATCATAAGTAAAACAGATATCATAGATGCCTTAAAAAAGTATGGGGCTGAAATTCTTAATAAAAAAGCAGAAGATTTACTTAATCCCAAGCCTTATACAATTGAGGGCGACTCTACCATAAAAGAGGCAGCTCAGAGGATGCTTGCTCACGGGGTTCACAGGTTGCTGGTTATAAACCCCGCAGGGCTTGGTAAATATGTGCCTGTTGGAATAATTACCGCAACGGATATTTTGAGAGCCCTTGCCTTTTAGTTTTTATATCTACCCCCTTGACAGATTACAAAAAAAGTTGTATATAAAGGCTTCGTCAATTTTTAGAAATTAATAAAGGGAGAGGAAAGAAGATGCCAACCATTAACCAGTTGGTAAGATATGGAAGAAAGAAAAAGGAGAAAAAATCCAAAGCCCCTGCTTTACAGGGAAATCCTCAGAAAAGAGGGGTTTGCGTTAGGGTTTATACTGTTACACCTAAGAAACCAAACTCTGCTTTGAGAAAGGTAGCAAGAGTTAGGCTTACCAATGGAATTGAGGTTACCGCCTATATACCTGGAATTGGTCACAATCTTCAGGAGCATTCAGTGGTTTTAGTTAGAGGAGGGCGTGTTAGGGATTTACCTGGTGTAAGATATAAGATAATAAGAGGGGCCCTTGATGCTGCTGGAGTTCAAAATAGAAGAAAATCTCGTTCTAAATATGGAACGCCTAAGCCAAAATCTTAGAAGGAGTGATTAAAATATGCCTCGAAGGGGACCTGTACCTAAAAGAGAAATTCCGCCTGATCCCAAATTTGGAAGTGTGCTTGTTGCTAAGTTTATTAATAACCTTATGAGAGATGGAAAAAAGAATAAGGCAAGAAAAATTTTTTACTCTGCCCTTGAGCTTTTAAGGGAGAAATCGGGGGGGGAGGATCCTTTAAAGATATTTGAAACCGCTGTAGAAAAGGTAAAGCCTCTTTTGGAAACAAGATCAAGAAGAATTGGAGGGGCCAATTATCAGGTGCCTGTTGAGGTAAGGCCAGAGAGACAGATTTCTTTGGCTATTAAATGGATTATTAATGCAGCAAGAGCTCGCCCTGAGAAGACCATGGTTGAAAGGCTTGCTAATGAGCTTTGGGATGCTTATAATGAAAGAGGGGCTGCTATAAAGAAAAGAGAAGATACACACCGTATGGCTGAATCTAACCGAGTTTTTGCCCATTTTCGCTGGTAATTAGAGTTTTTTCAGAATTTTTAAAAATCCCCTTTCCCTTTGGAAGGGGAATTTATTATTTAAAAACAAAATAAGGAGTAGGGTAGGGTTATGACGCCTGAAGAACTAAAAATTTTGAAAATGACAAGGAATATTGGAATTGTTGCCCATATTGATGCAGGGAAAACTACAACCACTGAGAGAATTC
The DNA here is from genome assembly GCA_964595655.1 of uncultured Caldimicrobium sp. Taxonomy (GTDB): domain Bacteria; phylum Desulfobacterota; class Thermodesulfobacteria; order Thermodesulfobacteriales; family Thermodesulfobacteriaceae; genus Caldimicrobium. The sequence continues at coordinate 4,495 of CAZQQV010000069.1, forward strand.
TTTATTATACGGGTAAGACTTATAAAATTGGTGAGGTGCATGAAGGAACTGCGGTAATGGACTTTTTGCCCCAGGAGCAAGAAAGAGGAATTACTATAACTTCTGCTTGCACCACTACTTTTTGGAGACAGCACAGGATCAATATCATTGATACTCCAGGACATGTGGATTTCACCATTGAAGTTGAGCGTGCCCTTCGTGTACTTGACGGAGCAGTGGTTATTTTTTGTGCTGTTGGAGGAGTAGAGCCTCAATCGGAGACAGTTTGGAGGCAGGCTGATAAATATAGGGTTCCAAGAATAACCTTTATTAATAAAATGGATAGAATTGGAGCTAACTTTTTTGGTGTTATTGAGGAAATGAAAAATCGTCTTGGAGCAAAGCCTCTGCCTGTACAGATTCCTTACGGGGCAGAGGATTCTTTTGTGGGGGTGATTGATCTTATTGAGATGAAGGCTATTGTGTGGGAGGAAGAAACCCTTGGTGCTAAGTATCATTATGAGGAGATTCCAGCTCACTTAAGGGATCAGGCAGAGGAATATCGTATTCTTATGCTTGAAAATCTTGCAGATGTTAATGATGCCATAATGGAGAAATATCTTGAGGGTAAAGAAATTACTCCTGATGAGATAAGAAAGGCCATTCGTGAGGCAACCTGTCAGTTAAAGCTCGTTCCTGTGCTTTGCGGAGCAGCCTTTAAGAATAAAGGAGTTCAGCCTCTACTTGATGCTATTATTGACTACCTTCCATCTCCTCTTGATATACCTCCTGTTAGGGGAATCAACCCAAATACTGGTGAAGTGGAGGAGAGAATTACAGATCCGGATGCTCCTCTTGCTGCCCTTGCCTTTAAGATCATGACAGATCCTTATATTGGAACCCTTACCTTTTTGAGAATTTACTCTGGGCGTTTAGAATCTGGAATGAATGTTTACAATGCCACAAAGAGGAAAAAGGAAAGAATTGGAAGGCTTGTTAGAATGCACGCCAATCAGAGAGAAGAAATAACTGGTGCTGCAGCTGGAGATATTGTTGCGGCCATAGGGCTTAGGGTTACCACCACTGGAGATACCCTTTGTGACGAAAATCATCCTATTGAGCTTGAAAAATTAGATATTCCAGAGCCAGTTATCTCGGTTGCCGTTGAGCCAAAAACCAAGGCTGATCAGGAAAAACTCTCCTTAGCCCTTCAAAAGATTGCCCTTGAGGATCCCTCCTTTAGAGTGACTGTGAATCACGAAACAGGGCAAACCCTTATTTGGGGAATGGGAGAGCTTCATCTTGAGATTATTGTAGATAGACTTGTCAGAGAATTTAAGGTTGGGGTAAATGTTGGAAAACCAGAGGTGGCTTACAAAGAAACTATAACTACCAAGGCTGAGGCAGAAGGAAAGTATATTAGACAGACAGGTGGGCGTGGTCAATACGGGCATTGTAAGCTTATTGTTGAGCCTAATCCTGGAAAAGGAATAGAGTTTGTCTCTGAAATTGTTGGTGGAGTGATTCCTAAGGAGTTTATTCCTGCTATTGAAAAGGGAGTAAGGGAGGCTGCTCAGGAGGGAGTGCTTGCTGGATACCCAGTGATAGATGTAAAGGTCAGGCTTGTTGATGGAAGCTATCATGAGGTTGACTCTTCAGATCTTGCCTTTGCTATTGCTGGATCTATTGGGTTTAAGGAGGCTTGCAAAAAGGCAAATCCTGTGTTATTAGAACCTATTATGAAAGTGGAGGTAGTTGTCCCAGAGGAATATCTTGGAGATGTTCTTGGGGACCTTTCTTCAAGAAGGGGACGGATTGAAGGAATGGATATGAGAGGCAATGTAAGGGTAATTAGGGCTTTTGTGCCTTTAGGAGAAATGTTTGGATATGCCACAACCTTGAGGTCTCTTACTCAGGGTAGAGGAACTTTCACTATGCAGTTTGATCACTATGATAAAGTGCCTGCTCATCTTGCTGAGCAAATTATAAAGAAAGCTAAGGGATAAAAATTTATAAGGGGGAGTGAAATGGCCAAGCAAAAATTTGAGCGTAAGAAACCTCATTTGAAT
>CAZQQV010000070.1:0-6458 GCA_964595655.1 uncultured Caldimicrobium sp.
ATTATATCATGAGAGGGGATACCTTTTTAGGTTTGCAATAAAGGGTGACAAAATCGCTTTGCAATAACACAAGCAATACTAAGCTACTTGACAAAAAGAAAGTTGGTGTTATATTTAAATCAATCTGCCGAGGTGGCGGAATTGGTAGACGCGCTGGCTTGAGGGGCTAGTGGGCTTTGGCCCGTGCGGGTTCGAGTCCCGCCCTCGGCACTCTATTTTCTTCGAGGATTGGTTATCTCCTGAATCCTTTCACCAAGTAAAATAAAGGCAAGCACAGTTATCAAAATAGCAAGCCCTGGGAAAAAGGATAGCCACCAGGCTACCTCTAAAGTCTCCTTTCCCTCAATAAGCATATTTCCCCAGGAAGGAATAGGTGGCTGAACCCCTATTCCAAGAAAAGAAAGGGCAGACTCAATAAGAATAGCATTTCCCATTCCCAAAGAGGCAGAAACAAGAACTGGTGGTAAGGCATTGGGAAGAAGATGTTTAAAGATTATTCTCAGAGATGAAGCCCCATAAATTTTGGCAGCAAGCACAAACTCTCTTTCCTTTAAAGATAAAAATTCTGCTCTAACAAGACGGGCAACGCCCATCCAGGAGGTAAGTCCAATTATAATCATAATATTAAGTATAGAGGGCTCAAGATAAGCAATAACTGCAAGAATAAGAAAAATGGTGGGGAAACAAAGCATTACATCAATTAACCGAGAAATTATTTGATCAATTAGCCCCCCAAAATATCCTGCAATAGCCCCTAAGAAAATTCCAATAATTAAAGACAAACCAACGGCAACCAAACTTACCTGAATAGAAATACGTGCTCCATAAATTATTCGGCTTAAAACATCTCTTCCCAAAAGATCCGTTCCAAAGGGATGTTTAAGACTTGGGGGAAGTAAAATTTCGTCCACTCTAATTTCCAAAGGGTCATAAGGCGAAATGTAAGGACCAAAGAGGGCTAAGAAAATCACTAAGCCAACCGTTAATAGAGCAAAGCAACTGCCTTTGCTTCTACAAAACTCCTTCAGCATTTCTATTTCTTTTCACCAAGTCTAATTCTCGGATCAGCAATGGCATAGCCTATATCAGCAAGAAAATTCCCAAAAAGGGTCAAAAAGGAAACAAGAAGCAGATTGGCCATGATTACTGGGTAGTCTCTGCTCATCACTGCCTGCCACATAAGCTGTCCAAGGCCTGGTATGCCAAAAATGGTTTCAAAAATAACTGAACCTCCTATCAAACCAGGAACAGACAAACCAAGAAGGGTAATCATAGGAAGCAAGGCATTTCTCATGGCATGTTTGTAGAGGACAACCCTTTCTGGAAGACCCTTTGCCCTTGCATAGGTTATATAATCTGCCTGTAAGACCTCCAGCATGGAATTGCGAAGATAGCGGGAAAATCCAGCAATTCCGCCAAAGGTTGCTACAAAAAGGGGACAGAGAAGATGCTTTGCCCAGTCAATACATTTTTCCAAAAAGCTCATCTTTTCATAACCCACAACAGAATGAAGCCCTGATATGGGAAGCCACTGAAGTTTCACTCCAAAAATCATCATAAGAAGAAGGGCTAACCAGAAACTTGGCATGGCATAACCAAAAAAAGTGAAAAAGGTCACAAATTGGTCAAATTTCGTACCAGCTTTAACAGCAGAAAGCACACCAAGGGGAATGCTTATTAAAAGAATGAGTATCAAGGCAAGGGAATTTATAAGAAGGGTAACAGGAAGCCTCTCCTTTATCTTGTCCCAAACAGGCCTTTGATCCAAACTAAAGGATCTTCCAAAATCAAGTTTAATTATTCCTTTTAACCAGTTTAGATATTGAATGTGCAAAGGTTTATCAAGACCATACATTTTAACCAGCTTTTCTCTGAACTCAGGAGTAATCTTGGGATTAAATTCTGTGAGAGGGGTTAAAGGGCCACCTGGAGCAAGATGTAAAATTCCAAAACTGATGACCGTGATTCCCCAAAGGGTAATGAGTAAAATTAAAAAGCGTTTAAGTAAATAGAACCACATCTTTTTCTCTCTGCCTCAGAGGGTTTAAGATAAAGGGGCAAAAGTTCTTCTCCTTTTAAAGGCTTAACATCGCCCTTTTTTAACTTTTCTGCAGCAATCTGAGAAAGTAATCCTGCTCTTAAAGCTGGCAAAAAGGGAGGTTTTATAAAATTTTCACCAAAGTGCTCCTCAAATTCTTTCTCCCATTTTTCAAGGGTTTCACTTACAAAAAGGGTTGGATTTTTTATTATTTCCTTTAATTTTTCAAAGGGAATGATGCTTGGAGGAATTTGGGGCTTAAAACAATCTTCTTCCCACTTGTAGAGGGCTATAAAAAGCTCCTTGGAATGGGCATCAATTATGGAAAGAACTGGATAGGGACTTAAGGGATAATTCCAAGCAAGGATTTCAAGGCTTGAAACAGGAAGATAGGGAATTTCTCTGAGAAGCTCAAGGGCTTTTAGAACAGAAAGACCAATTCTTAAACCCGTAAAACTCCCAGGCCCTATATCAACTGCTATATAGTCAATCTCAAAAAGAAACCCTTTGTAATTTTCTTTCACAAACGAAAGGGCCTTAAAAATCCCTTTAGCATAGGACTCCTTTGCAAGGAAATTTATTTCTAAAAGAAGCCTCTCTTGGAAAAGAGCTATTCCACCAGTTTTTCCAGAGCTTGAGAGAGAAAAAATCAAAGGAGGCTTTATTGAAGCTTCCATCCCTTCATAAGGCGAAGTATATCATTGTAAAAAACTGCAATGGAAAGAACTATAATGATAATTAAGCCGATTTTGAATATGAGTTCTTGAGTTTTGAGAGAAAGGGGTTTCCTTCTTAAGGCCTCAATGGCAAAAATCACAATATGTCCTCCATCAAGCATGGGAAGAGGAAGAAGATTTAAAACTCCAAGATTTATAGAAAGAAGTGCCATAAAAGAGATAAAGGCAACAAAGCCTAATCTTGCTGAATCTCCAGCGAATTTTCCGATGGTAATTGGGCCTCCAAGGGTTGAGAAGGGAAGTTCACCGCTTATTAACTTATAAATAGCAAGTAAGGTAAGGGCTGTAAATTCATATACCTTTTTTCCAGCAAGGTAGAGGGCTGAAAGGGGATCAACCTTTTCATGCACAAGTTCAGAGGGGGCTCTAATTCCAAGAACAGGGATTTTTGTCTTTTTTCCGAAAATATTGGAGCCCTCCATCCAAGTGGGTAGGACTTTAAAAACAAGTATTTCCTCACCTCTTTTTACCTTGAGCTCCACTTCTTTTAAATTTTCATCCCTTCTCATTTCAAATAAAAGATCCTCAAAGGATTTAATTTTTTTTCCATTTATCTCAAGAATTCTATCTCCCTTTAATATCCCTGCCTTCTCTGCTGGACTATCCTTGAGAACCTCTCCCACAACAGGTGGGGTATAGGTTTTTCCCACAAGAGCAAAGATTGCAAAGAAAATTAGAAAGGCCAAGATAAAATTAGCAAGAGGGCCTGCCACAACAATAAAGGTCTTTTGAAGAGGGGATTTGAAGGCAAAGGCTCTTTCTCGTTCTGCAATACTGGGAAGGGTTTCTGAATGTTCTCCATAAAGTTTCACATAACCACCAAGGGGGACAAGGGAGATTCTATACTCTGTTTCCCCAAAGGTAATACCTAACAATTTGGGACCAAATCCAAAAGAAAAAATTTCAACCCGCACCCCCATACGTTTTGCCGCAAGAAAATGCCCAAATTCATGTACGAAAATGAGAACTCCAAGCACTATAATAGTTGCAAGCAGAGTGGTTATCATCTCTTTTCCCTCTTTATAAGTGCTTCTGAAAAATTAATAACTTCATCGTAAAAATGAAGATATTCCTCAAGGTTTTGAGATGGCTTATCGGTAAATCTAAACTCATTTAAAATTTTTTCAAGAAAATAGGAAATCTCTAAAAAGGTGATCCTCTCTTTTAAAAAGGCCTCAACTACCACTTCATCAGCAGCTTCAAGAATCAGAGGATAAGGTGGGCCTTTTTCAGCTACCTCATAGGCAAGACGAAGACAGGGAAATCTTTCAAAATCTGGCTCATAAAAGGTAAGCTCTCTCAATTTTTTAAGATCAAGGGGAAAAAAGGGCAAAGGCCATCTCTCTGGATAACTTAAAGCATAGGCAATGGCAATTTTCATATCAGGCCTGCTCAAATGGGCAAAAAGGGCCCCATCTATCATCTCAACAAGACCGTGTACCACACTCTGAGGATGAATAAGAACCTCTATGTCTTTGGCTGAAAAACCAAAAAGCTCCATGGCCTCAAGTACTTCAAAGCCCTTATTCATAAGGGTGGCTGAATCTATGGTAATTTTGGCACCCATCTTCCAAGTGGGGTGCCTCAAAGCAAGCTCTGGCGTAATTTTGTCAAAATCCTTTATATCCCATTTAAAAAAGGGGCCCCCTGAGGCAGTGATAATCAAACGCTTAACAAAGGCCCTTTTATCACAGGAGAGTAGCTGAAATAAAGCAGAATGTTCACTATCAACAGGTATTATTTCACCCCCGTGAAGTTGAGCAACTTCCTTTAAAAAGGAGCCTGCAGCAATGATACATTCCTTGTTTGCCAAAGCAATTCTTTTTCCCTTTTTTAAGGCATAATAGGCAGGAATTAGGGCTTTAAGCCCTGATATTCCAATTATCACAATATCTGCCTCATCAAGTTCCGCAAGTTCCCTTAATCCTTCATCTCCGTAAAAAACTGAGGCTTCATAAAAAAGAGAATTTTTCAATTTCTCCGCACTTTCTTTGTCTTCCAAAGCCAAATAAGGCACCCTGAAGGTTTCTGCTTGCTCCTTTAAAAGGTGAAGATTTCTTTTGGCAGAAAGACCAAGAATTTTAAATTTTTCTGGAAATTGCGAGACAACCTCTATAGCAGATCTCCCAATAGATCCTGTTGATCCAAATATGACAATCCTTTGCATTTATTGGGTTTTGGGTGGAATTGGAGGGAGTTCTTTCGGAGGAAGAGGAAGAGGTGATGTTTTGGGAATTTCTTTGGGAGTTTCTTTCTGGGGAACCTGAGTGGGTAAAGTTATTTTATGTTTGTTTGTAATAACCTTAGATAAAAAGATGGAATTTAAAAAGAACAAAATCACTAACACTATAGTTACCTTATTTAAAAAGCTTGTAGGCCCTGCTCCACCAAAGATAGCCTCTGCCCCTCTAAATACCGCTCCATATTCAGAACCCTTTGTAACATTTACAAGAACAATAAGCACAATGAGAATTGCAAGAATTATCTGAAAAACTATCAAGAGGGTCTCCATTTGATACCCCTTTCAGAGTTTTCTAAAATTTATACCCTTTTTTGAGATTTGCAAATTTTATTCTTCCTTTAACATTTGGGGCCATTTTTCAGCAAGTTCATCCCTCCTTGGCTTGTAATAAACCACTTCTTTTGGTGCAATAGGCCATTTCATCTCCTAATCTTTCAATATGGTAAAATTTTTTTCATCTCTTCAATTTCCTTTTCAGAAAACTTGCGGATTAATTTCCATTTTGGAAGCTTGATGGCTATTCTCACGCTTTGTGTTTTAAACCCCCCCTTTGGCTGCAGCATATGGTTAAAGAATCCTTTAAAGCTTTTCCCAATTCTTAAGCAATTTATACTCAAGGAGATGGAAAGGGAGATTGAGCTTTATCTTTGAAAGAATTTCTTTCCTTTCCTTAAGGGATTTATCTCCTATGAACTTACCCTCAAAAAAGACTATATCAAATACATAAACTACAGGATCTGCAAGGCCCGTTCTTGCAAAAATTGAAGGTATTCTTCTTCCTTTAGTGGAATAAAGTTCAAAGTCAAGGAGAACTCCCTCTGGAAGATCTCTTAAAAACTTGGGAAACTTGGCAAGATAAAAAAAGGTTTTTGGTCCAGTTGGGCCCCTTTTCGAGCCTTCTTCCCCAAAATTCAATTCTTTCATTTTTATATTTGATAATTTGAAGTCTCCATCCATCAATTTTAGGTTCATAAATTCATTCACCTGATAAAGTTTTTCCAAAGTAGGGAATGGGTTGCATGAGATTCATGGGAGATAATTCCATAAAAGAGATTTAACAATAAATGCCAATTAGTTTAAGAATAATACTTTGCATTTAAGCTTTGAAATTTTAATAGGAAAGAGACTAATGTAGAAGTAGAGAGGAAAGGATTGAGAAGGCCAAGTAGGGTCTTGTGGGAAGGTGTGTGGCAGGATGGAAGCTGTTTTTTTCAGAGGTCTTAAGATATGCGGGAGGAGGGACTTGAACCCTCACGGGGAAAACCCCACCGGATCCTAAGTCCGGAGCGTCTACCATTCCGCCACTCCCGCAATATTTGCTTTTTAAGGATAATATTAAAATTAAACTATCCTTTCAAAATTTCAACCTAACTTAAATTAAACAAAATGTTTGAATAATTTTTCTAAATCCCCAACAGAATAAATTTTTCTAATAAGCTCT
>CAZQQV010000071.1:0-6171 GCA_964595655.1 uncultured Caldimicrobium sp.
CAAAAAGCCCTTTACTGAAAGGGTAAAAGTTGAAGAATTTATGAATCCTCCTATTACTGTCAAAGACAATACCCCTGTGATTGAAGTTGCCAAAATCATGGTTGAAAAAAATGTGGGATTTTTACCGGTTGTTGACTCCGAAACTTCAAAACTTGTGGGTGTTATCTCTGAAAAGGATCTCATGGGAGTTCTCTGCTGTAAGGAAGACAATAGTAACAAGCCTGTAAGGGAATTCATGACCAAGGAGGTTATTACTCTCACACCTGAGAGCACTCTTAAAGATGCCCTTGAGAAATTTATAGATCACAAGATTAGACATCTTCCTGTAGTCAAAGACATGAGGGTTGTGGGAGTAATTTCTGTAAAGGATGTGGTAAAACTCGTCTAATCATAAAGAATTCTCAAGTAGGGGCCCTGTGGCCCCTTTTTTATTTATTTCTTGTCTTATCTTTTTAATCAGGTATCATTAAAAAAATAAATCGCTATAAGACCAGTTTCGGGGGAAAAATGAAAAGAATCCAAAACCTTAAAGTTCTTTTTTTAATGATTATATCAATAATATCCTTGTATAGTTGTGCGCAAAAGGAGAAGCCTCAGCCTCTTCCTCCAAGGGTTTTGGAAAAATTGAAAACTATTGTGGTTGCCCCTTTTGATTATTACTGTCCAACAGAAACACCTCTTCCCTTTTATTGCCCTATTCAGGGTATAATTCCGGGGGAGATTGAGTCTAATGCAAAAGAGGTGATGAATCAGCTTTTAAGAAAAGAGCTTGTTAAATATACCAATAAATATAAAATTCTTTTCCTTTCTGAGAATGAATTTGAAACCCTTCTTGATGAGGCCTTAAGTGTAGCCAAGACCCATTCCGAACTTGTGCGTTTTTTAGCCAAAAAGACCGAGGCTGATGCCCTTCTTTATGGTAAAATCCTTCGTTTCAAGCAAAGAAAGGGTTCAGGCTGGAGTGTCCAAGAACCAGCCTCAGTTGCCTTTACCCTTGTTCTCTATGATGGTGAAACTGGAAAAATTCTTTGGCAGGGAGTTTTTGATGAAACCCAAAAACCCTTAAGTGAAAATCTTTTGAATCTTTCTTTATATGGCAAAGTTAAGTGGCTTACTGTAGAGGAACTGGCTGAAAGAGGTTTAATTAAAATTCTCAAAACCTTTCCACAGGAGTAAAAAATGCTTTTTATACCTGCCATTGATCTTCGTGAAGGAAAGGTGGTAAGACTTTTTCAGGGAGACTATGAAAAGACCAAGGTTTACGGAGAGGATCCCTTAAGTTACGCCCTCTTTTTTGAAAAGGAGGGAGCCAAAAGACTTCATCTTGTTGATCTTGATGGAGCAAAAGAGGGAAAGCCCTGTCACAAAGAATTAATTAAAGAAATAGCCCAAAGGGTTTCTATTCCAGTTCAGGTAGGAGGGGGGATAAGGGACCTTGAAACCATTGAGGATTATCTTAAAAATGGTATTTCTCAAGTTATAATTGGAACAAAGGCCTTAGAGTCAAAGGAATTTTTAAAAAAAATTACCCAGATCTTTCCTGAAAAGATCATTGTAAGTGTGGATGTAAAGGGCGATAAAGTGGCTCTCTCAGGCTGGCTCAAAGTAAGTGAGGTTAATTATTTAGATTTTCTCAAAGAGCTTAATCAATATTCTCTTTTTGCGGTAATTCTTACTCTAATTGAAAGAGATGGAACAGGAAGTGGGGTTGAACTTGAACGATTAAAGGAGGCCCTTAAAGTTTCAAGGCATTCCTTAATTCTTGCAGGTGGAGTTAGCACCCTTGAGGATATTAAAAAGCTTAAAACCCTTGAAAGGGATGGTCTTTTTGGAGTGATCAGCGGAAGAGCTCTATATGAAGGCACTCTTAACCTAAAAGAAGCCCTAAAAGTGGCTGAAAGTTAAGCTAACTTCATGTCCCTTGAAAACCTCCTTTTTCACTTGGTTGATATTTTTTATAAAGAAAAAATTGTTACAGCCTATGTAAAAGATTTTAAAGGAAAGAGGCTTCATCTTTTTTTACCCACGGGAAAAGAGGAGCTCATCAGTCATACTGCCCTTGTAAGTGTTAGTAAGGAAAAGATCCAGGGAGAGAATCTCTCTTTTCTTGAAAACCTCCTAAAAGAAAAAAACGAAGAGCGAGAAAGACTTAAAGAGAAATTTGATTTAAGAGAGCTCTGGGAGGTCGTTGTGGATGAGCTAAGGGAGGCCTCCTCTTGGGAATTGGTTGAGCTTTATCTGGGAAGAGCCCCAAGCTCTGATGAAGTAGCAGCCTTTATGAGAAAGATTCTGGAAGACAAAATTTATTTTGGTTTTGAGACAAGAGATTTCGTGAAAATAAGAACCAGAGAAGAGGTAGTTCAGCTACTTCATCAGAGAGAAAAAGAATTTGAAAGGCTCAAACTTCTTAGTGAGGGAGAAGCTTTCATTTCATCCCTTCTTCAGGGAAAAAAGGGGGTTCTTCCTGAAGAAAGAGAGTATTTTTTTCTTCAGGGACTTAAAGAGTATGTTCTATCTGAAGAAGCTTCAGGGGAGAGAAATAAAATTTTAAAGGAGATTCTCACAAGACACGGCTTAACCGAGCCTACAAAAATAGTAAGTCTTTTAATCAAAGTGGGTTTTGTTGAAGAGAATTGGTTTTTTGAACTGGAAAAAATGAAATTTCCCTGTGAATTTTCCGATGAGGAACTAAAAGAGGCAGAACAAATTTTAAATCAACCTTTAAGTTTAGAAAAAAGAAGAGATTTAAGGCATCTTTATACTTTCACCATAGATGCTCCGGAAACTGAGGATTATGATGATGCTTTAAGTGTAGAGGAGGCCTCTGATCACATAACTCTTTATGTTCATATAGCGGATGTATCTTCCTTTGTAAAACCAGGCTCTCTTCTCTGGGAAGGAGCCCTTGAGAGAGCTTCAACCCTTTATCTTCCCGAAAAGATTATTCCCATGTTTCCCTTTTTTCTTTCTCACGGAAAATTTAGTTTAAAAAAAGAGGAGGAGCGTGTTGTTTTGACCTTTCAATTTACCCTCAACGAGGAAGGCGAAATCTTGTCTTTTGATATTTCGCCAAGTGTTATCAAGGTAAAGGATAGATTGAGCTATGAGGAAGTGGATAAATGGCTTGATGAGGGGCATCCCCTTTTCCAGAAGCTTTACGAAATTCTTATGAAACAAAAGGAAAAAAGGCAAAGAGCTGGGGCCTTTGCAGTGATCTTACCAGAGATTCAGGTTAGGGTTTTGCCAGATGGGGAGATAACTGTTCAAAAAATTGAGATGACAAAGGCAAGGGATCTTGTGTCTGAGGCCATGATCCTTGCCAATTACTACACAGCTAACTTTTTAAAGGAGCATGAAATACCAGCACTTTATAGATCTCAAAAAGAGCCCTTTCAGGTCTTTGAGGAGAGAGAAACCTCCCTTTTTTATCAGATTTTGCAACTCAAATTCATGGCCAAGTCTGAGCTTTCAACAGAGCCAAATTATCACTCTGGCCTTGGACTTTCCTGCTATACCACCGTCACTTCTCCCATAAGGAGGGCTCTTGATTTACTCATTCAGTATCAACTCAGGGCTTATCTTATGAATGAAAAAATTCTCTCTAAGGAAGATATTTTGCGAATTCTTCCTGAGCTTCAGAGCAATCTTCAAAGGGCTCAATTTTTGCAGGCAAGAAGAAAGAGATACTTTCTTTTAAAGTATCTTGAAAGGTATAAAAAGAATGAAGCTTTAGCAGGGCTTGTCCTTGAGGTTCAGGGTAAAAAAGCCAAAATATATCTTCCAGATTATAATCTGACAGGAGAAACTTTGAGATTTAAGGAGGCTATCAGGCCGGGGCAGGATGTTATTGTAAAACTTGAAAAAATAAATCCCCTTGAGGAAGTGCTTCGCCTGCAGATAATTTAAGAGTTTCTTCATCCACCTCAAAGGTGTTTCCCTTTCTCTTTTTGGCTCTATACATGGCTTCATCGGCCCTTCTAATTAAATCAGAAACACTTTTGTCAAGGTTACTTTTGTCTATTAATTCAGCGATTCCAACAGAGAGCGTAACAGGTTCAAAGCCGATTTCTTCCCATCTTCTGAAGATTCGTTCAACCACCTTTAGAGCCCCTCGCCAGTTTGTATGAGGAAGAATAACTACAAATTCGTCCCCTCCATATCGACATACCTTGTCAACCTTTAACCTTGTAGAATTACAAAGGATTTCTCCAACTCCGATTAATACTCTATCTCCTGCTGAATGTCCGTAATGGTCGTTATACCACTTAAATTTGTCAAGATCTATCATCAAAAGAGTGAGAGGATACCCCTGCCTCAAAGCCCTATAACTTTCTTCCTTAATAGCGCTTTCAAAATACCTTCTATTATAAACTCCAGTTAAGGCATCTTCAATTATATATCTCTCAAGTTTTTTGGTAAAATAATACTCCTTTATTAATCGCCAAAGTCTTGCCTTGAATTCACCAAGAGAGAAGGGTTTAAGTATGACTTCGTCAGCCCCGTTTATAAAAAGCTCCCCCACATCAATATTTTTATGCATGTCAACCATACAATAAATCAAAAGGTCTTTCTTAAATTCCTTTGCTTCTTTTAGGATATTAAGTTCCTTCTCTTTTCCTTCAACAGCCATAATGAATATTTGGGCTTGCTTGCTTGAAAGAACTTTAAGCAAATTTTTGAGATTCGGAAGGATTTCCACTTTAAATTGGTATTCTTCAAGTACGTCTTTTATGAGTTCAAAAAGAAAGGGATCTGGTTCATAGAGGATGATGTTGAAATCTTCCTTAAGTTCAGTTCTGAGTTTACGACACCATTCTCTTAGAAACATCTTTAAGTTCTCTCCTTTCAAGGTAAGTTTTTAAGATTTCAGCATGGTCAAAGACAAGGGTTTCCCAGGGTATTTCATTGATTTTAAAAACCTTTGCAGTTTTCGCATCATCTCTTCCCAAAAGTTCACCCTCCCCTTTTGCCACAAATACAAGGGACAGGGTATGAAATCGGGGGTCCCTTTTTGGATCAGAAAAATAACCAAGAAAATATTTAATTTTTATATCAAGATTGGTTTCCTCCTTGGCCTCCCTGAGAGCTGCCTCTTCTACAGTCTCTCCGTATTCAATAAATCCTCCTGGAAGGGCAAGCCCTAAGGGAGGATTTTTTCTCTCAATAAGGACAATTCCTCCTTGATATTCAATAATGATATCCACTGCAGGAAGGGGATTTCTAAAGGGTTTGAATTGATCTGGGTGTTTATCTTTGAGAATCTCAATCATTTCTTCATGAATAAGCCCGTTTGAGGCAACGATAGTATCCCTATAAGGGTGATAGGGTTCATTAAGATAGGTGGTGACCTTTCCTCCAGCCTCTAAAACTAAAAGAAGGCCTGCAGCGGTGTCCCAGGGCTTAAGATAGGCCTCAAAAAAACCATCATATCTTCCTGCTGCCACATAGGCAAGGTCAAGGGCTGCAGACCCAAACCTACGAACCCCTCTTGTTCTTACCATAAAATCCTCAAAGGGAATCATAAAATGTTTCGGTTTTTCCATAATTTTTGAAACGGGAAAACCAGTTGCTAAAAGGCAATTGATAAGGGGCGTTCTTTGAGAAACCTTGATTGGCTTTTCATTTAGATAGGCCCCTCGTCCTTTTTCTGCATAAAAGAGTTCCTCAGTTAAGGGATTATAAATAATTCCAATTTCAGGGGAAAGATCTCTCATAAGGGCAAGGGAAATGGCAAACCAAGGAAGATGATGGGCAAAGTTTGTGGTGCCATCAAGGGGATCAAGAAGAAAATAGAGACCCTTAGGCGCAGAACCCAAATTTTTAATACTTTCTTCTCCAATTACGGGAATATCAGGATAAAGGGCCTTTAGAGTGTTTGTTATAAATTTTTCCACTTCAAGGTCAGCAGTGGTTACAAGATCAATTACCCCCTTATGATTGATTTCAAAGGAGCCATAATAAAAGCTTTTGAGAAGTTGGCCCCCCTCCTTCACGATTTCAATAAGTTTGGTAAGCATAGGTTTTACCAAAAACTTAAAAAATATTTTTATATCTTAAGAAAAACTTCCCTATAATAAAGCATAAAATTTTAAAAATTCAAACTTTAGAGAGGTCTCCAGCAATACTGTTTAAAGCTTTATATAAAGTTTAAACCCTCTGTTAATTCACTAC
>CAZQQV010000072.1:0-6149 GCA_964595655.1 uncultured Caldimicrobium sp.
AGGAGGTCCTCCTATGAAAATTGATTCCAAAATCTTTTTGGATATTAATTTTATCACTCCTGAAACTCTTTCCAAGCAGGGAAATAAAATTTTCGAGGACTATTTAAAAAGTGCCCTTCTTGAGCTTGAGCAGGCTGAGTTACTCAAAGAAGAAGAGAAAGAAAAAATCAGGTTTTTACACGATAAACTTACCTTTTCCCTTGAACTTATGGATAAAATTGCTAAAACCCCTCTAAATCAGGCTACCTCTTCTACAGTGGGAGATTTTCTACTTTCCCAGGCCCTTGAAATGGAGAAAATAGCAGAGACCCTTCCAGAGGGAGCTCTAAAAAATCTCTTTAAAGAATCCGCCCTTTACCTTGGAATTGAAGCAGAAAAACTTCGTCAAGGATATTATAATGTATAACCTTTTAGTACTGGGCTTTTATCAATAAGATTCCCTTTTCTTCAGCAAGTTCTTCTATCTCTTTCTTAATTTCTACACCAACTACGGTGGGGATAACCTCCTTTTTCAATATTCCTGAAAGCAAGTTTGCCCTTTCAAATGCTCTTTCAAGATCCTTTTCATAAAGACTATAAGAAATTTCTACAGCAAGAACCACTGGTTTTTTTGTAGCCTTTATCTCTCCTTCAACAACAAGATCAAGCTCAAGAAGGGATATAAACTGATCTTCATTAATCAAGCCTTCTTCTTCAGCTCTTTCCAATAAAGGAACCAATTCTCTTTCTTCCAACCTTCTTGCCTTTCTTAGAACCCTTCCAAAATAGGCATAAAATTTTTCTCTTATGGTCCTTTCAAAATCTTTTCCCTTCACTCTCCCAACCTCACCTTTAAGATAAGCTACATCCTGCTTTAAAATTGCAACATCCTGCTTCAAAATTGCTACATCCTGCTTCAATATTGCCACATCCTGCTCAATCTTTTCTACCCTTTTAATTAACTCATCAAACTTTTTGGGCAATTCTAAAAGGTCTGTAGTCAAAATGAGTCTTCTTAACTCTTCAAGCCATTCTGGATGTTTCTTTAAGGCTCTTAAAATATCAGCAAAAGTTTTAATTTGATATCCTTCAGCTTCTTTTTCAATCTCCTCTGAACTTTTATATGCAGTTAACTCCATAAAATTCCTCCATAAAAAAGGTGTATTTCTTTAATATTATAGATTATATTCAAAAAATCAAGATAAACCTTAAAGTTTACAAAATTGTCTAAATTCGGTAAAGTTTGAACCCCCTTATGAGAAATTTCCCCTACTTTCTAAGGCAAGATCAAGTAACTTTTGAATAAGCTCTTTAAAAGAATACCCTGCAACTTTGGCTGCAAGAGGAAGAAGACTTGTTTCTGTCATTCCTGGTATGGTATTGGTTTCGAGTACATAAATTTCTTCATCCCTTAGAATCATATCTGTACGACTGTAATGCCTTAAATAAAGGGCTCTGTGAGCTCTTAAGGCGAAGTCTTGGGCCTTTCTAGTTAATTCTTCGGGGATATTAGCAGGACATATTTCCTCTGCCATACCAGGAGTGTATTTAGTGTGGTAATCAAAAAATTTTCCCTTAGGAAGAATTTCAACCACAGGAAGGGGTTTTTCATCAAGAATTCCTACTGTTAATTCTTTCCCCATAATATATTCTTCAAGAAGAATCTCATCATCAAGCTCAAAGGCCCTTTCAACAGCTTCTTTAAGAAAAGAAGATGTCTCAACCAACGATAAGCCCACACTTGAACCTTGAGTTGCTGGCTTTACAACTAAAGGATAACCAAGAGTTTGGGCTGCTTCCTTGAGAATTTGGAAAGAATCATCCTTTCTCACCAAAAAGCCTTTTGGAACAGGAAGGCCAGCTTTTTGATAAAGAAGCTTAGATAAACCTTTGTGCATAGCAAGGGCACTTCCAAGCACACCTGCTCCTTGATAGGGAAGGCCTATCATTTCAAGAAATCCTTGTAGGGTTCCATCCTCTCCACCAGGCCCATGAACGCAAAGAAAGGCAACATCAAATTCCTTTGCCCTTTGAGCAAGTTTGGGTAAATCAAAGGCAGTATCAAAAAACTCAACTTTGTGCCCCAGTTCTAACAATGCCTGTTTGACAGCTTCTGCTCCCTTAAGAGAAACTTCTCTCTCTGAAGATTTCCCGCCAGCAAGCAGTGCAACCCTCAAGACATCTTTTGAGAACATCTCTAACCTCCCTTATTTCATTCAAAAGGAGAAAATCCTCGGGTTTTATTTTAATTTTTTTAAAGAGTCTTTTTTCAAGAAGAAGGGTCATCTCTTCAAGAAGAGCCATCCTGATAAGAGATTTAAGGGTTTTTCCGTATCTTTCTCGGAGATCTTTAAAGCGCTCTTTTAATGTAACTATTTCATCGTGTTTTACCCTTTTGTCTGCATAAAAAACTATTTCCTCCTCTGAAATGGGGGCATTAGGCTTTGGGGGCTTTAAAAAAATGTGAGCATAAATAATTTCTCCTACTCTCTCAAGCCCAAGTTTTTTCATTAATTGATATCCTGCAAGGGCATGATTTTCCCCTGTTCTCACACTTGCCATTTTTTTTATATCATGAAGTAAAGCCGAAAAGGTAAGAAGATTTAAGTCAAGAGGTTCCCCCTTTTCTTTCAAAAGACATCCAAGAAATAGGGCAATTAGCGCCACCTTTTCTGAATGCCGAATAATATGCTCAGGCACATCTTCTCTTTTTAAAAGTTCATAAGCAAAATCAAGGCTAAGCTCCATACTTAAACACCTCAAGAAAATAGAGAAAAACTGGCGAAGCAAAAAGAACTCCATCTATTCTATCAAGAAGACCACCATGCCCAGGAATCAATGCCCCTGAATCTTTTTTACCTACAGCCCTTTTTACAGCTGATTCAAAAAGATCGCCAACTACCCCAAAAAGAGATAATGTTGTGGAAATGAACATAGTTGTTTTTAAATCCCAAAAATGAAAATAATTATTTAAAAAAAGCCCGATTAGATTTGCTAAAATTATTCCCCCAAAAAAGCCTTCCCAGGTCTTTTTAGGAGATATTTTGGGAACAAAAGGCCTTTTCCCTAAAAATTTTCCTGCTAAATAAGCCCCTGAGTCATTAGCAAAAACCACAGAAAAAAAGAAAAGGCTTAGTTCCCTAGGATACTCAAAGGGAATAATCCTAAATGGAAAAAAGCCAATAAAAAGATAAAAAATTCCCAATATAAAGGAAAAAAAACTTTGTAAAAAAGTTTTTGCTTCAAAACCAAATATAAAAGGAAAAAAGGCGGAAAAAAAAATCATAACAAAAAGATAAAAAATATAATTTTTTGAAAAAAGGGTAATCACTACATATAGCAAAATCAATCCCCAGACAAAATATGTTTTTTTTAAATCAAAAAGCTTAGACCATTCGAACCAAGCTATTGAAGCACAAATATAGATTAAAAGGTTGATAATTAAATAATTTCCTTTAAGGATAAGAAGGACAAGAATTGGAAAAAGAACCAGGGCAGAAAGAACCCTTTTTAAAAATTCAAAATTCATAAATTTTTCCGAATCGTCTTTCTCTCCTCTGATAGGAAAGTAGAGCCTGAAGATATTCTTCTTCGGTAAAATCTGGCCACAGAGTTTCTGTAAAATAAAACTCAGTATAGGCAAGCTGATAAAGCAAAAAATTGGAAATTCTTAACTCCCCACTTGTTCTTATTAACAAATCAGGATCTGGAAGTTCTGGAAAATAAAAAAATTTCTTAAAAAGTTCTTCATTTATCTCGGTTGGTTTAATTCTTCCCTTTTCTACTTCCTCTGCAATTAACTTAACAGCTCTTAACATTTCAGCTCTTCCGCTATAACTCAAAGCAAGAACAAGGGTCATTTTATTAAAATTTTCCGTTTCTCTCTCAACTCTCTCTATGAGTACTCTTAGATCCTCAGGAAAATCCTCTCTATCCCCGATAACTTTAAATTTTATTTCCCTTTCAATCATAAGAGAAAGTTCTTTTTGAAGATATTCCTTGAGAAGAGAAAGAAGGGTTTCTACTTCTTCTTTTGGTCTTTGCCAGTTTTCTTTAGAGAAGGCAAAAAGAGTTAAATAGGAAATATTGAGTTCTCTTGATTTAATAATTATTGATCTTGCAACCTCAACACCCTTTTTATGACCAAAAACACGGGGAAGGCCCTGCCTTTTTGCCCATCTCCCATTCCCATCCATAATAATGGCCACATGACGAGGAAGCTTGGCTGGGTCCAATTTTTGCTCACATTGGGAAAAGGGCATTCTTAAGGAGTAAGAATTTCCTTTTCCTTTTCCTCAAGAAGTTTATCAATAGATTTTATATACTCATCATGAAGCTTTTGCACTTCCTTTTCAAGTCTCTGATAATCATCTTCAGAGATTTCTTTATTTTTCTTGGCATTTTTAAACTTTTCAAGAGCCTCCCTTCTAAGATTTCTTATGGCTATCCTTGCCTCTTCTGCCATTTTATGGGCAACCTTTATCAGTTCCTTTCTCCTTTCTTCAGTTAGAGGAGGAAGAACAAGTTTTATAGTTTTTCCATCACTTGTAGGATTCACCCCAAGATCTGACTTCTGAATAGCCTTTTCTATTTCTTTGGTTAGATTAGGATCCCAAGGTTGAATCACAAGTATCTTGCCCTCAATTACATTTACTGTTGCCACTTGTGTTATAGGGAGTTTCTGCCCATAACAATCTACCTTTATACCCTCAAGAAGACTTACTGAGGCACGAGAGGTTCTAATATGAGAAAACTCCTCTTTAAGATTAGCAACACTCTTTTGCATTTTTTTCTTTATTTCCTCTAAAACCTCCTTCATACCTCTACCCTCCTAATTTTTAATGAGGGTCCCTACCCTTTCACCAAAAAGGGCCTTTTTTATATTATTGCTTTCGAATAAATTAAAAACAAGAATGGGAAGATTATGATCTCTTGCCAGAGAAAAGGCTGTTGAATCCATAACCCTTAAATTTCTTTTGATAGCCTCGTCAAAGGAAATTTCATCAAATTTTTTGGCATCTGAATAAAGGAGAGGATCCTTATCATAAACGCCATCCACTTTTGTTGCTTTAAATAGAACTTCACATCCCAGTTCCAAAGCTCTTAAAGTCGCTGCTGTATCTGTGGTAAAAAAGGGGTTTCCTGTTCCGCAAGCAAGAATAAGAATTCTTCCCTTTTCTAAGTGTCTAATAGCCTTTTCCCGAATATAAGGCTCTGCAATTTCAATTACTTCAAGAGCTGACATTGTTCTCACTGGAAGTCCTTCTTTTTCAAGGACATCCTGAAGAGCAAGGGCATTTATAAGAGTTGCAAGCATTCCCATATAATCCGCCCTTGCCCGATTAAGACCTTCCTTTTCTCCAGCAACCCCTCTAAAAATGTTTCCACCGCCTATGACAATAGCAAGCTCAACCCCAAGGGCATGAACTTCCTTGAGTTCTTGAGCTATCTTTTTCAAAAATTGATGATCAATACCAAAGTCTTTTTTACCTAAAAGGGCCTCCCCTGATAATTTAAGTAAAACCCTTTTATATTTTAGTTCCCCTTCGCTCAAGGCTATTCACCTATTTGAAATCTGGCAAATCTTCTGATAACTATCTTTTCCCCTGTTTTGGCAATAAGTTCATTTAAAAGATCTTGAATAGTAATTTCTGGATTTTTAATATATGGTTGTTCTAAAAGCACTGTTTCTTTATAAAATTTTTCAAGTTTTCCTTCAAGAATTTTAGGAATAACATTTTCAGGTTTTCCCTGCTCACGCAGTTGCTCCTCGTAGAGTTTCTTTTCTCTTTCAAGTATTTCCTGAGGCATCTCTTCTCGACTTACACAAATAGGATTGGTTGCCGCAATCTGCATGGCTACCTCATGAGCAAATTCCTGAAATTCTGGCGTTCTTGCCACAAAATCTGTTTCACAGTTTATTTCAACAAGAACCCCAATTTTCTTGTTAGCATGAATGTAGGCTTCCACTATTCCTTCTTTGGCTTCCTTTCCTGCCCTTTTAGCTGCAATGGCAAGCCCTTTTTTTCTTAAAATATCAATAGCTTTCTCTATATCGCCGTTAGCTTCTTCAAGGGCTTTTTTGCAATCACTAAACCCTGCAGCTGTTCTCTCTCTCAACTGCTTAATAAGGTCAAGAGATATCTTAGACATCTTTACCTCCTTTTTTT
>CAZQQV010000073.1:0-5979 GCA_964595655.1 uncultured Caldimicrobium sp.
TCTTTTTTTTAATTTTAACTTCCTTTTTGGTCAAGTTAAAACATTTAAGATTGGTTTTTTCTCTCTTTTTATGGCTGCACCTTTCATTTATGCCGAGCAAACGGAGCTTTTTAAAAAAGAGGGGGTTGATGTCAAAATAGTTCCCTATGCCAATTTAATGGAGATGGCAAAGGATTTTCACAATGAAAAATTAGATGCAGCTATTTTCCCTATTCCCATGGTGTTCTCCTATAAATTAGGTCTTCTTCAGGATATCCCTTCAGAGAACATTAAAGTGGTTCTTGTTGCTGGTGCCAATGGAGGTTCATTAGTGGTAATAGATCCCTCCATTAAAAACCCCCAAGATCTTAAGGGAAAAACCGTGGTGAGTTTCTCAATTATGTGTCCTTGCTATCCTTTGTTAAGGTATTTCTTAATAAGATATGGAATTGATCCAGAGAAGGATGCTAAACATATGGTATTCAACTTTGACGATTTGATTAATTATGTACTTGAAAAAAATAGACTTGATAGAGAAATAAAAAGATATAAAAATCTTTTGGCTAATGCTAAGGATGAGAGGGAACTTAAAGAAATAAAAGCGAAGTATGAAAGTCTACGAGCAAGATATAATTCTCTTCCCAAAATTTCTGCCTTTTTAATTCCTGAGCCTAATACCACCTTTATTAAATCTCTAACTGGTGGATACATTATGGCACAAACGCGAAGTATTTGGAAGGATCATCCCTATGGAGGGCTTGTTGTCAAGGAGAAGCTTTTGAGGGAAAGAAAAGAGATCCTTGAGAAAATAATAGGGGTCATCGGAAAACTCTGCCAAAATATAGATTTGCCTCAGAATAGAGAAAAGCTGGTAAAAGTTTTAGTGAATACCAAGTATAATCCACCGGAATTCACTTATGCTATTTTAAAAGAGGCTTTTAAAGCCGGAGAGACAGATTATCCGGTTTTTCCTTATAAATCCTCAGCTGTGGCCTGGATTGATATATTGAAAACTTTAGGCATGCTTCCAGCCAAAGTCGATGCTTTTAAAATTGCTGAAGAAACCTTTGCCTCAGAATTTACAAGGGAAGCCTTAAAAAAAGCAGGTGTGCCTGTGCCTCCTACAGACTATAGAGCTGAAGTGATCATGGGTGAAATTAAAAGATATAGGAGATAAAACCTTAAGAGGTTCTCTTTAAAAGAAAAAATTTTTTTAATAAGTTCTCTGCCTCTTTTTGAAATAAGCCCATTTTAATTTTTACCTGATGATTGAATCTTTTATCTTCAAGAAGATTATACAGGCTTCCGCAGGCTCCTGTCTTGGGATCAGGGGTAGCATAAATTAATTCATCAATACGTGCTAAAACCATGGCATAAGCACACATGGCGCAGGGCTCAAGGGTAACATAAAGTTTACAGCCAAGAAGCCTGTAATTTCCAAGTTTTTTAGCTCCCTCTCTTAAGGCCAAAATTTCGGCATGAGCAGTAGGATCGCAACACTTTATTATCTGATTGCGGGTTTCTGCAAGAATCTCTCCATTGGGTGAAACAAGAACTGCACCTACAGGAACCTCATCCTCCTCAAAGGCAAGCTCTGCTTGTTTCAAAGCAAGTTTCATATAATAAAAGTCTTTTTCTGTAAAAGAAGTGTTCATAATCTATAAAAGAAATAGCTTAATATATAAAAAATAAAAGCTGGGATAAGAAATAGGGCTTCAAAATATAAAATTTGTCCAAGAGGGCGCTTTTTTAAAAGAGAAATGAGAAAAATATACAGTAAAACATATGGTATAAAGAAAAGATAAAAAAAGTATTTGGTTTTTATAAAAATAATAAGAAAAGGAAGGGCTGAAAGAAATACCAAAAAATAGCAAATTTGAAACCATCTTTTTTCACTGAAATTAAAATTTAGAATAAAGAAATTTTGGGGAAGAAAGCCATCACTTTGCTGATAAAGAAGTTCTTTGTAAATATTCCAGAGAAAAAGAATTATCAAAATATGTAAAGAAAACCAGAGAAAAATTTCGTTCCAAAAGGGATAAAGATAAAGGATAAGACTTCCAAAAAAAAGAAGATCAAGAAAGGGATAGAGAAAATTATTTAGTAAAAGAAGATCAAGTAAAGAAAAAACAATAATTAATGAAAGAAGGCGCGGCATAAAAAGCAATCCAAAAACTATAGAACTAATAAGAAAAATGAGCATCAAAAAAAGGACAAATTTTTTATTTGCTATGTAAAAATTACCTTTTAAAGGATAATAAAAGAAAAATTTTTCTTTTGATATGTAAGAATAAAGAAGTTTCCTAAAAAATTGAAAAGAAAAGGCAAAGGGTATTAAAAATAGAGTAGGAGTATTTAAAAGTGAAGAATTAATAAAAAAGAGAGAAGAAAATAAAAATATAAAAATCAAAATTTCGTGAAAATTTAAGGAAAGAAGATTTCTGAAAATTTTGTAAAAAAGACTTGTTGAGGCTTTTAGATAGTCAATGACTTCGTTTATAAGCCAGTTTGGAGTTGAGGCTCCAGCTGTGATTCCAAGGGTATTAAATTTTTTCACCTCTTCTATGGGCAATTCTTCAGGCTTTTCTACTAAAAAGACCTTTTTCCCCTCGGCTTCTGCAATCTGCGCAAGTCTTTTAGTGTTGGCACTGAATTTTCCCCCAATAACCACAATGGCTTCACACTCTTTACAGAGCCTTTTTACTTCTTCCTGGCGAACTTCTGTGGCATTACAGATGGTATTTATGACTTCACCCCCTGGATATCTTGATAGAATTTCTTCTGAGAGGAGTTCAAAGACCTCTTGGTCTTGTGTGGTTTGGGAGAGAATGACATAATTTTTAAGAGGTGGCAATTTTTCTATATCTTGAAAGGAGCTTACCACATGCCCCTTTCCTCCGCAATATCCAAGAATTCCTCTTACCTCTGCATGCTCCTTATCTCCAATGATAACAACTTCCTTTCCCGAAGAGGCTGCTTTACTTGCAAGGGCCTGGACTTTTAAAACCCTTGGGCAGGTCCCATCAATAACTTGATGCCTCTTTGAAAGAGCCTCTTTTTCAGCTGGAGGGACTCCATGGGCTCGTATCACGCAAAAGCCCGGAGGCACTTCTTCCTCTATTTTTTTAATAGTTTTAACACCAAGTTTTGAGAGTAATTCAAGGGTTTGAGGATTGTGTATGAGAGGCCCATAGGTGTAAAGGGGAGTTTGCCCTGAATTTAGGGCCTTAAGAACTAAATTAACCGCTCTTCTTACTCCCATGCAGAAGCCTGCTTTTCTTGCAATCTTTATCTTCATAGAAATTTTTGAACCTCCCTCTCAAGCTCTTCAAGAAGTCCTGCTTCAGCAAAGCTATAATAAGAATCATAGCCAATAATGAGGTGATCAAGAACTTTTATGTGAAGAAGTTTTCCCGAGAGTATTAAAAGCTTGGTTATGTGAATGTCTGCTGAGGAAGGGGTTAGATTCCCTGAAGGATGGTTGTGGGCAAGAATAATTTTACTTGCACCAAGAGTATAGGCCCTTCCAAAAATTTCTCTTGGATAAACGAGGCTTTCTGAGATGGTCCCTTCAAAAAGCCTATCAAGGGAAAGTACTCTATTATCACTTGCAAGGTAAATCACCATAAAGATTTCCTTTTTCTCCCCTTTCAATTCATAGAGAAGATATTCGTAAACCTCCTTTGGAGATTTCAGGTATTTTCCCTCTTTAATTCTTGATCGCAGGTATCTTCTTGCCACCTCATGAACCACCTTTAATGGAATAAGAGCCCTTTCTCCAAGGCCTTTAATTTTCTTGAGGTCCTTTATATCCGCATCAAGGATGGCATCAAGGCGTCCTCCAAATTCCTTTAAAAGTTGTCTTGCAAGACCACGGGTATCTCTTCTCGGTATTCCAAAAAAGAGAAGAAGCTCAAGAAGGTCTTCATCGGTGAAACTTTCAGGGCCCTCCTTTAAAAATCTTTCTTTTACCCTGTTTCTGTGCCCCTGAGATTTTTCTTCAAATTTTTTTAATCTTTCAAGAATTTTTGGAGATATCTTTTCTTCCATGGGTATTTCTTTAAAATTTAAATTGAGCCTTAGCCCTTTTTTCTAATTTTAAATCACCCTTTGCAAGGTCATAGGTTAAACCACTTCCTGAAAGTTTGAGATTCTCCTTAACAATGGTCACTTCACCTTGCGCTAAAAGCAAATCCCTTTTGGGATAAAAGATTAACTCCTCTGTATAAATTTCACCTTCCTTCTCAGTAATAATTTTGACATTTCCTTTTAGAATGAATTTTTCTTCTGCTTTTAAATAAGTGGCCTCATTGGCATAAATTTTCAAGCCCTTGGGGAGGTTTTCAAGATAAACCCTTTTTGCATAAAAGGTGTCTCCCCTTTGTTCATAGGAATCTGAAAGGAGTCTCCATACAAGGGTTTCTCCTACATAGCGCTGATAATTCACTCCGTTTATCTTTATATCCTGAGAGAGCGCTATAGAACAAAGAAAAAAGACTAAAATGATAAATATTCCTGTAGAAATTTTTCCCATAGACCTTTGGCAGTTAAAAGGAGGTCACAGACCTCCCTTACAGCTCCTTTTCCGCCTTCTTTTTTAGTTACATAGTGAACAAAATCGTTTACCGGTGGCCAGGCATTGGGAACACCTATAGCAAGGCCAACCCTTTTTAAAATGGGAATGTCAAGCCAGTCATCCCCCACATAGGCAACCTCTTCTTCCTTTAAGGCCCGCTCTTTGAGAATCCTTTCAAAGGCAGGCAATTTGGCAAGTTCTCCTTGACAAAGAAGGTCAATTCCAAGCTCCTTTGAGCGATGCTTCATAACAGGAGAAAATCTTCCAGAAAGGATACCCACTTCAACCCCAGCCTTTTGCAAAAGTTTTATTCCCATGCCATCAAGCACAGAGAAAATTTTTATTTCTTCTCCCTCTCCAGTAATGATAATTCCGCCATCGGTAAGCACTCCATCTACATCCAGAAGAAGAAGCTTAATCTTTTCTGCTCTTTTAAGAACCTCAGGCGGAAAATTAAACATTTTCTAAAGCCTTAAGAAGGGCCTTTATTTGTGTGAAAATTTTTTCAAGCTCAGAAAGAGGAAGGGAATTGGGACCATCACATAGGGCCTTTTCTGGCTCTGGATGAACCTCCATAAATATTCCATCCACCCCAACAGAAACAGCCGCCCTTATTAAATAGGGCACAAAGTGTCTCTCTCCTCCAGATTTTCCCTCCCCCCCGCCTGGCAACTGAACGCTATGGGTAGCATCAAAGATAACCCTATCAGCATATTCTTTCATCACAGGAAGGCCTCTAAAATCAACCACAAGATTGCGATATCCAAAGGAAGTACCTCTCTCGGTTAGCCAGACTTCGTTGGCTCTTCCAGCTTTAACCTTTTCAACAATATACTTTGTATCCCAGGGAGAGAGAAACTGCCCTTTTTTAACATTGACAATGCGACCAGTTTCACTTGCCCTAAGAAGGAGATCAGTTTGCCTGCAGAGAAAAGCAGGAATCTGAATTACATCAGCAACCTCTGAGACAGGGGCAACCTGCCAGGTTTCATGAACATCTGTGGTAATTTTCACTTGAACTTTTTCCTTGATAATTGAGAGCATCTGAAGGCCCTTTTCAAGGCCTGGACCACGATAAGAATAAAGGGATGTGCGATTGGCTTTATCAAAGGAGGCTTTAAAGATATAATCAAAGCCAAATTTTTCTGTAAGGTTTTTAAGATATTCGGCGATATAAAGGGCTGTGTCAAGATCCTCAAGAACACAAGGCCCAGCAATGATAAGAAAGGAATCCCTTTGGCTAATCATCCCAGGATTTGATTATAAAAGCTCTTCTTGAGTTTTCAAGAGTTAAGATTTATCCTTGTTTGTTCAAAATTAATGCGTCTTAATTTAATTTTATTTCTGTTATTGCAGAGCGAAAAGGTCACCCTATTTGCAAAGGCAAAAGGCATCCTTCTTCTTAATCCTTTTTATCCGAAGTT
>CAZQQV010000074.1:0-5940 GCA_964595655.1 uncultured Caldimicrobium sp.
AGGAGGCAAAAATGAAAAGACTTATTCTTATTATAGCCTTATTTTTTCTTGCATCCTGTGCAAAAAAGGAAGTCCCTTCTATCGTAGAAGTCCCCAAAGCTCAACCTCCAGTGGAAAGTAAGAAAGAAGAGATAACACCACCAAAGTCTGAAGAAAAGGAACTTGCAAAGATTTTAGGTGAAGAAAAGGGTCCAAAGGAAGAAGCCAAAGGGAAGCAGGATAGAGAACACTGGAAATTATACGGAAGATCAACGCCTCCGCTTTTAGCCATTTTTTTTGATTATGATGATTTTTCAATAAGAGAGGATATGTGGGATAGAATTAAATTCAATGCTAAATATTTGCTTGAACATCCTGGGCTAAAAGTGGAACTTCAGGGAAATTGTGATGAAAGGGGAACCAATGAATACAATCTAGCCTTAGGAATGAAAAGGGCCCTTGAAGTTAAAAAAGTGCTTGTAAAATTAGGAATTGATGAAAAAAGGATAGAAGTAATTAGTTTTGGAGAAGAAAGGCCCTTGTGCACCGAGAGTGATGAATCCTGTTGGGCAATTAATAGAAGAGTAGATTTTGTAATAAAAAATTTTTGAGGAGGATGAAAGATGATGAGAAGGACTGGGCTTCTTTTATTGGTGAGTATTTTCTTGTTAATCCAAATTTCAGTTGTGCGTGCTCAAACAAATCCTCAAGGAACTCAGGGAATTAAAATCGGGGTAATTGACATAAAAAGGGTCATAAATACCTCAAAGTATGGCCAAGAAGTAATGGAACAACTCCAGAAAAAATATGAGGAACTTCAGGCTAAACTTGATGCCAAAAATAAAGAGCTTGAAGCTTTAAGAGAGGAAATTGAAAAGAAGGGCCAGCTTTGGTCTCAAGAATTAAGAGAAAAAAAGCAGAGTGAATATCAGAAAAAACTGAGAGAATTAAAAGCCCTTCAAGAAGATGCCCAGTTTGAAATACAGGAATATGAAAGAAAACTTCTTGATCCCGTATTTAAAGAACTTGAGATTGTAATCAAAGAGTATGTGGAAAAGGAAAAGTTTGATTTGATCTTTGAAAAAACTCAACCTGGCATATATTATGCTTCACCACGAATTGACCTTTCTCCTGTGATTGTGGATCTCTTCAATAAACAATATGAAGCCAAAAAAGGTGTAAAAACTGAAAGTACACCTAAAAAAGAAGAGCCTAAGAAAAAATAAGTTTTGTTAGAAAAAAATATTATTATTGGAGATATAGGGGGCACAAAGTCTCGTTTTGTCTATCTTACTGATTTAAAATCTGAATTTGATTCAAAAACAACG
Organism: uncultured Caldimicrobium sp.; assembly: GCA_964595655.1. Taxonomy (GTDB): domain Bacteria; phylum Desulfobacterota; class Thermodesulfobacteria; order Thermodesulfobacteriales; family Thermodesulfobacteriaceae; genus Caldimicrobium. The sequence continues at coordinate 1,308 of CAZQQV010000074.1, forward strand.
AGAGTTTATTTAAATTCAAGATATTCCTCTTTTGAAGAGGTATTTTCAGAGTATTTGAAAGAGGCTGGTATTAAAGAAAAAGATATATTATTTCTTGCGGTTGCTGGCCCAGTAATCAAGGGCGAGGCCTTACTGACAAATCTTTCCTGGAAAATCTCTGCAAAGGAAATAAAAAGGAAGTTTCAATTAAAAAGAATTTTTTTGGTGAATGATCTTTATGCTCTTTCTGGGTGCGTTTTTCTTCTTAGTAAAAATGATTTAAAACCGATTAAAGAAGCTCTCTTTATTAAAAATTATCCTAAGGCCTTTCTTGCCCCTGGAACAGGTTTGGGGCTTTCCTTTTTAATCTCAAAAAATCCACTTAAGATATTGCCTTCAGAGGGAGGCCATATTCCCTTTTCCCCTCAAAAGAAAGAAGAATTTGAGTTTTTAAAATATTTGAAAGCTAAGAATAGGGCACAAACCTATGAAGAGGCCCTTTCTGGAAGAGGTCTTTCCAACTGGTATGACTTTTATACAGGAAAAGAGCTTTTACCTGAAGAGATTACAGAGAGGGCAAAAAGTGGTGAAAAAGAGGCCCACAGGGTAATAAAAAAATTTTTTGAACTTCTCGGAAGAAGATGCTACGAAATTTCTGTTTCCCTTCAGCCCTTTGGAGGGATATATCTTGCAGGGGGTGTTCTTGAAGCCCTCAGGGATTTTTTTGAACAGAGAGAAATTTTTGAGATTTTTTTTGAAAATTTTTATTTTTTTGACCACATGAAAAGACTGCTTGAAAAAATTCCTATTTATTTAATTCTTCATCCCTTTCCAGTTCTTTTAGGAGCTCTGACCATTCTCCATAGCCGGTTAAAATGATTTTCCTTTTTTGGGAGTCATCAAGGTATTTCAGTTTTATTTCCAAATAATCTGATTTAGGAATCTCAGGCAGTTTTTCTGCCCACTCAATTAATGTGATAGAGGTTGAAAGATTTTCAAGAAGGCCAAGCTCATAAAGGTCTTCTTCATTAATTCTGTAAAGATCTACATGAAAAATAGGATATTTTCCTTCATAGACATTCACTATGGCAAAGGTTGGGCTTGTGACATAGACCTCGGGATCAACCTCTAAGCCCTCACAGATTCCCTGAATAAGGGTTGTTTTTCCTGAACCGAGGTCACCGTAAAAAAGAATCAAATCACCAGGCTTTAAATACTTAGCAAGGGCTCTTCCAATGAGTTTGGTTTCTTCAGGGGAATTACTTATTATCTCCAGAAGCCTCCTCCCTTCCAAGAATCAGCAAAAAGGCCCTCTCTTCATCAAGATACTTTTCCACGACCTCCTTTACTTCCTTTGATGTGACTTTCTTTAATTCCTCTTCATATCTTTGAGAATAATCCCAGCCAAGTCCGAGAACCTCATTTACAGCTATATCTTCAGCTTTGGCAATGTTACTCTGAAGAGAGATTCTGTGTCTTCCAAGGAGTCTATTTTTGGCTCTTTCAAGCTCTGCCTCCGTTAGCCCTCTTTCTTTGATTTCTTTGAGAATTTCAAAAAAGCCAGAGATAGCCTCTTTTTCTTTCTCAGGGGAGCAGGCAATATAAAAAATGAGAACAGATTTTTTTGGATAAAGAAGCATAAAGGAGGTTACCGCATAGGCAAGGGATCTTTCATCTCTTAAAATTCTGAATAGCCTTCCGTCCTGGCCAGAAAGGGCTCCATTCAATACCTCAAGAGGGATCCTATCATTTGAAAGTAATCCCGGAATTTGAAAACCAAGCAAAATCTGGGTTTGAAAGCTTTCTTTTTTAACTCTCTTCATTTTTTCTTTGGGTGCAGGAGGTTCCTTTTCTTCAATCAATTTTTTTTCGTTTCTTTTCCAATTATGAGAAAGGGTTTTTAATTTATCTTTCATTTCTTCAGGGTCAAAATCTCCTGTAATAACAAGGACACCCCTTTCAGGGGCGACAAATTCAGAATAAAGCTTTTTTAAGGTTTCAGAGTTAAAAGTAAGGTAAAATTCCTTTGAGCCTGCTTGATTTAATCCGTAGGGATGATTGGGAAAGATGCCTTCAAGGAATTCTTTGATGGAAAGGGCAAAGGGTTGATCCTCCTGCTGATATAGGAGGGATAAAAGTTCAGGCCTTGCCTTTTCAATTTCTTCTTGAGAAAAAGCAGGCTCTAAAAGAATTTCTTTGAAAAGTTCAAAAACCTTGTCAAATTTATTGGAAAGAGAAAGGGCCTTTAATCCAAAGGTATTTCTTCCTGAAAATCCCTTTATGGAGGCAGAAAGGCCTTCTAAAATGGTAGATATATCCTCAGCAGAATGTCTTTTTGTTCCTCTTGTCCAGAGAAGAGAAAGGGCCTGAAAGGCCCCATTATTTTCTTTATTTTCAAAGCGAAGGCCTCCAGGAAATACAAGGGCCATTCCTATTGTGGGAACATCCCTTCTTGGGAATAAAATCACCTTAAGACCATTTTCCAGGGAAAAGACCTCGGGCTTTTCTTTCTCAGAGAGGGCCTTTTGGATAATTGCTGAATAGGTTTTTTTATCAAAGAGGGGCTTTTCTGAAAGAAAGAGAGACACTAATTTTTGGGGATTTAACCATTTTTCTGCAAGAAGGCGTAAATCTTCTGGGGTTGCCTTTTCAATAACCTCTTTATACCAGAGAAGATCTTTAAAACTTCCCCTTGAGAGGTGAAAACTTGCAAGCTGTCTTGAGAGCCCTTCTACAGTCTCCTGGGCATAAATAAAGGTGGATAACACTTGTGTTTTTGCCCTTTCAAGTTCTTCTTGAGTTGGACCCTCCCTTTTGAATTTTTCAATCTCCTTTAGGGTCTCTTCAAGGATTTTTTGAAAGTTTTGTGGATCTGCAGTCCCAACTATTTCAAAAAGTCCAGGGCCATCAGGAGTAAAAGCCGAAGCTGATACAGTTTTAACCAAATTGAGCTTTCTCTTAAGTTTTAAATACAATCTTGAGGATTCGCCACCACCAAGGATTTCAGAAATAAGATCCATAATAGGTGCGGAATCCTCATGAATAGAAGGAGCAGGAAAGGTAAAGGCAAAATAGGACTCTTTTACATTTCTTTCTACCCAGCGAAGTTCTGGCTCGCTCACATAGGGCTCTTCTGGAAAGGAAACCTTCTTAAGGGTTCTTTCAGGAAGCTTTGAAAAGTATTTGTCAAGCTGTTTATTTAACTCCTCTTCAGAAATGGCCCCTGTTACAATTAAAACCATGTTTTCTGGAGTATAAAAGTGATCCACAAAATAAAAGAGATCTTCCCTTTTTACTGAGCGAACGGTATGTTCAAAGCCAATAATAGGTCTTTTGTAGGGATATTGAGTGTAGGAGGCCTTCATCAGTTCTTCATAAAGAACGATCATGGGATTATCAAGGCGCATCTTCATTTCTTCAACAACCACTTCCTTTTCCTTTTCAAGCTCAGCTGGATCAAAGTAGGGTTTGAAAACCGCCTGAGAAAGCACATCAAGAGCAGTTTCCAAAACCTCAACTGGGCCAACCACATAGTAGCAGGTTTGATCATAGGAGGTGAAAGCATTTATATAACCGCCCTTTTCTTCAACTTTTCCTGCAACTTCTCCTGGTTTTTGCCCCTCACCGCCCTTAAAAATCATGTGCTCAATAAGATGAGTAATTCCTGCCACCTCATCCCATTCATATTTACTGCCCACCTTTACACAGAGATAAACGGCAACTACTTTTTCCCTTTCAAAGGGTACATAAAGTACTGTAAGGCCAGAGGGTAACTTTTTTTCTACAACCCTTTCAACAAGAGCCTTTTCAGCATAAAGCTCCTCAGGCATAAAAAATCCCCCTATAAATAGGCTTAGCGCAAATAGCCATATCAAAAAAGTAAAAACCTTGGTTTTCATTACAAATGAATATTCTAAAATAAATATCAATCTTTGTCAAAGGGAATTTGCATAAAATTTAAAAAATTAAACCTGAAGGTTGCAGGTATCATGAAATAATTAAAAACACGGTAGACAGAAGTCCTTTAGACTGTGCAAAAATCAATAAAATTTCAAAAAGACACGCAACCTTTAGGCCATACCATAAGGAATTTGAAAATTAAAAAAATCTAAAAATAATCCTAAAGTTGCAGAAAACCGTCAGTGCCATCCTTTTTACTTCAAAAGGCCCAATATTTTGGCTATAAATTCAATGGACTTTTGGTTCAAGAGTATTATCACTACAGCTTCAACCACTCCTTAAGCTGTCTCCTTCCCAAGTTTTTCCTCAAGCTTTTCATAAATTTTAACAGGTAGTGTATAGGCCCTAAGTCTTCTCCATAAAGAAGTAAGAAGTAAATTTATAGTCAAATTAACACTTCATGAGATAGCCGTAAAGAGTTTTGCAAGGCAATAAAAGAGTTTTTTTGTAAAATTGTTTCTTGCGGAAGCTACAAGACCTTTAGATTAAATAGAAATTCATCTTATGGCAGCTGCGGGCTTAAGCCTGCGTAAAAATTTTTTGGGTATCAAGATCCACAGATTGGTAAGAGAAAAAAGGCAGGTTAAAATTAAAAACTATAAATTGCCATGGATAATTCATTCAAAAAAATCCTTTCCACCTTTCTTTTCCCGAAGGGGCAAGAAAGCATAAGGCATGCCCTCATTAGAAGCTC
>CAZQQV010000075.1:0-5928 GCA_964595655.1 uncultured Caldimicrobium sp.
CTCCGCAGGGCCTCATCTGGGGCAACCGTTGCAGCCCTTACATCAAGAGGGGTAAGTGGGGCGGTTATGGTGCAACCCTACTTCTTTCCGAGGTTTCAAACAGGCCTCGGAGAGGTCTCCTGGATTGGCTCCCTTCGCGCCCTCTGGCTTGACTTTAAGGCAAGAATAAGGGAAGATACCAATCCAAACAAAATTCTTGAAGTCCTTGGGTCTTTTATAGATAGATGGATTATCTTTGGAGCATCCAGTGAAAGCTCAGAGGGTCCTAAAGTATTCAGGATTCTTAATGAAACCACCTGCAGCTATGAACAAACCAGCCTTTTTGATATAAAGCCTCTTTTTGATGCAGGATGTAATCTTGCCCAGAGAGATTATACTGATAGAAAAATCTATGTTAATTTAAATGGTGTTCTCTCTGAGTTTAAGGACTCTGACACTGGCTTAATAAATCAGTTAACCAGTCTGTGGAACGCAACCACAAAAGAACTTTTGGGAGATTCTTCAGTCAATATTACCGCGGAAACAGCAAAATGTATAGTAAATTACATAAAAGGAAGCAATGCCACAGCTTGTCCTGGTGGCAATAATACCTTTATTGTCAGGTCAAGGGAGGTCCAGTTGTCCAATTTATGCGGGGTAGACTCTCAGCGCACCTGGAAACTTGGAGATATCATCTATTCTACCCCCACTATAATTTCTCATAGACCCTTAAGTTATTATCATTTGGCCTATGGGGATCAAAGCTATCTTGAGTATATCCGAAGTGACACCTATAGGAAAAGAAATGCCTATGTTTTTGTAGGGGCCAATGATGGTATGCTTCATGCCTTCAGACTGGGCTGGATGATAGACCCCTTTGAACCCCCTTTCCGTCCAATAAAACTGGTGGATGCCTTTAATTCCAATACTGCTGATTTAATAGGCAAAGAGGAATGGGCCTTTATTCCATATAATGCCCTTCCTTATGTTGCAGTCTATGGTATGTCAGATTACTGCCATATTTTTACGGCAGACTACAAGGTTTCAGTCTTTGATGCCAAAATTAATGGACAATGGAGGACTTTACTTCTTGGGATGATGGGCTTTGGGGCAAGGGCAATTGGGAATTTTTCTTCCTCTTTATTTCTACTTGACCTGACAGACTGGCTTGCAGGAACTACTACTCAGCCAACCCTTCTGTGGGAGAGAACTCTTCCAGATAAGACTCTCACTATTTCTTACCCTCATGTGATAAAAGTAAGGGATGAATGGTATGTGGTGATAGGAAGTGGGCCAGTCTATATTAGAGGAGCTGGAGATAGCGTTGAAGTTCAGTATCCAGCAACTCCCAAGCTTTATTTCTTAAAACTCTCTGATGGAAACCTTGAGAAAGAAATCCCTCTTCCAAGAAGCAATGAGGCAGTGGGAGCCATAAGACCCGTTGATTATGACAATGATTACAGCGATGATCTTCTCTACTTTGGAACTTATAATAGTAGAAATCAAACAGGACAACTTTTTAGATTAAGTTTTAAAAATCCTGACGGGACTTACAAATCTATTGCAAGTATTAGTGATTCGGATATTAAAGAGGCTTTACCGGGTTTTCCGGAAAGACCTATTTTTACAGCCCCTGAGCTCACCTTAGATGAAAGTAAAAATCTCTGGGTCTTTTTTGGAACAGGAACTTATTTTGGTGATGATAGAAATCTTACCAAATCCAATTATTTTGTGGGATTTAAAGATGTATGTGCTTTCTTTACCAATGCCACTTGCACAAGCTGGAGTTCTTTGGTAGATAGAACTTCATACTGTTCGGTTAGTGGGAATTATAATGCAACAGTCCTTTACAACTCCACAGAAACCACCTGTGAATATAATTTTATTACTGATCGGGTAGAGCCTGTCAACACAGGCCTGGTTTATGCCTTTCAATTTGGCAAGGTTTCTTCAGGATGGTATCATGTGCTTGATACCAATGAGAGGATGTATTCTCAGCCCCTAATTATTTCCTCATTAGTTAATGCGCTAAGCTTTATAACCTCAAACGATCCCTGTACCATTGGCGGGACTACTAACTATTGGATGGTTTGTTATAAAGAGGGATGCCCTTGCCTTAGTGCAAGAGGGGAAGATATCCCGCAGCCAAAGAGGTTTTTTGCTCCTGGAGCACCTCCTCTTGGACAACCCTTCCAGGTGATGAAAACAACGGAGGCATTTGTTCCCTTTACACAGACCTCTCAGGCCCAACCTTCTTCACCTGTTCATCCTTTAAGACCTCCAGGCTTTAAGGGTGCCTTTATTTTCTGGGTTGAAAAATGAGGGTCTCTTTGGGTTACACTACTCTGGAATTGTTAATAGTAATAGCCATTCTTGCCATACTTTCTTTTATTGCTATACAGGAGATCCTTTCTTATATTCAGGATGCCCGGCTCAAAGAGGGAGTAAATCAGTTTCTTTCAGACCTAAATCAGGTTAAAAATAAGGCTATTATTACTGGAAGGCCCTGGGGTATCAGGGCCTGCGGAGGACAGGGCAAGTATAAAATTTTTATTGACCATGATGGAGATTGTAAGGATGAGGCCCCTTCCTGTGAAAGCACAGACACCCAAAAAGTTTGCCTGAATGCCTTTAATAAGACCTGTCAAAGTGATGCAGATTGCCCCTTTAGCCAGCAAGGGTCATGTATTAGCAGATCTCAGTATTTTCAGCTACCACCAGGAATAACCTTTAATGCCTCCTTTTATGTGGTTTTTGATAGACTGGGTTATCCTTACAATTATAGCTGTGGAAATGGTGAGGGTAATGCTACCCTTATTAATGCTAAAGGAAAGTATTTAAAAATAATACTCTCAAGACTTGGAAGAATCAGAGTTGAGTAGAACCAAAGGAATTAGTTTAATAGAGGTGGTTTTTACAATCGCCATTTTGCTATTTGTATTAATTGCTATAGCTAAGGGTATAACGGAATATCAAAAAGCCCGCAAAAGAGCCCAACTTTTTAATACCGGAAGAATTCTTTTGGAAAAGATTAGAAGTGAAATAGAAAGTAAATCCGCCAATTATTTTTATGGTCTTACCAATTTTTATCAGGAAAATGCTACCTGTAATCTAAATGGAACTTGTAGCTTTGATACAGAGGATTGCTATAAAAATCCACAATATAATAACAATACAGGATGTCTATTAGGTTTTAAATGTGTGTACTGTTTACAAGGAGATAAATTAATAGCAAATGATATCGGAAGCTGTAGCTCTGGTTATCAATTTAATGTGGGCTTTAATGTCTCCAAAATAGTTGATCCTGAAATTTCAGGGATTATCTTAGGTTATGGATTCTGTGTTACCGTTTCCTTTAAGGATCCCCTTACTAACCAAACCAAGGAATACCGAACACCTGTTATAGTAAAAAACTGGTAGTAAAATGGGAAAAAATAAGGGTTATTCTTTGCTTGAGCTTTTAGTGGTAATTGGATTAATTTCTATACTCGGTGTAGGGATTATGTCTGCCTATTATGGTTTATTAAAATCTGAGAGAAAAGAGAGGCTTTTGATTAAGTCAGAGGCTGATGTGCAGGCCCTTGTAGGGCAACTAAAAAAAATTTTCTCAGCCATAGGTTATGGAGTTCCTGTTGATTATTTTTCTCAATCCATCTCTTATGATGGAACAGCGCTTCGTTTTTTATCTACCTTTGTGAGACAGCACAAATATGCTGGGTGTTGGTGGGTTTGTGGAATGGGCAATTTCACCTCTACAGCAAAAACCCGCTTCGCCAATGATTGCCCTGCTTCGCCCTCTGACATTCCTTCTTCAGATAGATGGTTCTTGGTCATGAATAGTTACCGTTCCACTAAGAGCCTTGGCACTAATAATGTGACCTGTGAAACTCAGGGTGATGTAATTGTTTATTTAGGAAAAAAGGAATCGTCAAACGCAAATTTCCCTGCGGATTTTTTAACAAGGATATACTTAGATTCCACCAATCTTCCTGCAGAGTGTGCACCTGATACCAAGACAGTATATATACAAGTGGGAAGTGATCCTTCTCAACCCCTTGTCTCCTGTGTGGGAGACTTTAGGATAAGGTATATAGATAAAAAGGGTAATTATTGGGATAACTTAGAATTGTCATCTCTATGGGGCATAAGGCTGTGTCTTTTTATACAAATAGGAGGAAGAAGGGAGTCTCAGGAGGATCTGCCTCAATACTCAGAAAAATGCGGAAATTTTACTTTCAATGACACTTGGAAATATTATCGCTGGAAGATAATAGAAGAAGATATTCCCCTTTATAATTTGATCAATTGGGTACAGTAAATGAAGAGAAGTTCTAAAAGGGTTAAAGGAAGTGTGCTTTTTTTGACACTAATATTATCTTTGATAGGACTTATTTTGATTTCTGGGCTTTTTATGGCCTATTATCGTATGCTCAAGGTCATTTTTCCAGTAAGGATTTATTCTAATGTAAGAGAGGCAGCCTCAGGAACCGTAACATTGCTTGCAAGTTATGTGGATAAAGGGACCTTCAGTAGGATTGACCAGGAAGAGTGTCCTAGTGGAACTAAGGATATAACTCAAGATATGTCTAATTCCAGTGCTGTCCGCTGTTGCCAGGCTGAAATAAAGTTTAGATTGGTGGGATATACTGATGTCTTTCCTGCAAAGGCTACAGTCTGTTTGCTGGGAATAAGTTCTTTGGCTGGGTATTCTGCTTCTCCTGTAGTAGGCGGTGGAGGAATGACTTTGCGATTAAATTGCGACAATACTCCTTGTCTTTATAGTATAACCACAACTGCCTTTGGCCCACAGGGTACCTCTTCCTATGTGGAAAGTCTTTATGTAAAATAACTCGTGGTCATGTTTCTTGAGCTCCTTGAAGAACTCTCACCCATGCCCTTTGAGAAATACATGGAGCTTGCCCTTTATCATCCGGATTATGGATATTATGCCAGAGGTAATGTGCCAGGAAAAAAGGGAGATTTTATAACCGCACCCTGTGTGCACAAGGTCTTTGGTGCAACCCTTGCTCTTCAGGTTCTTGAGGCCTACGAATTACTCAACAGACCAAAAAACTTTGTCATCGTTGAGGCAGGAGCTGGGGCAGGCTACCTTGCCTTAGATATCCTTAGCTATCTTTCTTCTAAAGGCTATCACTTTCCCTATTACATTATTGAACCCTTTCCCGCATTAAAGGCCCTTCAAGAGGAGACACTCTCGGAATTTGAAGAGCTGGTCCTCTGGGTGGAAAACTTTGATAAGCTTCCCCTTTTTGAAGGAATATTTCTGTGTAATGAGCTCTTTGATGCCTTGCCTGTGCATCTTGTTGAAAAAAGAGGGAGTGAACTTTACGAAATTTGGTTAGAGTTTCATGATGGAGAAGTGACAGAGCTTTTAGAAAGATTGACAGACCCTTTGATTCTTCAAAAAATTTATCCCTATGTGCCCTTCTGGGAGGATGGATATAGAACCGAGGTTTGTCTTAGGGCTGAAGAAATATATCTTAAACTTTCCCAAAAAATGGTTAGGGGCCTTCTTGTGATCATTGATTATGGCTATCCTCGTGGGGATTATTATCATCCCCTGCGAAAAAGGGGAACCCTTCTTTGTTACTTTCGCCATAGAGCCTGTGAAAACCCCTACTTTAAACCTGGACACATTGATATCACTGCCCATGTGGATTTCACCCTCCTGCGAGAGCTTGCGGAAAGATACGGTTTTTTAAACCTCGGCTTTACCCAGCAGGGGGCCTATCTTGCTTCCCTCGGGATAGACAGGGTCTTTCAGGAGGTCTCGGAGGGAGGTTTTAAAGATAAAGAGGCTTTAAAGATGCTTGTTTTGCCTGAAGGCTTTGGGCAATCTCATTGGGTGCTCCTTCAGGGAAGATTTTTAGGGGGCCAAAAAAGTATGCCCCTTTCAGGATTTAGATTCAGTAATCGCTTGAAACTTCT
>CAZQQV010000076.1:0-5928 GCA_964595655.1 uncultured Caldimicrobium sp.
TTTTGGATGGCAAATGATATTATGTGGGCTGATGGTGAGGGGATGGCTCAGATTCTCTGGCTTCTTGGGGTTAAACCAAAGTGGCTTTCTAATGGTAGAGTTAGAGGTTTTGAGATTGTTCCACTTGAAAAGCTTGGAAGACCAAGAATTGATGTAACCATAAGGGTTTCAGGGATTACACGGGATAATTTTCCCATGTGTATAGAATTGGTGGATGAGGCCATACAGGCTGTAGCAGAACTTTCTGAGCCAGAAGAAATGAACTATGTGAAAAAACACACAATGGAGAATTTAAAGGTAAAGGGAGGAGATTTTAGGTCAGCAACCATAAGGATTTTTTCTTCTATGCCTGGGACCTATCAAGCAGGCACTCAGCTTGCGGTTTATGCTTCAGCCTGGAAGGAAGAAAAAGACCTTGCAGAGGTCTTTTTATACTGGAATGGATATGCTTACGGAAAGGGCATTTGGGGTGAGGCAAAGCATAAAGAATTTGCCAATATTTTAAAAACCATTGATATAACTTATAACAAGGTAGTCTCAGATGAGTATGACCTCTTTGGATGTTGTTCGTATTTTGGGACCCATGGGGGAATGACTGCTGCAACAAGGTATTTGTCTGGAAAGGAGGTAAAAACCTATTATGGTGATACAAGAGATCCAAATCATGTGGAGGTAAGAGACCTTGCTGATGAGATAAGAAGGGTGGTAAGGACAAAGCTATTAAATCCCAAGTGGATTGAGGGGATGAAAAGACATGGATACAAAGGAGCTGGAGATATTTCCAAACGGGTGGGAAGGGTTTATGGGTGGTCTGCAACAACAAAAGAGGTTGATGGCTGGATTTTTGACGAGGTGGCAAGAACCTTTCTTATGAATGAGGAAAATCGAAACTTCTTTAAAGAGCACAATCCTTGGGCCCTTGAGGAAATTGCAAGAAGACTCCTTGAGGCCTGGCAAAGAGGGCTCTGGGATCCTGCAGAGGATGTGAAAGAGAATTTGAAAAAGCTCTATTTAGAGATTGAGGGATTTATTGAGGAAAAACTTGACGAGGTAAAGGGAGAATTTCAGGGGGGACAAATTGATATTATTACAGCAGAGGAGATAGCTGAATGGAAAGAAAAGATGAGAGGCCTTTTAGGATAATCTATCCTTTTACAGCCATTGTTAATCAGGAAGAGCTAAAACTTGCCCTTATTTTGAATGTGATTGACCCCCAAATCGGGGGTGTCTTAATTATGGGGGAAAAGGGAACCGGAAAAAGCACCATTGTTAGGGCCCTTGCCAATCTCTTGCCCCCTATTGAGGTTGTGGACTGCCCCTTTTCCTGCTCAGTAACTGGGCCCTTTTGTGATTACTGCAAAGAATCCCTTGAGAGGGGAGAGCCCCTCAAAACTATTCTTAAAAAAATGGAGATGGTTGAGCTTCCCCTTGGAATCACAGAAGATCGCCTTCTTGGAAGTATTGACATTGAGCAGGCCCTTCTTACAGGAAAAAAGAAGTTTGAGCCAGGCCTTCTTGCTAAGGCCAATCAAAATTTTCTATATATAGATGAGGTAAACCTCCTTGAGGATCACATAGTGGATCTCTTGCTTGATTCAGCTGCCATGGGGATCAATCGTGTGGAAAGAGAAGGCATTTCCTTTACCCATCCTGCAAGGTTTGTGCTTGTTGGCACTATGAATCCCGAGGAAGGGGAGCTTAGGCCCCAGTTTCTGGATAGATTTGGCCTTTCTGTTGAGGTCCATGCCTTAAGGGATAAGAATCTTCGCAAAGAGATACTTAAAAGAAGAATAGCCTTTGATACCGACCCAGAGGGTTTTTTAAAGGCCTGGAAAAGTGAGGAAGAGGCCCTCTCAGAAAGGATAATCTCTGCCAAAAGGAGACTTTATGAGGTTGAGATCCCTGAGGAGATTTATGACCTCATTGTAGAGGTCACAACCTCTTTACAACTTGATGGCCACAGGGGGGATATTGTCTGGATGAAGGCAGCTCGAGCCCTTTCAGCCTTTAAGGGTGAGGAGAAAGTTTCCAAAGAGGCTTTAAAGAGAACTGCCCCTATGGTTTTAAGACACAGACTTAAGAGACTCCCCTTTGAAGATGTGGAAAAAGAAAAGGAGAAGCTCTATGAGCTTCTTGCAAGACTTTGATGAAATCTTTTTTCCCGAGATTAAGGGAAATACCCTCGCAAAACTTGCTTTAGTTTTAAACTTAATTGATCCCAAGTGCGGGGGAGTTCTTCTTTGTGGTTTTAGCGGAACGGGAAAATCCACTCTTCTTCAGGGATTTAGAAAGCTTGCCAGGGGCCTTGGATTCCCCTGTAAGTATCTTCCTCACGGAATTACAGAGGAAAACCTCCTTGGAGGAATTGACATTGAAGAGGCCTTCAGAACCGGAAGACTCAAGGAGTGTAAAGGGCTTCTTGAAGAGGTAAAGGGAGGCTTTTTGCTTGTGGAAAACCTATTTCTTTTGCCTGAGAATATTCTCAGTATGATTTTTGAAAGAATTTTAGATTTTACTCTCATTGCCACTCATAACCTTAAGGAAGAGGGAATTAATCCCCATTTTCTTGATAAAATTGGGCTTCTCGCTTACACTGAAAGCTTTTTTGATAGGGAGAAAAGAAAGGGGGTTTTTCTGGAGGATGGAGCCTATGATAAGGCCTATGAGAAGGCCCTGCAAAGACTTCTTTTGGCAAGAGCACTTGTTAAAGGGGTTGAGATCCCCTCTTCTATCTGGGATAGAGCCGTTGAACTTGCTCTAAAGGAGGGGGCCTACTCCCACCGAAGTGAAATTTTTCTCGTTTTCTCAGCAAGGGCTTTCTCAGCCCTAAAAGGTGAAAGGCTTTTAAAAGAGGAATATCTTTTCCTTTTAGCCCCTCTTGTTTTAGCCCAAAGAAGGAAAGGGAAAGAGGAGGTTGAGAAGAGACCAAGGCCAAGTCCTGAAGAAGAAATGAAGGAGAGCCCTGAAAAGGGGGATGAAAAATCGCAAGGGGATAGAGAAAAGACTCAAGAAGAAGGGAAAAATCAGAGACATCAGGAATTTAAGCGTTCATCTTCATATGTGCAAGACTTGGCAACAAAAGAAAGTAGAAATTCAGGAGAAGAGGGCGCACCCTCCGGGGATGGAGATTTAAAAGAGAGGGAAGGTTTTGGCGCTGAAAAGGTTTTTCCTATTCAAGTTCCAGATAATTTTTCTGAGCTTCTTCTTAAGGCAAGAAAGGCTGGACTTTCAGGAAGAAGAGTTAGGGGTGAGCTTCTTTACAGGAGAGGAAGAAAGGTGGGATATAAGCTTTCAGGAAGAAGGGAAGAGCTTGATCTTTTTGAGACCATAAAGAGCGCCCTTCCCAAACAGAAAATAAGAGGTTTTGAGGGTAGGTTAATCATTAAAAAAGAGGACCTGCGCTTTGCAAGAAGAGAAGGAAAGGGAAGAGTTTTACTTCTTTTAGTGGTTGATGGTTCTGGTTCAATGGGGGTTCAACAGCGCATGCGCTTTGTAAAAGGGATAATCTTTAGGTTTTTGACCTCCTCCTATCAAAGAAGAGACAGGGTGGGGCTTATTGTCTTCAGAAAATTTGGAGCAGAACTCCTTTTGCCTCCTGGTTATTCTTCCGAGCTTGCCTTTAGACTTCTTAAAGATCTACCCGTTGGAGGAAATACTCCCCTTTCAGCGGGCCTCTTTCTTGCTTTGAAAACTATAAAATCTTATCGGGCAAAGTATCCTGAAGATAAGATAGTTTGCGTAGTTCTTACGGATGGTAAGGCCAATATTCCCCTTCGTCCAAGGGAAGATCCCTGGACGGAAATTAAAGCTTTGGCTCAGGCCTTTCCAAGAATTCCGGGGTTGACAACTATTGTGATTGATACTGAAAAAGAAAGGGAGCTTCTTCGCTTTGAATTGGCAAGGGACCTTGCTTCCCTTCTCGGGGCGCATTATTTTAAAATGGAAAAATTGACAGAAGAAAGGTTTATAAAAATTTTAAGAGTGAGAAATTGAGGAGCAAAATCTCTAAAAGTTGCTATTGCAAAATTATGGTTCCCTTTAGGTTTTTGAATTTTTGGTTTTCTGGTAGCTGCAAGCTTTAGCTTGCGATTATTAAGTTTTTTGAAAAAACTGCGCTGGCTAAAGGTCTTGAAGCTACCTTAATAAAACAAATTTGCAAAAAACTTTTTAGAATAAAAGATTTGAAGATGAAAAAAATTATGAATTTTTGAAGAAAAAGCGAAGGGGTTAAAATATGGAAGTCCTAAAACTTATAGTGGATTACGGAATAATTGGGTTTCTTCTGGGGCTAAGTGTCTTTTCCTTTGCCCTCTTCTTTGATAAGCTTAGATTTTATAGAAAACTAAGGCTTGAAGACTTCAAACATAAAAAAGAGCTTGAGATGGAATTAACAAGAGGGCTTTATCTCATTGCTTCAGTTGCCTCCAACGCTCCTTATATCGGGCTTCTTGGCACAGTGCTTGGAATCATGGTTACCTTTTATCAGATTGGACAAACAGGCCTTGCAGACACCCCAAAGATTATGGAGGGTCTTGCCTTGGCTTTAAAGGCAACAGCTGTTGGCTTGCTTGTGGCTATTCCCAATACTTTTCTATATAATTATCTTTTGAGAAGGGCAAGAGAAATCCTTGCAAAGTGGGAAATCCAGAGGGGAGAAAGGGAAAATGGATGAAAAGGAGTTTGATAGCATCAATGTGATTCCCTTTGTTGATATTATGCTTGTCCTTCTTACCATTGTGCTTGTTACAGCTACCTTTATATCCCTTAGAGCTATCCCTGTGAAACTTCCTGAAAGCAAATATACAAAAGAAATTCCTGCAGAGAAAGGGATAACTCTTGTTATTACCAAGGAGGGTGGAATTTTCTTTGAGAAAGAGCCCCTTACCTTATCCAAACTTGAAGAGCTTTTGAAGGCCTATTCCAGCAATACCCCTGTTGTGTTAAATGTGGATAAAGAGTGCCCTTCTCAATATCTGATTACCTTACTTGACATATTGAAGAAGAATTCCTTTCACAAAGTCTCCATTAAGACCCTGCAAAAAGGCCATGCCAACGAGTAAGGCCTTTTTATCCTCTTTTCTTTTACATCTTGTGTTTTTAATACTCTTTGGAATCCTTGTGAAATTTTCTATTGAGAGGGATAAAGCAAAGATTCTTGAGATTGATCTTACAAATCTAAAATTTGAGGAAACAAGGCCTTTAGAGGAAGAAAAAATCTCTTTTGAAAAAAGCTTGTTTAGCAATAAAGTTGAAAAAGAGATAAAAGAAGTAAAGAAAATTGAGCCCTCTCAAAGGGCACCATTGAATTTTGAAAGGGAAAAAAGAGAGGAAAAGGAAATTTCAAAGAGCGAGCCCTCTGAAAGGGTAGAAAAGCTTGAAAAGAGGGAAGAGGGCTTAGGAGAGACCAAAAGGGATGCCCTTTCATCTGAAAGAGGGTTTGCCTCTTATTCAACTTCAGGCTATCACGCAAAGGAAATATCAGGCTTATCCATGAGTAAAGCCCAAGGTGGAAAAGCTGAAGAAGGAGAGAAGGAGGCCTTACAGAGGACACATGCCCAGAAGGAAACTCAATTTCTATCTCAGAAGCTCTCTGTTATTTCAGAGCTTATGCGAAAGAATCTTACCTATCCCTATCTTGCCAGAAGAATGGGCTGGCAGGGGGAGCTTATTCTTAGTTTTATCCTTACTCCCTCTGGAGAATTAAAGGAAATAAAAATTGAAAAATCCACAGGATACGAAATCCTTGACAAACAGGCAAAAGATACTTTGCTTAAAATTGCTAAGTATTTCCCAAGACCTGAGGTAGAGGTTAGGGTTAGGCTTCCAATAAGTTTCAGATTGGAAGGGCTCTGAAAGAAACAAATTCCGTCACTTGTTTCATTAACAAGTTCCTTTAAGAAAATTTTTTATTTTTCTTTCTTATTAATT
>CAZQQV010000077.1:0-5905 GCA_964595655.1 uncultured Caldimicrobium sp.
TATAACTTTGAAAAAATATATATGAAATATCAATTTTCTAAATATTGTCAATCTTCTTTTTTGAATTACATTTTTGAGAGTACGACCTCAAAGAGGAGGGCTTTATGCTTTATGTAGGGCTTGATGTGGGATCAGGCACAGCCAAAGTGGCTGTCCTAAATGAAAAAAGGGAAATTTTATATTCCACTTATGAAAGAACAAACGGCCAGCCTATAGAGACTGCAGAAAAAATTCTCAGAGAGGTTGAAGAAAAATTTGGAAATTCCCTTTCTGGCATTACCTGCACAGGAACAGCAGGAAAAACTATCTCCCAAATTCTTGGATGTGCCTTTGTAAATGAAGTTATGGCACATGCCAAGGCAGCCACTTTTTTTCATCCTGAGGTAAAGACCATAATTGACATCGGAGGTGAAGATTCTAAGCTCATTTTTATTACCCACGAAAGGGGAGTTCCTGAGATTGAGGATTTTGCTCTTAATACCCTTTGTGCTGCTGGAACAGGCTCTTTTTTGGAACAGCAGGCAGCCCGCCTTGGATATACCATTGAGGAGTTTTCTAAAAAGGCCCTTCTTGCTAAAAACATTCCAAGAATTGCTGGGCGCTGCACCGTCTTTGCTAAATCCGACATGATTCATTTACAGCAGGCAGCTGTTCCTGATGAAGAAATTATTGCTGGGCTTTGCTTTGCCATCATTAGAAATTTAAAAAGCAATCTTGCCAAAGGCCGTCCCATCCTTCCGCCCCTTGTTTTTCAAGGAGGGGTTGCTGCAAATTACGGTGTAAGAAGAGCCATAAAGGAAATCTTTAATTTGAAAGAGGAAGAGCTTATTATTCCAGAGCATTTTAAAATAATGGGGGCTATTGGAGCTGCTCTTTATGGCCTTGAGGGAAAGGCCTCCTCTCCTTACAAAGGTTCAGAGATTTTGAGGGCCTACTTAAAAGAGAGAGTTTATAATCCTCCAAGACACCCTGTGCTTTTTCCCTTTGAATCTTTATCTCTTTCAGAAAAAATAAAGAAAGATATAGAAACCAGGGTTCAAAGAAAAACCCTTAAACCTCAAGATGAGCTTGAGGTTTATCTTGGAGTGGATGTGGGGTCTGTCAGCACAAAGCTTGTTGCCATTGACAATGAGGGAAATCTTGTTGCCAAGGTATATCTCTTTCACCATGGAAAACCCTTAGAGAGTGTAAAAAAGGGCCTTCTTGAATTGAGAAAAAAACTTCCTGAAAGGGTCAAAGTGAAAGGTGTAGGAACCACAGGCTCTGGAAGATACCTTGTTGGGGATTTTATTGGAGCTGATGTGATAAGAAATGAAATTACCGCTCAGGCTTACGGAGCACTTTATCTTGACCCAGAGGTTGACACCATTTTTGAAATTGGAGGCCAGGATTCAAAGTATATTTTTCTTGAAGAGGGAACCATTTCTGATTTTACCATGAACAAGGCCTGTGCAGCAGGAACTGGCTCTTTTCTTCAGGAACAGGGGGTAAAGCTTGGAATTCCCATTGAGGAATTTGGAGATATAGCCCTAAAAAGTAAGGCCCCCCTTAAAATGGGAGAGCGTTGCACTGTTTTTATGCAATCAGACCTTCTCCATTATCAGCAACAGGGACTTCCTAAGGAGGACCTCATTGCAGGCCTTTGTTATTCCATTGTTTACAACTACTTAAATAAAGTGGTTGAAGGAAGAAAAATTGGAAAGAAGATCTTTTTCCAGGGGGCGGTGGCTTTTAATAAAGGGGTGGTTGCTGCCTTTGAAAAGGTCCTGGGGAAACCTATCATTGTTCCCCCTAACAATGAGGTCACAGGGGCAATTGGTGTTGCCCTTCTTGCCAAAGAAGAAACCAAAGGGGAAAGCAGGTTTAAAGGCTTTGACCTTGCAAAGGTTAAATACTTTATTTCCACCTTTGAATGCAGGCATTGTCCCAATCAATGTGAGATTCACAAGGTCACTGTGGAGGATTCTCAACCCTACTATTATGGCGGAAGATGCGACCGCTATGAACTGGATCACAGAAAGCCCGATGAAAGAATTCCCAATCCTACTTTAGAAAGGGAAAAAAAGCTTCTTTCCTATCTGGACCCCTTACCAGAGAATTTAGACCTTTCCTCAGATAAGGTGATTGGAATTCCAAGGGCCCTTCAATTCTTTGAGTGGCTTCCCCTTTTTGCAACCCTTTTTCAGGAATTGGGTTATAAAGTTTTTCTTTCCCCCCCAACCTCTAAAGAGGTTATTAAAAAGGGATGCGAGCTTTCTCCCTCAGAGCCCTGCTTTCCTGTAAAAATTACCTTGGGCCATATAAAGCATCTTCTTGACCTTGGGGTAAAAAACCTTTTCATTCCTCAAATAACTGACCTTCCACCAGAGGTTCCCGAATTAAAACTTGGGAAAATCTGCCCCTGGGTTCAGAGTATCCCCTGGGTAAGCCCTGCAAGCATAAATTTTAAAGAATACGGAGCAAGGGTTATTTCACCAGTTTTTCATCTGGGGAGAAGGGGCTATGTACTCAACGAAGAAATAAAGGCCTTGGCTAAACTTCTTTCTGAACCTGTGGAAAGGGTTAAAAAAGCCTGGAAGATAGCCGAAGAAGCCCAAGAGGATTTTCACAACTGGCTTAAAAAACGAGGGGCGGAGCTTTTAAAGGAATTTGAAAAGGAAATGGTTCTTGTTATTGTGGGCAGACCTTACAATGCCTTTGATCCAGGGGCCAATCTTTCTCTACACCATAAGATAAGAAAGCTTGGACTCTTAGGGCTTCCTGTAGATATGTTACCCCTTGATAAGGTAAAAGACAGGGATACCCTTGAAGGCATGTACTGGGAGTATGGTCAGAGATTCCTTCTTGCTGCCCACTTTATAAGAGAAACTCCCAATCTCTTTCCCATTTACTTCACCAACTTTTCATGCGGGCCTGACTCCTTTATAGCACACTTTTTTGAAGAACTTCTTGCAGGAAAACCCTTTATTGAAATTGAGGTTGATGAGCACAGTGCTGAAGCAGGGCTTGTTACGAGACTTGAGGCCTTTGTGGATAGTCTCAAAGGTAAGGCAAAACCCTATAAACTGATGAGAACCTTCAATCGTCAAAAAATTCATCCCACTGAGGGAAGAACCATTTATATTCCCTACATGACAGATCACGCAAGGGCCTTGGCTGCAGCCTTTAGAGCCTGCGGAATCAAAGCGGAGGTTCTTCCTGAGCCTGATGAAGAATCCTTAGAATTGGGAAGAAGGTGGACCTCAGGAAAGGAGTGCTATCCAACCATTTTGACCACAGGGGACTTAATCAAACTGGTAAATAGACCTGATTTTGATCCTGAAAAGAGCGTCTTTTTTATGCCTGATGGGTCTGGTCCATGCAGATTTGGCCAGTATAATCGTCTTCACAGAAAAATTTTAAGAGATCTTGGAATAACTAATTTACCTGTCTATTCTCCCCAGCAGGACATTGAATTTTACGAGGATCTGGGAATTGCTGGAAGTGACTTTACCCGCATTGCCTGGAGAGGAGTGGTTGCAGTGGATATTTTGGATAAGCTTTTGAGAAGAATAAGGCCCTATGCCCTTGATAAAAAGGAAGTAGAAAGGGTTTATTGGGAGGGCCTTGCCAAAATTGAAAAAACCATTGAAGAAAGAGGAAATCTTGCTGAAACCCTTTTTGAAATCAAAAGGGCCTTTGAAGGAATCCCAAAAATTTCTGAAGAACTTCCCCTTGTGGGAGTTGTTGGAGAAATTTATGTAAGAACCAATCGCTTTGCCAATGAAAATCTCTACAGAAACTTGGAAGACATGGGGCTTGAAGTTCTCCTTCCACCTATTGGGGAATGGATTTACTTTATCAATTATATTTCCAAAAAATGGGCAAAAAGACACGGACTTTTAGTCCCGGTTCTTAAGTTTATTATTGAAAATCAGATACAATTTGAGGAAGAAGAAAAATTTCTGAAAATCGTTGAGGACCTTTTAGGTGATAGGGCCAAAGATCCAACCATTGAGGATCTTGAAAAATATGCCAGGGCCTTTTTACATCCTGACTACGAAGGCGGGGAGGTTATGCTTTCTATAGGTAAGGCTGTAGAATATCTGAAAAAGGGTGTTTCAGGGCTTGTCAATGTAATTCCCTTTGCCTGCATGCCAGGCAATGTTCAGGCAGCTATTTTAAAAAGGGTGAGAGAAGAAACTGGGGAAAGGCTTCCCATCTTAACAGTGCCCTGTGATGGACAAAAATCTATGGGTGTAAGGATGAGGCTTGAGGCCTTTGTGGAACAAGTTAAAGAATATTATGAAGCAAAAAGAGAAGAAAAGTTGCAAAAAAGAGCAGTTAATTATTGATTAAAAGATACTATTGAGAATCATTCATGGAAATTCCCCTTAATACCTATTGATTAATTTATGAGCTATCTTTAGAATAAGCTAAATTGAAAAGTAAAAAAGAAAGTAGTTTTAAATTTTTACTGACTGTTTTAGTTGAAAGCTTAACTATTGGTGTTGCAGTAATTGGTTCTATTCTTGCAGGAGCGATTACGGGATGGCTTATAGAAGAAAAGCTTTTAAAAGGGAAAACTTCTCCCTGGCTTACAACCCTTTTTATAATTTTTGGAGCTATTGGAGGGATAAAGAATCTTATTTATTATAGTAAAAGGCGCATGAAAGATGTGGATAAAGGTGAAGGAAGAGGAAAATAAAGCCCTTTTTCATGAATTAAATCTCTTTATGCTTCTCACTCTTTTAACAGGGTCTCTTTCTACTCTCTTGATCTTTCAAGAGTGGAACTTCTTTTTCGCTTTCTTGATTGGTGGGGCTCTTGCCTATCTTAACTTTATCACCCTTAAAAAAGAGGGGACGGAGCTTCTTTTCAAGGTCTATAATAATGTTATGCTTTGCCTTGAAAGGCCCTATCAAAAGGAAAGAACCCTTTTTCTCGTGAAGGCCTATTTGAGGCTCCTTGCGTTAGGAATTATTTTTTATTTTCTTATAAAATATGTAAAACTACATCCTCTTTTTCTTATTTTAGGGTTTACCTTGGTTTATTTCCAAATCTTTGTGGTTGTCTTTAGATTTTGGTTAAGAAAAAAAGAAACCCTTTGAGGAGGTTATAAAATGGAACATCCCATTCTTTTTCTCTGTTTAATCCTTGAGAAGCTTGGGCTTCCCTCTGGTTGGCATTATTATGAGGAAGCTGATAAGTATGGGATTCTTGCTCAGCTCCTTGCTCCCCACATGGTGCACAGTTATTTTGTTGTGGGAATAATTTTAATTCTTGCCCTTATTGCAAGATCTAAAAAGGATTTTATCCCCGGGGCTTTTCAGAATTTTTGGGAGTTTGTAGTGGAAAGTATACACAATTTTGCTCAAGAAAATCTTCCTCATGACAAACTGGATAAACTTATGCCGACCATTTTCCCCCTTATAACCACTTATGCCCTTTATATTCTTTTTTGTAATTTGCTCGGACTAATTCCTGGTTTTATGTCTCCCACAGCGAATATCAATGTAACCATGGGTTTGACTTTAATTACAATAGTTTACTATCATTATCTTGGGCTTAAGTTTAAGGGTCTTTCTTACTTTAAGGATTTTCTTGGACCTATTCCCTGGTTAATTCCCCTTATGCTTCCTGCAGAAATTTTTAGCCACCTTGGAAGACTTCTTTCTCTCTCCTTCCGTTTGTTTGGAAACCTTCTTTCCAAGGAAATTCTTCTTGGGATTCTTACCATGCTTGGTGGAAAATTTTTTGCACCTCTTCCAGTTATGATTCTTGGAGTGGCGGTAGGATTCATCCAAACCTTTATTTTTGTATTATTAAGTCTTGTTTACTTTGCAGGTGCTGTTGAGGAACACCATTAGGAAGTATCAGGGGGTTTTTAAGCCTTCTGATAGGTAAAAAAATTTTATTAAAGGAG
>CAZQQV010000078.1:0-5760 GCA_964595655.1 uncultured Caldimicrobium sp.
AAATTGACTTTGAGAACTATGATCCAAATACCGAGGTGGTTTTAGAAGGTGAGATTCAAAAAATTGTTATTCCTGATAGAGGCATGGTTAGTTTGATTATATCAAGAGAAGGAAAACTTTACCAGGCCCTTTTATGTCCGAGATGGTTTTATTTTGAGCTTAAACCAAATCTTAAAGTGGGAGACAGAGTAAGGATAAAAGGGGCAAAAATTTATTCACAAAGACACGGTCTTGTCTTTGCAGTAAGAGTCCTAAAAAATTTGAGCACAAAAGAAGAAATTATCTTGAGAGATAAAAACTATATGCCCTATTGGAGGGGACGAGGAAGGTGGAATTTGCATTGATTTTACTGAATGTGAGGTTTTGATTAATGTTCTATATTATAGGCTTTCAATTTGTAATAAAGGGTGCGAAGGGCAATTCCCAGTTTCTTGGCAGCCTCTTTTTTGTTTCCTCCTGTTTCTTTGAGGGCTTTGAGAATGGCCTCTTTCTCAAGGTCTTCTAAAGATTTGATATCCTTTGATTCGGAATGGAAGGAAGAGGCCTCTTCAATTTCAACTTCTAAGTAAGGGCCTTTGCTTAGTAAAAGGGCTCTTTCGATAAGATTTTCAAGTTCCCGAATGTTGCCTGGAAAGTTGTAATTGAGGAGCTTCTTTTTAGCAGTCTCACTTAAAGGTTTAGGCTCTTTGTTTAGGACCTTTGCTTTTTTCTCAATCAGATACTCTGCAATTTTCAAAAGGTGCTCCTTTCTCTCCCTTAGGGGAGGAAGAGTAAAGGCAATAACATTAATGCGGTAATAGAGATCCTCCCTGAATTTTTCCTCTTCAACAAGCTTTTTTAAGTTTTTATTTGTGGCTACGATAAAGCGAGCATTGGTTTTTAGGGTTTCAAGGCCTCCCAGTCTTTCAAAGGTTTTATCCTGAAGAACCCTCAAAAATTTGGCCTGAATGGTAAGACTCATTTCTGAAATTTCATCTAAGAAAAGGGTTCCATCCCTTGCAAGCTCAAGTTTTCCAGGTTTTGTTTTAACAGCACCTGTGAAAGCTCCCTTTTCATATCCAAAAAGCTCTGCTTCAACAAGATTTTCAGGAAGGCTTGCACAGTTTATTTCCACAAAGAGTCCTTTCCTTCCACTTAAATGATGAATGGCCTTTGCCAGAGCTGATTTTCCTGTCCCTGTCTCACCAAGAAGAAGAACCGTTGCGTTTGTCGGCGCTATTTCAAGAATTTTTTCATAAAGCTCTTCAAGACCAGCAAAAAGAATCGCAAAGGGCGGCAATTCAAAGGGGATATCTTCGTCACCTTTCCTTTCCCTTAAGAGGGTTTTTACCTTGACAAGAAGCTCATCTGGAGAGGAAAGAGGCTTTGTTAAATAGTCAACAGCTCCCTTTTTTAAAGCAGAAACTGCAGAGGGAATGCTTCCAAAGGCAGTGATAACTATAAATTCCGAATCTGGAAGAATCCTTTTAGCCTTTTCAAGGAAGGCCAATCCATCCATGCCGGGAAGTTTGAGATCAGTGATAACAAGCTTCGGCTTAAGCTCAGGAAGATATATAAGGGCACTTTCTGCATCTTTAAAACCAACAACATCAAAACCCTCTTCTTCAAGCACTGTTTCAAGAAAGGTTAAAAAGGAGGAATCATCCTCCACTATCAAAATTTGGGGATTTTTAGACATGCGGTGGTCCCCTTTCCTTTATCAGATTCAAAATCAATCTTTATTTTCAGTTCCTCGCAAAAGTTTTTCACAATGGTTAGCCCAAGGCCTGTTCCTCTTGATTTGGTAGTAAAAAAGGGCTCAAAGAGACGCGGAAAAATCTCTGGATCAATTCCCGCTCCATAGTCCCTTATTTTTATAATATAATACTCCTTTTCTTCTTTTAGAGTGACTTCCACTTTCTTTTTGCCTGTTTCAAAACTGGCAAAAAGGGCGTTGTCAAGGAGATTGGTAAAGATACTTTTCAATTTTTCAGGGTCACTTTTCGTTTGAAAGGCCTTTCCCTCTTCCTTTATATCAATTTCAGCCCCTTCATATTGTAATTTAAGGGATAAAACCGCCTCTTCCAATTCTCTTTTCAAATCCACGGGTTTAAATACAGGGTCCTTAGGAAAGGTATAATTGGATAGGTCTTTGAGAAGATGTTCTATTCTTGAGGTTTCCTTTAGGATTATGGCTAAGGCTTTTTGAAGATTTTGCTCTTCAAGCTTTTTTTGAAGATACTGAGTAAAGCCCTTTATGCTTGCCAGGGGATTTTTTATTTCGTGAAGGAGAATTCTTGTTATAAATTGCCATTTTTCCAGTTCTTCCATTCTCCTTATAGAGGTCTCAAGGCGTGAAAGGATAAAAAAAACTGTCAGACCAAAAGCAAAGAAGAAAAAGCCCAAAAGAACTTGCAAATAAACATGCTTTCTTGCATAAGAAAGACTTTCCATTACCGGGGCTACATGAAGGGCTATCCGAAGAATAAAAGGTTCATTTTTAATTTTTACATAGTTTTCACGGAGATAGATCTCTTCACCTGTTTTAAGTTGGAAAAATTCGCTTGTCCTATTCTCGTCAAGAAGTGGGCTCTTTTCTACTTTTTGGCCGATAAGTTCAGGATTTGAGTGTAGAAGTAAAGTTTTGTTTTTATCATAAAGAGCAATAAAGGCAACCCCTTCCCACCTTTCATCTAGAAGAAGTTCTGAGAAAAGTTCTTCTCTTTCCTTTAAGAAAGACCAATCAAGGGTTTTAAAAAAACTCTTTAAAACTATTTCAAGCCCTATGGCCTGGAGTTCAAGGCTAACCTCAAGGGTTTTTTTGAGGTTCTTATAGCTCAAATAGGAGGATACAAGAAGAAAAAAACCCGAAAGAACCGAAAAAAATAAGACAATTAAGCGAGGTTTAAGGAGACCTTTAGTAAGCCTTGCCAATCTGAGAGATAAGCTCATAAATGGGACCGATAAGTGCAAGAATTATTATAAGAAAGATAATTCCTGCAACGGCAAGAACAACCGGTTCAAGAATTTTGGTGAGGGTATCAACGAGATTTTGAACCTCAGTGTAATAGAATTGGGAAAGCATTTTCATCTGTTCTTCAAGCCTGCCTGTGGTTTCTCCTACTGAGACCATCCTTATATCAAGGGGTCTGAAAATTTTTTCCTTTTTCATGGAGTTTGCAATGGATTCTCCAGCAAGAAGAGAGTTTTCAATGGACTTAACAATATTTTTATGATAGATTCTATGAAAGGATTCCTGCATAAGTTTTAGAAGTCTTAAAAGATCAATCCCTGCTGAGAGAAGGAGTGCAAAGTGTTCAAAGAAAAAGGCAAGGAAATTAAGTCTTCTTATTCTTCCCAAAATTGGAATTTTCAAAAGAAATTTTTCAAAGGGGACCTGAGTTTTGGGATGTCGATAAAGAAAAAGGGTAAAAATAATCAAAAAAATGATCAGGGGTGGAAGATAAAATTTTATGCTTAACATAAAGTTTACAACTTTCATCAAAATAATAGTTGCAAGAGGAAGTTTAACCCCCATTTCTTTAAAGGTTTGCAACAACTTAGGAAGCACATAAAAGATCCAAAAAGAGAGGGCCCCAAGCATGGCAAGAAGCACAAATATGGGATAAATCAACGCCCTTTTTGTTTGAGAAACTATTTCCTCAATGCGAAAGAGGTGTTGAGAGGCTTCTTCCACGGTTCTGTCAAGGGTTCCAGATTCCTCTCCAATCTGAACTAAGGATAAAACCACTGGTGGAAAAAGTTTGGTCTTCTCTAAGGCGGATCTGAAGGTCTCACCTCGGATTAGGAAATATCTAATTTTAGCAACCTCCCTTTTTAAAGCGGGATTTTTAATCTCTCTCTCAAGGTCTTCAAGGGCTGTAATTATGGGTACACCGCTTTT
This sequence comes from uncultured Caldimicrobium sp., assembly GCA_964595655.1. GTDB lineage: Bacteria > Desulfobacterota > Thermodesulfobacteria > Thermodesulfobacteriales > Thermodesulfobacteriaceae > Caldimicrobium. Next base: position 3,884 of record CAZQQV010000078.1, read on the forward strand.
AAGCATAAAGGCAAGTTGATGAAGAAATTCAGCAAGCTCTTTTCTTTTTACCTTTCTTTTGAAAAAGGGAAAAGAAAACTCCCTTTTTGTTGAGTAATTTACAAGAGTTAGTCCTTCTCTTTGTAAGGCGTAATAGAGTTCTTCAGGGGTTTCAAATTCTCCTTCCCCCTGCGTAAGGGTGCCCTCTCTGGTAAGAGCAGTATATTGATAAAGGGGCATCTATTGCTTAACCAACCACTCTCTTGATCTCTTCAACAGTGGTTATTCCTGAGAGCACTTTATCTCTGGCATCTTCTCTTAAAAATTTCATTCCCCTTTTTCTTGCTGCCTCATAGAGTACTGAAAGAGGTGGATCTTCACCGATAAGTTTTGCGATTTCTTCATCTACAAAAAAGATCTCACACACAACCGTTCTTCCAAGATAGCCCTTTCCGCCACACTGAAAGCATCCCTTGCCTTTGTAATATTCCTTGTCTTTAGGAAGGTTATAATATTCAAGAAGCTCAACTGGTGGATTATAGGGTGCTTTACAATAGGGGCAGATTTTGCGAATTAATCTCTGAGCAATAACTCCTCTCAGAGAAGAGGCGATTAGATCAGGTTTAATTCCCATGTCTTTTAGTCTGAAGACTGAGGACACCGCATCATTTGTATGAAGGGTAGAAAGAAAGAGATGTCCTGTAAGGGCAGCTCTTACAGCCATAGAGGCTGTTTCTTCGTCTCTTACCTCTCCTACTAAAATTATATCAGGATCAAGTCTTAGGAAAGCCCTGATGGCTCTTGCAAAGGTATATCCGATTTCTTCATTCACTTGAGTTTGCCGTGAGAGGGGAAGGAGATATTCAATGGGGTCCTCTGCAGTAAGAACATTTTTTTCAAGAAAATTTATGCGTCTTAAGGCTGCAAAGAGGGTAGTTGTTTTTCCTGATCCTGTTGGACCAGTAATTAAAAACATCCCATAGGGTTGGGCAAGTATCTCATCAATGAGCTTTACTTCCTCAGGATCAAAACCAAGATATTCAAGACTTTGAACCTGTGCCCCTGTTGGAAGATATCTTATTACCACTGTTTCACCAAAGGATGTGGGAGCTGTGGCTATTCTTAAATCGTATTTGCTTTCAAGAAAGGTAAGGGTCATTCTTCCATCCTGAGGCCTTCTTGTTTCTGCAATATCCATTTGAGCTCGAATCTTAATTACATTGACCAAACGGCGATAAACGGGGTAAGGGAAAACAATGGCTGGATCAAGGATTCCGTCTATTCTATAAAAAATTTGTAAGCTCCTTTGGGTGGGAATTAGATGGAGATCCGTTGCCCTTCTCTGAATCCCGAGAATTAATATTTTGTTGAGAAATTCTTCCACATCAAAATCCAGATTGGGATTGGCCCTAAGTCTCTCAACAAGACCACTCAATTCGTCTTCAATGGGATGCTCCTTGAAGTAGTAGAATTTCTCTATAGCTTTAGCAAGGCTTTGAGAACCTGTCACAAAAAAAGAGACATTTCTTCCTGCTATACGCTGTACTGCATTTAAAAGGTGCTGATTAAAGGGGTCTGAAATAGCCACTTTGAGAGTGCCATCTTCTATGTCAAAAGGTAAAACCAGATTGTTTTTAGCAAAGTTGAAAGGAAGGCTATCAAGAGCTTTAGGATCAGGAGTTAAGGTTTCAAGATCCAAAAAGGGAAGCCCCGCTTGTTCAGAGAGGGCTTTGGCAATTTCCAGGTCCGTAACCATCCCAACCCTAACTAACACCTCTCCCAGTTTTTCACCCGTTGCTCTCTGTTCAAGAAGGGCAAACTTAATGTAATCCTCAGTTATAAGCCCTTTTTCTTTTAAAATTTCTCCAATAGGCTTTCTTTGCATAGCCCTCCACCCT
>CAZQQV010000079.1:0-5587 GCA_964595655.1 uncultured Caldimicrobium sp.
TTTACATGAGGCAACGATAAAATTTCATTTAGATTTTTAATGAGGCAATTCGTCATCTTGAAAAATCCTGAGAGAGATTTATAGTGAATTTATCTATGAGTGTCAACAAAGTCATTCTTGTTGGAAGGCTTGGGGCTGATCCAGAGATCCGTTATACCCTTGAGGGAAAACCAGTTGCAGTCTTTCGCATTGCAACCAATGAAGTTTTTGTCAAAAATGGAGAAAAAGAAACCATAACAGAATGGCATAGACTTGTTGCCTTTGGAAGACTTGCGGAAATCTGCGGAGAGTATCTGACTAAAGGAACCAGAGTTTATGTTGAAGGAAAGCTTCGCACAAGGAAATTTGAAGACAAACAGGGTCAAACCCGTTTTGTTACAGAAATCTGGGTTCAAAAGCTTCAAATTCTTGATAGAAAAGGAGAGGCTCCTCAAAGAGAGCCTTTAAAGGAAGCCTCAAAGAAAGAAGAAATCTTTGATCTCGAAGAGGAATTTACTGCCATTGACGAAGAAGACATCCCCTTTTAATCTACTGCATAATTTTTGAAGTCTCCTTTTCTTCTTTTTCTTCTTTCTCAAAGGCCTCTTTTAAAAAGGTATTTTCAAGGACTTCTTCTTGCTCTAAAGGTAAAAGCTCCTCTTCATCAAGATTGAAAATTTCTCTAATTATACTTACAGCAAATCTTCCTTCCTCGTGATAGCCCCTTTTTAGAAATTGAATAGGATAATAAAGAAGCTTTTGGGTTAGAGATTTAGTCAAGATTTCAAGGGCTTCCTTTTGTTCAGGAGTTAGATTTTTGAGCCTTTTTAAGGTCTTCTCAAGCTCCTTTTTTCTTAAAACTTCTGCTTTTTCAGCTAACCTTCTTATAGTTGGATGGATACCAAGCTCTGAGAGCCATTTTTTGGTCTTAAGTACCTCTTCTTCAATGATAGCCCTTGCCCTCAGAGCCTCCTTTTTTCTGGCTTTAAGATTCTCTTCAACCACCTCTTTCAGGTCATCAATGTCAAAGAGATATACATTTTCAAGCTCATTTACTTCAGGCTCAACATCCCTTGGAACAGCAATGTCTATAATGAAAAGGGGACGATATTTGCGGGGTTTTAAGAGGGATGAGAGAAGGTCTTTCGTGAGAATGTATCCAGGGGCTCCTGTTGAGGAAATAACAATGTCTGCTTCAAGGAGAACCTCAGCAAGCTCCTCAAGGGAATAGGGTTTCCCTTTAAATTTTTGGGCAAGCTCAACGGCCTTAGAAAAGGTGCGATTAGCAATGAGAATTTCCTCAACTCCCATGGAGATGAGATGCTGGCAGGCAAGCTCTGCCATCTCCCCTGCACCAATAAGAAGAGCCTTTTTATTTTTTAAAGACCCAAGAATTTTTTTGGCAAGCTGGGTAGCTGCATAACTTACTGAGATAGCGCCTCCCCCAATCCCTGTCTCGGTTCTAACCCTTTTTGCCACAAAAAAGGCCCGATGAAGAATTTTATTAAGAACAATCCCTGAAGTTTTATACTCCAACGCAGTTTTATAGGCCTCCTTTAACTGACCAAGTATTTGGGGCTCTCCAAGAACAAGGGAGTCAAGGCCACACCCCACTTCAAAGATGTGTCTTATCGCCTCTTCGTCCTCAAAGGAATAAAGGTACTTAGAAAGTTCTTCCCAGGCAAAGCCTGTTTCATCCTCTAAAAATTTAGAAAAGCCTTGAAGTAGGGCCTCTTTCTTAGATTCTTCGTAAACAAAAGTAAATTCCACGCGATTACAGGTTGAGAGAAAAAAGGCCTCTTTGAAATGGAAATTTAGGCTCTTTAACTTTTCAAGAGGATGGATTTTAGCCCCTGCAAAAGAAAGCTTTTCTCTAACTTCCACAGGGGCAGTTTTATGATTCAAACCAATAAGTAAAATTCTAAAAGGCACTTCCATAGGTATGAAATCCTTTAAAATAAAAATTTATTACAAAAAAGGTAAAAAACCAGATAAGGCTCCCTATGACAAACATATATGCAAGTCTTTTCCCTCTCCAGCCAATAAGAACCCTTTGATGAATCATTCCAGCATAAATCAGCCATAAAGAGAGGGATACCATCTCTTTGGCTGACCACCTCCAGTAATCACCAAAGGCAAGTTCACTCCAGATGACCCCGCTAATCATCCCAAGGGTTAACAGAAAAAATCCATTGTAAAGGCATTTTTCAGCTATTCTTTCAAGGGACTGAAGGGGCGGAAGCTTTTTAAAAAAATAACCAAAATGTTTTCTTTTAATTTCCCTCTCCTGAAGGAGATACATAGTGGAAGCAACAAGCCCAGCTATTAAAAAGGCATGGGATAAAAGGGAGGTGATTACATGCATGGGGAACCAAAGGCTTTTTACATAAGGCGAAAAGGGAGAAAAAGGCACCTTTTTTGAGAAAATTATGCTAAGAAGGATTAAAAAAATAGGAAAAGGAAGAAAAAAAGTGGCAAAGGTATAAGCCTTTTCTCTTCCCAAGGTAAAATAGAAGTATACAACAACTAAAAGAAATGAAAAAAGCCCAAGAATATCATTGAATGAAAAAAGAGAGGTTAAATAAACTTCCTTTGTAAGAATTAAAAGATAAAAAAAATGAAAGATTGAACCCACAAAAAGAATTCCCTGGGTTATCTTAAAGGCCTTTTTTTCAAGGGTTTTGAAATAAAAAAGGGACCCAATCCAGGAAATTAGATATACTGCAAAAGTTAAATTTAAAAAAAGAGATTTCATTTAAAATTCATGGGAAATTATTCTTCTTTGGGTTTTTTCCTCACAATAAAAACTGAGCAGGGAGAATAGGTAACTACTTTGGCAGCGGTGCTTCCAAGGGTGTATCTTAAAATATCAGGTCTTGTTCCTTTGGCTCCCATAATGAGAAGATCTGCCCCTTTAGCCTCAACAAATTTAAGAATAGCCTCAGCCACAGAAAAATCTTCAAGAATCTCTGCATGAAATTTCATATCTGAAAAGAGCTTTTTGGCCTCATCTATAACATTTTCTGCCCTTTTTCTCAAAGCCGAAACTTCCTCCTTAGTCATATCTTCTCTCTTGGCAACAACAGTTATAAGAATGAGCTCCCCCCCTTCTTCTTCTAAAAATTTTTTGGCAAGTCTTACCCCTTCTTTGGCATCTTCAGAACCATCATAAGCCACAACAATTCTCATAATTTTCCTCCTTTATGCAGTTTTTTATAAATTATAGCACATTCTTTTTTTCAAGACAAATGAAAAATTCTTTATTGCCCTTTGCACCAAGTATGGGGCTTTCACAGACCCCAAGGGGTGTAAAACCTATCTTTTCTGAAAATTCCCAAATCTCCTGAACTACTTTGAAGTGAAGCCTGGAATCCCTCACAACCCCTTTTTTCACTTCCCTTGGCCCAACTTCAAATTGGGGTTTTATCAGGGCTAAAACCTTGCCTTTTTCCTTAAGGAGGGGCAAAAGAACAGGCAAAATCTTTTTTAAAGAAATAAAGGAAACATCAACTGTTATTAAATCAAATTTTTCAGGAAACATTTCAGGTGTAAGATACCTTGCATTAATCTCTTCCATTACCACTACCCTTGGATCCTCTCTTAATTTTTGATGCAATTGCCCTTTTCCCACATCGAGGGCATAAACCTTTTTGGCCCCCTTTAAAAGAAGGCAATGGGTAAATCCACCCGTTGATGCCCCTATATCAAGACAGACCATTCCCTCAGGATCTATTTCAAAAATTTCAAGAGCGCCCTCTAATTTTAGCCCACCCCTTGAAACATAAGGAAAATCCACTTCTATATGGAGAAGTGCGGTTTCAGGAAGATTTTCCCCTGGTTTTTTTACCTTTGAAAAATTTTTTCCATCAACACTAAAATAGACCTTTCCAGCAATGATTAGGGCTTGAGCCTTTTCTCTGCTCTCACAAAAACCTTTTTCAACAAGGAGTTTATCTGCCCTTACTTTTTTAGGTTTCAATTTCTTTATCAATAGTTAATAAAATAATTCGTTGATCCCTTTTTCTTTTAAGAACTTCAATCCCCCTTTTTCCGATTTCCACAAAGGTGTTAACCAAAGGGTCTCTTTTAGGATCAATGTTTTTTGGATCAAAGGTGATAACCGAGATATAGGCAGATAATTTATTCCTGTATAAAAGAAAGGAGACCTCTTCAATTTTTCTTAAAATTTTTCGTGCTACCACCATTGCTCCCTGAGCGGGTGTCTCGGGAAGTAATACAAAGAATTTGGTCCTATCTTTAGAGATAGAGATAAGATCAACCCGTCTAAGATTCCTTACAAGCTCTTTAGCAAGATGGGTTAAGAACTCTTCCTCTTCTTTAAGTCCAAATTTTTCCCTGATTTTATTTAGACCATCTATTTCAACGGTCAAAAAGCTAAAAACCCTGCGATATCTCTTGGCACGAAGAAGCTCTTCCCTAAGTCTTCTTAAGAAATAGCCCTCTTGATAGGTTTCTGTTATTTCGTCAAGAATACGCTCCTTTTCCAGTTTTTCAGAAAGGAGTATTAGTCTTTCTTGCAGTTCTCTTTTTTCACGGTTTATTTTCAAAATGGTATTTCTATATTCTTCAAGGGTTTGAAGCAGGTCTTCTCTCTTTTTCTTTTCTTCCAGTTTGAGTTTTTCAAGCTCTCTTTCTTCCTCTTCCTTAAGCTCTCTAAGAGTTTTCAATTGAAATTCCTGAAGATTAAAAAACTCAAGGTAAGGATTGGCAATCTTTGGAAAAACTTCACCAAAGGCATCAATTTCTGCTTCAGTGAGATACTTGGAGGCAAGAGTCTTAAACTTCTTCCAGCGGGCTTCCCTATCCTGACTGAAAAAGCTGGCAACGCCATGTTCTATTATTCTTAAAAGATAAATATCTTCACGAATATCTGATGGAAGGGGCTCTTTGAATTCTTCTTCATGATGATAATATAGATTTAAAATAAAGCGTCGTGGTAGTGCATAGAGCTCAAAGTATTCACTTCCAATGATGGCATGATTTACTCCGAAAATTTCTTCTTCTGCCTCAATGAGACTTTTCCCTTCTCTTTTTAGGCGTAAGACCTGAAGATACTTCTCAGGGCTGATTAAATAGAGGACCAAAATTCCAAAATCTAAGAGATAGGCTGCTACTGGTAAGTGCAAGGGAAAAGGTTCTATAAGATCGGCAAAATAAAAGGCAGCTATAACCTGTGAAAGAGCCCTTGCCCAAAATCTTTGGAAGCTAAATTCATTAAAGGTTATTCTCATCAATTTTTGAGAAATAAGGCCTAAGGTAAATATTTTAGAGGTATTTTCCCCTAAAACAAGAATGGCCTGTCTTGGGTTAGTAAGGGGATTTCCCTCTTTTCGATAGCGGGGGAGATTTGCTGCTGAGATTAAAAGATCTACAATCTCCTTTTCTGTCGTAAGAAATTCCTCAACCTCTCTCGGACTTTTGGTAAGAAAAGTTTGAAGAATCTTAACACCAATTTCAGGAAACGCTGGAAGTTCTTTATTTTCAGCTTTAAGAAGTCTTTCCAGTTGTCCCATTGGTAAAAACTCGTTTAAATGTTAAAATAAAATTTTGAACTAACATTTTAATATTTTATCTTCATAAAGACAAG
>CAZQQV010000080.1:0-5548 GCA_964595655.1 uncultured Caldimicrobium sp.
ATGAAAGAGCAACTCTTTTATTTTCTTGGACTTGGTTTTTCCCTGAGTGCCTTTGCTCTAAAGGTAGCCCTGGTCTTACCCTTTCTAAAGCATAGATTTTCTCGCCTCTTCATCCTTGGGGTTTATGCCTTATTCTTTATTTTTGGTTACATCCTTGCTGGTATTCTTGAAAAATATCTCTTTGTCTTTTTGGAAAGGGGAGTATATCTTCACATCCTTTTAGCTTTGGGGCTTCTTTTCTGGGGTTTAAATCTTCTTTTTAAGCCTTCATGTTCTCATAAAGCCCTTTTCCTTTACCTTCTTCCATGCCCTGTTTGTCTAACAAGCCTTCTTATTGCAACCCTTTATTACAAAAAACTCTTTCCTTCTTCTCCCCTTGGCCCCCTTAGTCCCTTTTTACCTCTTCTTATTTTCTTAACCCTAACCATGTTTTTTTACTTTCTTTTTCCTCGCATCTTGAAAATATCTCCTGAGACTCAGCCCAAGGAGGTCCTAAGAAGAATTGGGCTTTTTATGTTTTTTTCAGGGCTCTATATCCTTGGAAGTTTCTATTTCCCAGAAAGGCTTCAAAAAGAGACCTCAAGCCTTAATCAAGGCTTAAGCCCCTTTAGCTCAACCAATCTTAGGGCTTCTTTTGAAGCCTTGGTAATAGCTCTCTTTTTAGCTTTTTCGTTTCTCTTTGGTTTTTTGAAATCTAAGCGTGTGGGAGGCTAAAAATGCATAATCCCTTTCATTTTCTTGAAAGATTTCTCTTTGTGCTTTCAGAGCTTCTCTTTTATCCTGTAATTTTAGCACTAACCTTTCTTGTCTTTTACATGGTGTATCAGGGAGGGGTTTTCCTTCGTCTCCTTTTGGAAAGAAAAGAGGGAAAGGATTTTTATGTAGATTTCTTTCTGGAAAGGTTAAATTACTTAAAGGGGCGCTATACACAAAGGGCCTTTTTGATTGAACTTGAGGCAGTTATCACCGATATTGAGCTTAAACTTTTAAAAAGGCTTGACAGGGTGAGGGTGGTTGTCAGGCTTGGGCCTGCCCTTGGGCTTCTTGGAACCCTTATTCCCATGGGGGTTGCCCTCTCTGAGCTTGCCAAGGGAAACTTAGCCGTGATGGCAGAACGCATGGTTACAGCCTTTACCACTGCCATTGTTGGCCTTGCCTGCGGAGCTGTGAGTTATCTTATGAGCATAACCATTGAGCGCTGGAATAAAGAAACCCTCTCTAAAATCTACTATCTTGCTGAAAAAGAGGGCTTAGAATCAAAGGAGGAGGCCTGATGATGCGCTTTTTAAAGAGACGAAAAAGCCTACTTCTAAGAGGAGAAGAGCCCCTTGTGGAAGATCCCCTAACTGGTATGGCCAATCTCTTTGATTTGAGTGTTGTTTTTATTGTAAGCCTGATTGTAAGCCTCTTTTTTGCCCTGCATATTATAGACCTTCTTAATCCCCAAAGTGAATTTACCATGGTCAAAAAAACTTCCTCAGGAGAGCTTGAATTTATCATCAAGAAAGGAAAGGAAATAAAGGTCCAAAGGGTCTCCAAAAAAACAGCTGAGGGAGAGGGAATAAAACTGGGAACAGCCTATCAGTTAAAGGATGGAAAGATAATTTATGTGCCAGAGAATTAGCCTGATCTTTTTCCTATTAAATCTTTTGTTCTTTGTTGGCCCCCTTTGTGCCTACACTCCTCTTAAGGCACCAAAGATAGTGGTCATCCCCTCAAGCTCTCATCTAAAGAGTTTCCTTGAGGCAAGGGATAGTCTTTACAGAGAACTCAAGGAAAAGGGGCTTCCTCTTCCTGAGATAAAGGTGCTTTCCCTTTCAGAGGAGGAAAACCTTCTTAAAAAGGAGCTTTCCTCCTGTGAGGTTCTCCTTTTAAATCTTATGGGTAGATCAGCCTTTGAGGCAACCAGGGCCTATTTACCAGAGATAAAGAAAAGAGGAGGGTATATTTTTGGTCTTTATTCTCAGGGCTCCTATGACGAGGAGATGAAAAGCCTTGGAATTGCCATAGATCCCAAAATAGAGGATTTTAATTCCGAAGGCGGAAAAGAAAATCTATATGGTCTTTATGTCTATATTCTTAAAACCCTCTTTAATTATCCTTTGAGTGTTCCTGAAGTAAAAAGAATTCCAGCCTTTGGAATTTATGACTGCAAGAAGAAAAGATATTATTCTGAGGGGGATTTAGAAGAATATTTCAATTCCTTACAAAAAGAAAGCAAGTGGAATTCCTATATAGGCCTTACCTTTTATAGGACCAATCTTGTAAATTCTCAGACCGAGGTGATTTGTGCCATTGCAGAGGCCTTTGAAAAGGAGGGTCTTAAGGTTATTCCTGCCTTTGGTTATCCCGATTATCTGGTCCTTGAAAAAATTTTTCTTAAGATTCCCGTTAAGATAGAAGCCCTGCTTTCCCTTTCTCTCAAGGTTGGGATAAAGCCTGAAAAGGTGCTTTCCCCTTTAGAAAAACTCAATGTTCCCCTCTTTAATTTAGTTATTCCCTTTGAGAAGGATTTTGAGAGTTACAAAAAAGATGGGACTGGCCTTGGTATTCTTGAGAGGGCCTGGCAGGTTTTTATTCCTGAATTAATTGGAGCCCTTGGCCCCATGGTTGTAGGATTTAAGCGAAAAATTACCCTTAACGACAAGGGTGAGCTTTATTATGTGGAAGAGCCATACCCCTATGGGATAGAAAGACTCGTAAAAAGAGTGAAGGGTTATCTAAGACTTAGAAAGAAAGATTCCTTTGAAAAGAAAATAGCTATAGTTTATTACAATTATCCTCCAGGCAAACAAAACATTGGAGCAGCCTATCTGAATGTACCGGAAAGCCTATGGCTAATCTTAAAGAAACTGGAAGAAGAGGACTTTGACCTGGGAGAGGAGTTTAAAACCCTTTCTAAAAGGGATTTTTTTGAGTTCCTTTTTACCTATGGGAGAAACATAGCCACCTGGGCACCTCTTGAGCTTCAAAAGTTAGCAAGCTCGGGAAAGGTGATTCTTTTGCCTCTTGAAACCTATAAAAGGTGGTTTGAAGAGTTACCGCCAAGTTTTCGTGAAAGGGTTTTGCGAGACTGGGGGCCTCCAGAAAGCGCTCGCATTATGACTTATAAAGACGCCTCTGGGAAGCTTTATTTGATTCTTCCTCTTTTGAGATTTGGTAAAATCCTTGTTGGGCCTCAACCAAGCAGGGCCTGGGAAGAGGACCTTCAAAAGGCCTATCACTCCTCTCTCCTTTCTCCCCATCACCAGTATATTGCCTTTTATCTCTATCTGAGAAAAATTTTTGAAGCCGATGCCGTAATCCACCTTGGCACCCACGGAACCTTAGAGTGGCTTCCAGGAAGAGAAGTGGGACTCCTTGAGGAGGATGACCCTGAGATTCTCCTTGGGGAAATCCCTGACCTTTATCCTTACATTGTGGATGATGTGGGAGAAGGGCTTCAGGCCAAGAGAAGAGGAATGGCCTTAATTCTTGATCACCTTGTGCCTCCCCTTAAAAGAAGCGCCCTAAATCCCGATCTAAGGCTTCTTAAAGCCCTTCTTCAAGACTATCTTGAACTCAAGGGAAAGGGCTCCCCTTCTTCCCTTTTAGCCAAAAAGGAAGAAATTTTAGAACTCTTAAGAAAACTTAATCTCCACAAAGAATTAGAAATCGACCTTAAAGCTCTTGAGAAGATGCCTGAATTACCTGAAGAGTTCTTTGAGGCCCTTGAGGGGTATTTTCTTGAGGTGGATGGAGCCATAAATCCCTTTGGGCTTCACACCTTTGGAAAGCCCTATGAGGAAGAGGATTTAAAGGAGGCCTCTCAGGTTCTCACAGAGTTTCATAAAGGGAGTTCAGAGGAATTTGAGGGGCTTTTAAAGTTTTCTGCCAAAAGGGAGCTTGAAAATCTTTTAAAGGCCCTTAAGGGAGAGTATATTCCTCCAGGACCTGGAAATGACCCAATTAGAAATCCCGAGAGTCTTCCAACAGGGAAAAACTTCTTTGCCTTTGATCCATCAAGAATACCCTCACCAAAGACCTATGAGACAGGAAAGAAAATGGCAGAGGAACTTTTAGAAAAATTTAAAGAGAAAACGGGAAGACTTCCTGAGAAAGTGGCCTTTGTGCTCTGGGCTGTTGAGACCATTCGCCATCAGGGGATTATGGAATCTCAAATTCTCTATCTTCTTGGGGTAAAGCCCCGCTGGGATGAGAGGGGAAGAGTGATTGGGCTTGAACTGATTCCTCAAGAAGGGTTAAAAAGGCCTCGCCTTGATGTGGTGCTTACCATTTCAGGCCTTTACAGAGACCTCTTTTCCAATCTGGTTAAGCTTCTTGATGAGGCTGTAAGCCTTGCCCTTTCTTCCAAGGAGGACTCTCCCTTAAAAAGAAATAAGGAAAACCTTAAAAGCGTGCTTCAAAGGCTTGGTCTGAATGAAGAGCTTTCTGAAAGGCTCTCTAAGGTTCGCATTTTCTCTGAAGAAAGGGGAGGCTATGGAACAGGCCTTGACAAGGTTATTCCAGCAAGTCACACCTGGAAGGATGAAAAAGAGGTTGCCCAAGTTTACATAAATCGGCTAAGTTTCCTCTATGGACAGGGTTTTTGGGGTGAAGACTTAAAGGAGATTTCAAACTCATCCTGGATAAGAGAGCTCATTTTTAGGAAAAATCTCTCAAAGACAGACATTGCTCTTCACAGTAGAGCAACTCAGGTTTTTGCAACCCTTGATAATGACGATTATTTTCAGTATCTGGGAGGCTTGGCCTTAGCTATAAGAGCCCTTGATGGAAAATCTCCTTTTATTTTTGTTACCAATCTGAGCGATCCAAGAAAGGCCACCCAGGAAACCCTCACCCGATTTATGGGACGGGAAATCAAGACCCGCTATCTCAATCCCGAATGGATAAAGGCTATGCTTAAAGAGGGCTATGCTGGGGCCCGCTTTATTGATAAAGTCATTGAACATCTCTTTGGTTTCCAGGTAACCAATCCAGAAATAATTACCCCTGAAATCTGGAAGGCCTTTTATGATGTTTATGTGAAGGATAAATACGGCTTGGAGATAAAAAAACACTTTGAAAAGGGAAACAATCTTTATGCCTATCAATCCCTTGTGGGAAGAATGCTTGAGGTAATAAGAAAGGGTTACTGGAGGGCTGAAAAGGAAACAGTAGAAACCTTAGTTAAGGAATATATGGAGACCTATGTAAAAATTGGTCTTGCCTGCTGTGAGCACACCTGTAATAATCCCTTTCTCTCAAAGTTTATCACTCAGACCTATCTTTCTCTTCCTTTAAGGGAAAATAAACCCTTCTCTAAGGCACCAAACGATGTCTTTGCCAAAGGAGAAATGAATGGAGGAGAAGGAAGCTCTAAAACTAAGGCTCAAAGAATCTTGAAAGAGCCAAGGTTGATAAAAGGCTTTTTGCTTGAAGAAAAGGTGTTGCCCTTTGGGCAGAAAGAAAGCTCTTTAGCAGGCGGAAGCGGCCCTATCCCCTATCTTTACATCCTCCTTTTCTTTCTGACTTTTTTAACCTTTTTCAGAGGATTTAATCGCATTTC
>CAZQQV010000081.1:0-5420 GCA_964595655.1 uncultured Caldimicrobium sp.
GGCTGGGAATTATACTTCTGATCATCCTTATCTGGATAAGCTATACCTTCTTCCCCTCTTCTCCTCGCTAATTCTTCCAAGGCCCTGCCTCTTTCCCCCTCCGGAGGCAGGGCTATCTACTTTCAAAAGTCCCCTATCAATTATGCCCCCTTTTTAACTCTGAAAGATGAGCTAAAATAAATTTTGATGAGTTATCTCGTTTTAGCAAGGAAATATCGTCCTCAAAGGTTTTCAGAGGTTGTAGGTCAAACCCATGTAGTTAAAACCCTTATTAATGCCCTGAAACTTGGAAAACTCACCCATGCCCTTTTATTCTCTGGCATTAAAGGAACTGGAAAAACAACCATTGCAAGAATTGTTGCTAAGGCCCTAAATTGTCTGAATTTGCAGGAAGGATATGAGCCCTGTAATGAGTGTCAAAATTGTCAAGAGATAAATAAAGGCATTTTTGTGGATGTCCTTGAAATAGACGCTGCCTCAAACCGCGGAATTGACCAGGTCCGAGAACTCATTGAAAACTTAAAGTATGCTCCTGCCAAGGGGCGGGCCAAAGTTTATATCATAGATGAGGCTCACATGTTAACCAAAGAGGCAGCCAATGCCCTTCTTAAATCCTTAGAGGAGCCTCCAGCCCATGTTTACTTTATCCTTGCAACCACAGAACCAAATAGACTCCCTCCAACCATTCTTTCAAGATGTCAAAGATATGATTTCAGAAGGCTTGATTTGAGAACGGTGGTTCAATTTTTAAAAAGTATCTGCCAGAGAGAAAACTATGATATGGAAATCTCAGCCCTGGAACTTATTGCTCGAGAGGCTCAGGGAAGTATGAGAGATGCTCTTTCCCTTCTTGATCAGGCTATAGCCTATGGAGTCAAAACCAAAGAGGATGTTCTTTCTGCCCTTGGCTGGCACGAAGAATCCTTGGTTGAAGAAATAGTGCAAATTCTCCTTGAAAGAGATTTAAAAAAAGCTTTAGCCATCAGTAAAACTATTTATGAAAGGGGCCTTGATCTTGTTTATTTAATGGAAAAGGTTGTGGAATACATAAGAAATCTCTTTCTTGCTAAGGCCTTACCTGGGGAAATTTCTTTTCAAATAGAAAATCCCGAATTAAAAGAGCTTTTTGTAACCACCTCTCAGGAAGAGTTCTTGTTGATTCTTCAAACCCTTTTGAGGGACCTTGAGGTTTTAAAAAGAACTCCCTATCCTCAACTTCAGTTTGAACTGACCCTTGCCAAAATTTGCGAATACGAAAAACTTGTGCCTTTAAAAGAGATTCTTAAAAGACTTGATGAATTCTCTAAAAGTGGGGACCTTATCCTTCTTCCAGAAAAAGAAGAAACCCAAACAGAGCCTCAGCTTCATTCCAAAAGCTGGCCTGATTTCTTAGAAAAAATTCAAAGGGAATCTTACACCCTTTATACCTTACTTTCAAATCTTCCTTCGCCTGAAATTAACTCTCAAGAAGTAAAACTTACCCTTAAAGGTAATGAGGAATTTTTGAAATCCACCTATCTACCTCTTCTCAAAGAAAAGATTGAAAAATATTTTGGAAAGTCTCTAAATATAAACATAGAGAATCCAAAGAGATCAACCCTTGACGAAATTAAAGAAAGGCCAGAGGTAAAACTTATAGCTCAGACCTTTTCAGCCAAAATTGTAAATATTCAATATACAAAGGAGTAAGCCTATGCAATTACCAAAGGAGCTTCAAAGGTTATTCAAAGAAGTGCAAAAAATGCAGAAAAAAATGGAGGAAGTAAGTAAAGAGCTTGAAACAAAAACAGTCACAGCTCAGGTTGGTGGTGGCATGGTGAGAGTTACAGCCAATGGAAAACAGGAAATCCTTTCTATTGAGATTGAAGAAGAATTGCTTAAACCTGAAGAAAAAGAAATGCTTGAGGATTTAATTGTTGCAGGAGTTAACGAGGCTTTAAAGAAGGCTAAAGAAATGGTAGAGGAAGAGCTTGCCAAAATCACAGGAGGACTTGCCCTTCCACCTGGCTTTAAACTTCCAGGTTTCTAAAAATGCAAAATTATTATCCTCAAACTTTAAAAAAACTTATTGAGACATTAAGTGAACTTCCAGGGATTGGGGAAAAGAGTGCAAGCAGGCTTTCCCTTTTCCTCCTTTCCCGGCCAGGGCTTTGTGAAATTCTTGGAGATCTTATAAAAGAACTTCCCTATCGGGTAAAACTCTGTAAATATTGCAGGAATTTATCAGAGGATGAAGTTTGCGGAATTTGTCAGGATGAAACCCGTGAAAAGGAAAAAATCTGCATTGTGGAAAATCCAGTCAATTTACTTCACATAGAAAAAACTGGCATTTATCGGGGTTATTATTATGTGCTTCACTATCTCCTTTCTCCCAAGGAAGGCTTTGGCCCAAGGGAACTCGGGCTTGAAAATCTTTTAAGGCTCATCGCTGAAAGAGAAGTAAAAGAGGTTATACTTGCTCTCTCCCCAACCCTTTCTGGTGAGGCAACTGCTTCCTATATTGCAGAGCTCTTGAAGGCCTATCCTGTTACTGTTTCAAAACTTGCCTGTGGTATCCCCATGGGCATGGAAATTCAATTTGCTGATCCCCTAACCCTCAAAAAAGCCTTTCAAGGAAGGGAAATTCTTAAAGGAGGATAGAGCTTGTCTGAGAAAGGGCCTGATAAGGAGCTTTGTAGAACCCTTGCCCTTGGCTCTTTAGTAAGGGGCTATTTTCATAATTTAAGGGGGACTCTTCAGGGGCTTTCCTTTCAACTTCAAATTCTTTACATGAAAAAGGAAACCCTTCTTTCTCCTTCTGCTCATCCAAACATTGAAAAGGCAGTTCAACTCCTCCAAAAACTTCAAAATCAATTGGAATCCGCTCTTGAAGACCTTGAGAATGATAATACTGGCCCCTGGAATTTAAAAGAAATTATGGAAAAGGAGCTTCTTTTCTGGGAGGCCAATCTATTCTTCAAACACAAGGTGAAAAAGGAAATTTTTGAAGAAAAAGAAGTTCTCATAGGTCTTTCTCTTAACACACTTAAAGGACTTCTTTGTCTTCTTGAGGAAAGGCTTTATCCTTTTTGCAAGGAGGGCTCAACTCTCAGAATCATCATAGGCAAAGAGGGGAAAAAGGCTTTAACCTTTGAATTTTCTGAGGCCCTTGATGAAGAGAATTTAAAAAGGATTGAAAAGCTTTCTCCTTATTTTTCACCTTATGCAACCCTTAAGGTATCCCCTTTAAAAATTGAGATTGAATTTTCATAATAAATGGAAGAAAAACTTCTATTCCTTGGGCTCTATCTAAAAGAGGGAGCCTCTTTTAAAACCTCTAAATGGATAGAAGAATTTCCAGATGCTAAGAGTCTTCTTGAAAGATACAAAATAAAGGAAAAAGAACTTCTCAGTCTTGCAGAAAGGGAGCTTGAGAGGGCTGAAAAACTTGGTATTGAGATTCTTTTTATCAAAGAGGAGGCCTTTCCTGAAGAACTTAAAAAAATACCCTATCCGCCTTTATTTCTCTATATCAAAGGAACTATATTAGAGTCTCCAAAGTTTGCCATAGTTGGCTCAAGAAAGCCAAGTCCCTATGGAAAGGAAGTTGCTCTCTATTTTTCAGAAAGGCTCAGTGAAGCTGGGCTTACCCTTGTCTCAGGTCTTGCAAGAGGAATAGACACCATTGTCCACAAGGTCTGTGTAGAGAGGAAAAGGCCAACTCTTGCTGTTCTTGGATCAGGCCTTGATGTAATTTATCCTGCAGAAAATAAAGACCTCTTCAAAAAAATTATTCAAACAAATGGGGCTATTATCTCTGAATTTCCTCTTGGAACAAAACCAAGAAGGGAAAATTTTCCAAGGAGAAATAGAATTATAAGTGGCCTTGCAAAGGGGGTTCTTGTAATTGAGGCAGGAGAAAAAAGTGGGACTCTGATCACAGCGCGCTGGGCTCAGGAACAGGGAAAAGAAGTCTTTGCCGTTCCTGGAAATATCTTTTCTGACCAAAGTAAGGGAACCAATTTTTTGATTAAAGAAGGAGCAATCCCTGTAACAAGCCCCTCTGAAATCCTTCAATATCTTGGCCTTGATTCTGAAAAATCCTCTTCTGAGAGAGAATTCCAATCTGAACTATCTCACGAAGAAAGGGAAATTCTTGAAATGCTTTCTTCAGGGCCTCTTCATTTTGATGAGCTTACCGAGAAAACAAGACTTTCTCCTCCTCT
The DNA here is from genome assembly GCA_964595655.1 of uncultured Caldimicrobium sp. Lineage (GTDB taxonomy): Bacteria > Desulfobacterota > Thermodesulfobacteria > Thermodesulfobacteriales > Thermodesulfobacteriaceae > Caldimicrobium. The sequence continues at coordinate 4,206 of CAZQQV010000081.1, forward strand.
TTTACTTCAAATCCTTACAGAGCTTGAATTTAAAAATTTAATAAAAACCTTGCCAGGAAAGTATTTTCAAAAGGTCTTTTAAACAAATAAACTTTTTACAAGCTCTTCAGTATTTACTACATTTAAGGCCTTAAAGATTTTTTCAAAAAGGTCCTCCATGTCAGACAAAATTTTTTCCTTTATTTCTTCCTTTAGGTCCCACCACTCTTTTTTGAAAATACCAAAGCCTTTCTTTCGGGTTTTGTAAATAAATTGAGCTTCACTCCAACCCTCTTTCCACTCCTGTTTGAGATTTTCCTTTAGATAGGAATAAATTCTTTCTCTAAATTCTTGAGGAAGGGCGGGATGATCGTAGAGGAAATTCTGAAAGCCCGTTGCCAGATGAACTTCAACGCATTCGGCCTCAGGAAATTTGAAAAAGGCCTCTTCTGGAAGGGTTGATGCCCCATGCTGAACAGCCCCTGCAAGACCAAACTCCTCCCTTGCAATCCTTGATAGGGTTTTAAGTACATGGAAATCAAGGGCAACCTCTGCCACCCTTCCATCAGGAAGAACAACCCCACCATGAGAGGTCCCCGTCTGAACACTTATTTTGGAAAGCCCAACCTCTCCCTTGAAAACTCTATTAAATCCCTTCAGAAAGGCCCTCAATTCTTCAGGCGTGCTATTATGTCCCCCAATTTCTCCTATTTCTCCACCAAGGTTTACTGTGATACCCTTTGGCTCAATAGCCCTTACATATTCAGCAAGCTCAGCAGTAACTTCGTAATTTAATCTTTGTTGAGCATCCACTGTTTCTTTTTCAAGCTCAACCAAGGTTGAGGCATCTATGTCAATATTATAAAACTGGGCTGAAAGGGCCTCTTTAATGAGTTTTTTGAGATTTTCCTTTTCCCTTTCAGGATCACCAAAAAAGGCCTTGCGATTTAGCTGAAAGTGATCTCCCTGGATGAAAACAGGCCCATCAAAATTTTCTCTACAAGCTGCAGAAAGAATAACCGTTGCATATTCAAGCGGGCTTTGTTTAGTATATCCCATTTCCGATTTGGCAATCTCAAAAATAAAAGCACCCACTTTAAGCCTCTTTGCCACCCTAAATACCCTTCTTGCCACATCATAGGTCATCCCTCTTAAATTCATTGCAGGCACAGTAAATCCAAGAAATTTTTCAGAAAACCTTTTGTAAAGGGGAAAGATGGAATAGCCCTTGTAACC
>CAZQQV010000082.1:0-5397 GCA_964595655.1 uncultured Caldimicrobium sp.
ATAACTTGAAAGCCGCAAAGGAATTTCTATGCGAATCCATGTTTTTTTAAAAATTCAATGGTTATTTTTTCTTGAGAACCTTCCTCCATCTTTGAAAGATATGGTTTAACCCAATTATAAACCATCTTGGCAATCATATCTATTTCAATGTTTACATAATCTCCTGTTTTTTTTAAAGAGAGAGTGGTTACCTTGAAGGTATGTGGAATTATCATGAGTCTGACAAGGTTATTTTCAATCTCGTTAATAGTTAGGCTTATTCCATCTATCGCAATAGAACCTTTGGGAATAAGGTAATGGGAAAGCTCAGGGGGGACCTCAATTTCAAAGAGATGATAATTCTTTAAAGCTAAAATTTTTGTGATTTTTCCTGTTCCATCTACATGACCTGAAACAAGATGGCCCCCAAGGGGATATCCAAGTTTCAAGGCTCTTTCTAAGTTTACTAAATCTCCTGGTTTTTTATATTTAAGAGTGGTTTTGGCAATAGTTTCTGGAGAGACCTCGGCAGTAAATACCTTTTTTTTGACAGAAGTTGCGGTAAGACAGATTCCGTCAACGGCAATACTATCGCCCACTTTTGTATCCTCAAGGGAAAACTCAGCCTGAATTTCAAGAAAAAACCCCATCCCTTGAGGAACAATCTTTGTGATAACTCCTCTTCCCTCAATTAACCCAGTAAACATATTTTAAAAATTATAGTCAAAAGAGAAGGTCCCATCAAGAGGCCCAAATTTCTTCTTTTTGTAATCTCACTATAAATTTTTTAAACTTCACCTCAAGTGCCCCTGAAGTTTCCGCTCTTGACAGGGTCCTCACTTTTTACCAATTTCCTCATAAGGAATTAGTTTCCCACTTGGATAGTAAATTTTAAAATTTCCTTGAGATTCTCTGGGGCTTTCTTCCATACAGGCTCTGTTTAAGGTGTACACATTTAATGTGTTCACATTTTATATGTCTACATTTTAAGGGTTTTTATATTTAATTCCCGCTGGCTCAAACCTCCTGATGAAGGTTTGAGCCTATGAGTTTATCATGAGGAGGGTGACATTTTAGGTTTGCAATAAAGGATGACAAAATCGCTTTGCAATAACACGCACATCAAATTCCCCCTTGACTTTACAAATAATTCATTTATAAATAAATACTTATGGAGGTCATTACAATTAAAACAACCAGAAAAACAGAACTTATAGATATAACTTCCGATATTGAAAAGGTTCTTCCGAACAAGGATGGACTTTGCATAATCTTTAACCCTCATACCACTGCAGGGCTTATAGTGAATGAGGGAGCTGATCCCTCTGTAAAGGATGACATTCTTGCTATCTTTTCTCAGCTTGCCCCTGAGAAATATCCCTATAGACATCTTGAGGGAAATTCTCCAGGTCACATAAAATCAAGCCTTACCGGGCCAACCCTTGTCCTTATTGTGGAAAAAGGGAAACTCCTTCTTGGAACCTGGCAAAGGGTCTTTTTTGCAGAATATGATGGTCCAAGAACAAGAAAAGTTTTTGTTAAATTCATAGAGGGATAAAAAAAAATGAAAAAGGCTCTTTTAGGACTTCTGGGAATTTTTCTTTTGGTTTCATGCAAGGCTCAGCCTCAGTATTATCAACAGAAAGTAAGCTCTCACAAAGAGGTTGCCCAGTTGTATCTTCAAGAGGGACGCTATGCAGAGGCCTTAAAAGAACTTGAACTTGCCAAAGAGACTGATAAATGTGATGCAGAGACTTATAATCTTTTTGGACTTGTTTATATGGCAAGAAAAGACTATACCAAAGCTGAAGAATTCTTTAATGAGGCCCTTAAACTTGATCCCAATTTCTCAGAGGCTTATACCAATCTTGGCACTTTAAAAATGATACAAGGCAAATACCGTGAGGCCATTTCATACTTTGAGAAGGCCTTAAGTAATCCCCTTTATTTAAATTCCCATATTGCTCTGACCAATATGGGATGGGCCTATTATCAATTGGGCGATAAAGAAAAGGCCTTTTTTTATCTCCAAAAGGCCCTCAATGAAAGGGCAAGATTCAGTAAAGCTCTTATTTACATGGCCCTTATTTACCTTGAGGAAGGGGATCTCAGCTCAGCGGAGTTCTATTTAAAAAGGGTCTTAAGTGCAGACAGGTCCAATCTTGAGGCAAGATATTACCTTGGAGAGGTCTTCTTTAGACAGGGAAGGCTTGAGCTTGCCAAGGAAATCTGGGAATCAATTATTTCCATCGCCCCTGATTCCGAATGGGGAACCTTGGCAGAACAAAAAATTTACTTGGTGCAAAGGCTTAAATCCAAGAAGTCCTAATTATTAGATTTTGCCAACTCCCTTTTTAATGTTTCACCCTTTTCAATATAAGCTTCAAGCCTATTTAGAGCCTTTATTAGGGCTTTAAGACTTGCAATAACGATATCTCCGTCTTTCCCAAGCCCTGCTGATTTAATACTTCTTTCTTTATCCTCTAAAATTACACCACATACTCCCTCTGCAGAGGTTCCCCCTGATAGGGCATCAATATGAAAGTCAAGAAGTTTTATGGCCTTTTTACCCTCTTCATTATCAAAGGTATAACCAAGGGCTTCAGCCACAGCCTTGTAGGCTGCATCAATCGGGCCTATGCCAAGCCCTACGGAAACCCTTTTCCCAAACTTTTTATCTTCAATCTCAACCTGTGCAATGGGTTTTAACGAGCCACTCAAAACACTGATAACTTGAGAAGAAATCAGCTGATAGCGATACTCCTTTTCAAGGAGAAGGTCAAGAACAATTCCTTCAAGATAGGCATCATCAACCTTTCTCAGGATATCCTTAACCTCGCTTCTATATCTTTCAAAGACCTGATCAAGCAACTCTTTAGATAATTTCCAGCCAAGGCTTTCAAGTTTAAAGGATATGGCATGTCTTCCTGAATGCTTACCAAGGATAATGGCAGAGCCTGTCCAGCCTATTTCCTTAGGATCAATGATTTCATAGGTAGTTCTCTCACAGAGAACTCCGTGCTGATGAATGCCTGACTCGTGGGCAAAGGCATTGGCTCCAACGATAGCCTTATTGGGCTGAACATACATTCCCGTATGTTTAGAAACAAGCTGACTTACAGGAACTATCATCTTTGTATTGATTTTAAGCTTAGGTTCATAGCCAAGTCTTTCTCTGAAAAAGTCTGATCTTGTTTTGAGGGTCATAATAATCTCTTCAAGGGCAGCGTTGCCTGCCCTCTCCCCTATGCCATTTATGGTCCCTTCAACCTGAGTTGCACCAGCAAGAATAGCTGAAAGAGAGTTGGCAACTGCAAGCCCGAGATCATTGTGGCAGTGAACAGAAAGCCTGATATCTCCCTTCTTTAAGGCCTCTTCATATCCTGCTTTTTTAAGATGCTCCACTAAAAATTTTATTAATTCATAGTATTCTTGAGGAACCGTGTAGCCTACGGTATCAGGAATATTGATGGTGGTTGCCCCAGCCTTAACCACCTCAAGAACCACCTCAGCAAGATACTCTCTATCACTTCTTGTGGCATCTTCTGCGGAAAACTCCACATCAGGACAGAGACTTTTTGCAAAGGATACAGCCTCTTTAGCAAGCTGAAGAACCTCTTCTCTTGATTTTTTAAGTTTATACTTTAAGTGAATGTCTGAAGTTGCTATAAAGGTGTGAATTCTTGGTCTTTCTGCGTATTTAATAGCCTCCCAGGCAACCTCAATGTCTTTTCTGTTAGCCCTTGCAAGGGCTGCAATGATTGCACCTTTAACCTCTTTGGCTATGGTTTTAACTGCCTCAAAATCCCCAGGAGAAGTTATAGGAAAACCTGCCTCAATAACATCTATTCCCAATTCAACAAGGGCTCTCCCAATCTCAATCTTTTGTTTAATATTCAGGGAAACACCCGGGGATTGCTCTCCGTCTCGTAAAGTGGTATCAAAAAATATAATCTGTGAGTTCAAGGCCCTCTCCTCCTCTTATAGTAATTATTTTTAATTTAAAACTATTTTAAAGTTTTTCAATACCCTATTTTTTTCTTCTGTAACTTAATTATAGCATACTAAAGAGCCTTAAAAAGACCATCTGTAAATAGTAGTCAATCGATGCCATTCTTGGAAATCAGCAAAATTTCGGCTATATCTCTTTTAAGCTAAAGCTTGAGGTCTCCTTATACAAAGAAACACTATTAAAGTAAAAAAAATTTGATAAAATTGAGCTATGCCCTGGAAAATCTTGAAACTCCTATACCAAAAAATTTCTAAAGATGAGATCTTACTCTTTTCCCAGGGATTAACCTATAATACCCTTTTGACTCTAATTCCCCTCTTTGGTCTTGTCATCTCGCTGGGTAGAAGTTTACTAAATGAGGATGCCCTAATTCAGCAGAGCTTTTCCTTTTTTTCAAATTATCTTACAGCAGATGCCCTAATTGTGGTTATGGAAAAAATTATAGGCCTTCTTGAAAATCTCAAAAAATTTCCCTTAGGAAAATTCAGTATTCTTTTTTACTTTATTATGAGCCTTGGCCTTTTATCCCAAATAGAGGATATTTTAAATAGAATTTTTTTAAGTTTTAGAAGAAGATCTGTAAAGGACCGTCTCTTATTCTACTGGATTTCTTTAACCTTTGCCCCTTTTATCTTCTTTCTTCCGGTTTTTCTTCAAACTTCCTTTAAAAAGTTATTAAGTTACTCTGTAATTTTATATTTTTTGTTTCTTTTAGGTTTCTTTTATCTCATTTATCTATACTTCCCTGCAAGAAGGATAGACAAATTTGCAGCCTTAGGAGGAAGTGCCTTTGCAACAATTCTCTGGTTTATCTTTTCCTTTCTATTTGGGCTTTATGTTAAAACCGCTGTTGCTTATTCTAAATTATATGGAAGTCTTTCTGTTCTTCCTATTTTTCTAATTTTTGTCTTTTTAAACTGGTTAATTTTTCTCATAGGGGCTGAAATAACTTATTTCATTGAGAGAAAACCCTGGAAAAAGGAGACTGTTAACCTGCACTCTCCCTTTAGAGAGCTTTTAATTTTAACCAAATTAGCTCAATATTTTTACACAGGAAAAATTTTGTCCTTAGAAGAGCTTGACAGTCTTCTTCCCCTCTCAGAGGAAGATCTTCTTAAGGGTGTAAAAGAGCTTGAAAAAAGGGGATTAATAACGCTTAAGGATGAGGACCTTTTTTTTAGAAAACCTCCTGAAAATATCAAGTTATCAGAAATTTTAAACTTGAAAGAAATGGAAATACTGGAAAGAGAATGGAAGGAACTTGAAAGGATAATGAAAAAGTGTCCTTTAAAAGAAGAGTTTGCAACGATGAGCCTGAAGGATTTAATTGATGTGTCAAATAGTTAAAGTGAGTGCCGAGGGCGGGAGTCGAACCCGCACGGGGTTATCCCCCAGTGGATTTTGAG
>CAZQQV010000083.1:0-5392 GCA_964595655.1 uncultured Caldimicrobium sp.
AAGCAATCTCTCTCCTGCTTCTTTAAGAGTAAGATTTTCAATGGTTTTAATAAGGGATCTTAGTTTTGTGGCAAAAAGGCCTATTAAACTCATAGCAAGTTCGGGGCGTCTCTGAATTAATTTTAAAAATCGGCTTTTTTCAAAGAGGGCAACCTTAACAGGGCTTATGGCCTGCGCATAGGCAGGATAGGTGTCAACCCCTGAGAGGACAACCTCTGCAAAAACCTCCCCTGGACCAAGAAGATGGATAATTTGCTCTTTACCTTTCGGCGAGAGTTTATATACTTTTACATAACCCTCAAGAATGAGAAAAAAACCAAAGGCCTTTTGGCCCTCTGCAAAAATTTCTGCATTTTTATCATAGCTTTTAACAATAGCAAGATTTTCAAGTTCAGTGAGTAAATCCTCAGAAAGCCCCCGAAAAAAGAAGCTCTCTTTTAAAGTTTCTCTAAGAAGGACGCTTTCATTCCTCACAATGTTCCACGTGGAACATTACACCAATTTATAGGTTTCTCTAAGAATGGTTTTTAGTTGCTGGAAAGAGCTTTCTGTAAGATTTGAAAGAGGTAGTCTTACCTCCGGGCTACTAATCATTCCCATAAGATAGAGGGCCTCTTTGGCTGGAACAGGATTGGTTTCAATGAATAAAACTTTAAAAAGGGGATAGAGATAAAGATGCAATTCAAGGGCACGGCTGTGATCTCCATTTAAGGCACTTTTCATAAGCTCTGCCATTTCCTTTGGCATAATGTTTGCTGCAACGGAAATTACACCTTTCCCCCCAAGGGTTATAGTTGGATAGGCTGTAAAGTCATCTCCAGATAAAATAACAAAATCCTCCTTACATTTGAGCTTTAGTTCTGTAACCTGCTTGAGATCTCCACAGGCCTCTTTTATAGCAACAATATTTTCAATTTCAGAAAGTTTAGCGGTAGTGTCTGGAAGAAGATTAACTCCTGTTCTTCCAGGGACATTGTACAAGATAATGGGAATTTTGACCTGACTTGCAATAAATTTGTAATGCTCATAAAGGCCCTTTTGAGTGGGTTTATTGTAATAGGGGGTTACAAGAAGGGCTGCATCCATTCCCATTTCTTCTGCCATTTTGGTTAATTCAAGGGTTTTTTGGGTATCATTAGTTCCTGTTCCTGCAATCAAAGGAACTTTCCCCTTGGCCTCCTCTAAAGCTATTTCAAAAAGTTTTTTCTTTTCTTCCTTGGAAAGCGTTGCTGATTCCCCAGTGGTTCCAGACACTAAAATTCCATGTGTTCCCTCTTTCAGATGCCATCTAATGAGATTTCTAAAGGACTCTTCATCAATTTTTCCCTCTTTAAAGGGTGTTATTAAAGCTACAATGGAACCTCTAAGCTTCTCTTTTATTTCATTCATAATTGCCTCCCCCTTCTTTGAGTGTTCAATTCAAAAGATTTTTCTATTAATTTATCAGAGCTCATTCTTTTAAAGCATCTTCAAAAATTTGGAAACGAAAAACAAGGCGAGCCTCTCCTTCAAGATAAAGGGTTTCACTCTCTGGATCAAGATCTATAATAAGGGTCTCACCACCTCTTGTTAGCACTTTAACAGGAAAATTAACAAGACCAAGTTTTGCTGCCACATAGGCTGAGGCAGAGGCCCCTGTCCCACATGCAAGGGTTTCAGCCTCAACCCCCCTTTCATAGGTTCTTACCTTAAGAAAGTTTTTATCGTTCTCTCTTAATATTCCCACAAAGTTAACATTTGTGCCTGCAGGTTTGAAAAATTCATGAAAACGAAGAATTGGGCCAAGTTTTTCAACAGGCGCTTCCTCTATATCTTCCCAGAATAGTACCAAGTGTGGAACCCCGGTATTAACGAAATGGACAAGATAGATATCTCGCTCTGTCTTAAGAATAAAGTTTAATTTGAGGTCTTTAGGCCTCCCTAAGGCTACCTTGACCCTTCCACCTTTGATCTCACAATGAATAAGCCCAGCAAGAGTTTCGAGGTAGAAAGATGAGGGAACGAGTTTTAGCTCATAAAGGAGCCTTGCACAAGAACGGGCCCCATTGCCACACATTTCGGCAACACTTCCATCGGCATTAAAAAAACACCAGGACACAGAGGCAAGAGGATTCTTAGGAGGTTCAACCATGATAAACCCATCGGCAGAAACAGAAAATTTCTGTCTGCAAAGCCTTTTTGCAAGAAGGCTTCCTTCCTCTGGGGAAATTTCTCTTTCTAAATTCAAAAGAATAATGAAATCATTGCCTGATGCACAGACCTTGTAAAGTGTTTTATCTTTAAGTTTTTGAAAAAGGGTATCAGTTTCGCTATTCATCAAAAAATTAAGAATACCCTATTAATAACATTCTTCAAGGGCTTTTAGAATTAAATCCATAGGTGGATTTTCGTAAAAGTGAAATTTTCCGATTCTTTTTAAAAGGACTATGGTTAATTTTCCTTTCCAGATTTTTTTGTCCTTTGAAAGGGCAGAGAAAAATTCAGAAGGAGAAAGAAGTGGTAAAAGGTCTCTGATACGATGGGGCATCTCAAGGGCGTCAAGAAGATTCTTTAAAGGTTCATAAACGGGTTTTTCTGCAACATGAAGGAGTTCTGAAAGACGCGCCTCAACCGCCATTCCCACAGAAACGCAATAACCATGGGGAATCTGATAATTGGAAAGGGTTTCAAGGGCATGCCCAATGGTATGCCCAAAATTTAGAACTCTCCTTAGCCCTGCCTCCTTTTCATCTTTTGAAACCACATAGGCTTTGATCAAACAGCTTTCATAAATAAGATAGCTCAAATCATGAGGATTTAGCCCATAAAGGGCCTTTCCCTTTTTCTTTATAAACTGAAAAAGCCTTGACTTTAAAATACAGCCGTATTTTATCACCTCCGCAAGGCCGTTTTTAATCTCAGGAAGAGGAAGGGTTCTTAAAACAGTAGGATCTATGTAAACCCTTGCTGGTTGATAAAAAGTGCCAAGAAGGTTCTTTCCTTCAGGAAGATCAACTCCGGTTTTTCCTCCAACAGAAGAATCTACCTGGGAGAGCAAAGTGGTTGGAACCTGAACAAAGGGGATGCCTCGCAGATAAATACTTGCAAGAAAACCAGAAACATCTCCCACAACTCCTCCCCCAAGGGCAAGAATAAGATCTTTTCTGTCAAAGCCAGCCTGAATGAGACTTCTTGCAAGCCTGACCACAGTCTCTATATTTTTTGAGCTTTCACCATGGGGAAAAGAAAAGAGACTCGCTTTAATATCTGCCTTTCTTAGAGCTTGAAGAAGGTTTTCGCCATAAAGTTTTTCAACAGTTGAATCTGTTATAATGGCTACTTTTCCGAAATCGAGAGTTCTCTTAAGATCCTCAGGGATTTTTTCAAGCAATCCCTCTTCAATGAGAATTTCGTAAGGAGGCTTTGTTTTAACTTTAAGGGTGAGCATTTTTAAGAGCAAGAAGGAATTTTTTAAGTTGGGGCCCTGCTTTCTTACCCTCCTTTTCAACAATGGAAACAAGAGCACTTCCGACAACTAAGGCATCAGCGTAAGGAAGTAGAGCCTCTACATGTTCCCTCCGTGAAATGCCAAAGCCAACAGCAAGGGGGATTTTGATGACCGCTTTTATGTGTTTTAGCCTCTCAACTAAATCCTCGGGAAGTTTATCTCTTGCGCCAGTTATCCCTGTAAGGGATACATAATAGAGGAAGCCCTTAGAGACTCTGGCAATTTTTTTAATCCTTTCAAGACTTGAGGTTGGAGCGGAGAGAAAAATGGTAGCAAGGCCCTTTCCCTTGTTTGCCCTTAACCAGGGGCCTGCCTCTTCAACTGGCAAGTCGGGGATAATGAAACCGTCAAGCCCGCTTGCCTTTGCCTCTGAAACAGCTTTTTCATGGCCAAAGCGATAAATTATATTATAATAGGTCATACAGAGAATGGGTATTTCTGGATAGGCTTCTTTGAAGCGAAAAACAAGGCTTAAATACTCTTCAAAGGTTGGCTTATTTTTTAAGGCACGCACAACCGCCTTTTGAATGGTTGGACCATCTGCAACTGGGTCTGAAAAGGGAAAGCCAAGCTCAATACAGGCTGGATTGGTATCGGCAATATACTTCAAAAATTCAAAGGTGGACTCTTTATCAGGATCAAAGGCGGTAATATAGGGAATAAGAGCAACTTCTTCCTTTTTTTTAAAGCTTCGTATCCTTCTTTCAAGATACCTTGCATGTGAGCCTTTCATTTTCCCTTTCCTTCAAGATAATCCTTTACACTGGCAACATCCTTGTCTCCTCTTCCAGAAAGATTAACAACAACAAGGGAGTCCTTGGGAAGTTCTTTAGCAACTTTTATAAGATAGGCTATAGCATGGGCTGACTCAAGGGCAGGGATAATACCCTCTGTTTGAGATAGTATTTGAAAGGCAGAAAGGGCCTCTTCATCGGTTACGGCAACATACTGAGCCCTTCCAGAATCTTTGAAAAAAGAGTGTTCCGGGCCAACCCCTGGATAGTCAAGCCCTGGAGCAATGGAGTGTGCTCCCTTGATCTGGCCAACCTTGTCCTGTAAAAGATAGGTAAGCATGCCATGAAGAACCCCTGGTTCACCTGCAGTTAGGGTGGCAGAATGATAATCAGTATTTAAGCCATGTCCTGCTGCCTCAACCCCTATAAGTTTAACCTGAGGATATTTGGAAAAGGGATAAAAGATGCCCATGGCATTGGAGCCGCCGCCAACGCAGGCAAAGATATAATCAGGAAGCCTTTTTTCCTTCTGGAGAATCTGCTTTTTGGTTTCTCTTCCGATGATACTCTGAAAGTCTCTCACTATTCTTGGATAGGGATGGGGGCCAACCACAGAGCCTATGACATAGAAGGTATCTTTTACATTGGTAACCCAGTCCCTTAAGGCCTCATTTATGGCATCTTTTAAGGTCTGGGTTCCAGACTCAACGGGAATAACCTCTGCCCCCAAAAGACGCATGCGAAAGACATTCAGGGCCTGGCGCTCAACATCCTTTGCTCCCATGTAAACCACACACTTAAGACCAAGTAAGGCGCAGGCTGTGGCTGTAGCAACTCCGTGCTGGCCTGCTCCAGTTTCAGCAATAATGCGGGTTTTTCCCATTCTTTTGGCAAGAAGTACCTGACCAATGGTATTGTTGAGTTTGTGAGCCCCTGTGTGCAAAAGATCCTCTCTTTTCAGGTAAACCTTTATATGACCTCCAAGATATTGGCTTAAGTTCTTTGCATAATAAAGAGGGGTTGGCCTTCCTGCATACTCCTTAAGAAGGCTTTCCCATTCCTTCCAGAAAGAGGTATCTTTCAATACCTGAAAATAAGCTTTCTCAAGGTCAAAAAGAAGGGGCATTAAGGTTTCAGGAACAAAACGCCCCCCATAAGACCCAAAATAGCC
>CAZQQV010000084.1:0-5343 GCA_964595655.1 uncultured Caldimicrobium sp.
CCCTTACTTACAATAACTTTTAAGAAATTTTACTTTGTCCTCCAAATCAGGAGGAAAATTTTTATTTAGTAATTCTTCACAGGCCCTTTTGGTTTGATTAAGTTTCAATAAAGCCATGATATAATTTATTTCAAAAACCGGATCATATTTAAGACTTAGGGCGGTTTCAAAAGCGGTCTTTGCCCTCTGGAAATCCCCTATTAAAAAATATAGGCCGCCAAGATTATTGTAAACCTCAGGCTCTTTTTTGTATTTTAAAAATTCCTCATAAAACTTAATGGCCCCTTGGTAATTTCCTTTTTTTCTCTCTTCTTCGGCATTTAAAAGAAGGTTTTCTAAAAGTCCCCTTTCTCTTAGAGGTGGATAGACCTGGGTTGTAATGGTTTCAGTTCTCTCCTTTCTCTTTTCACTTTCTATAAATCCTTTCTTTTTTGCCACAGGTTTAGGCTTTTTACTTTCCCTTTTTACTAAATTTTTTTGCAAAGATTTTTGGGATTCAAGAATTTCAGGAGAGGAAAGTCGCTTTTCAGTGGGGATCTCCTTTTGAGTTGAATTTTCCGCTAAAATTGGGGGCTTTGTGGCTACCACTTTTGGAGGTTGAGGTTTTTCTTTTCTTAAACTTTCAAGTTTAAATAGCTGAGTTAAATAAAAACCTACTATCACGGCACCAAAAAAAAGGAAAACCACAAGAGAGAGAAAAAAGAGGCGCCTTTTGGATAATTTTTGTCTTTCCTGAAAGGGATTTTTGGATTTTTCTTCTTTAAGTTGTTTTAAAAATTCTCCCAGTTTACCCATCTTATTAATCCACAAGGACTCTTATAAGGATTACAAGCTCTGCTTTTTTTGATTCGTTGATATTACTCTTAAAGAGCTCTGAAAGAAGAGGAATGGCAATTTTTTTCTCGGTGGTTTTGTTTCGGTCAAGAATTAACCCTCCGATCACGATGAGATCTTGGGGACGGGCTTTAACAATGGAGGTCATCTCTCTTAAGTTAACTCTGGGAAGAGTTATAAAATAATCAGCCCCAAAGCGCACATCTTTTAATTCCACTATGTCGCTTTTTATTGGGACAATGTGCAGAAATATCTGGTCATCCTCAGCAATATAGGGAGTTAAACCAAACAAAATGCCATCAAACACAGAGGAGGTCTGCGTGGTATAAGTAATGGTTGAGGTGGTTGTGCCTGTAGTCACATCCCTTTTAAATTCCTTAATATAAGCCTGGGAGGTTCCCACACTGATAAGGGCAGGTTGAGAGTGAAGAACCCTTATCTTGGGATTTGAGATAACCTTGAGTTCCCCATATTCTTTTAGGAGATTCAAAATTAAATTTACATTTGGCTGACCGCTTATGGTTAAGGCAAAGGAAGGTTGATCGGATCGTGTGGTAATTCCAAGATCCAGTGTATTAAAGGAAACTCTGTTATTTCCCATAAGATAGTTGGTTATTTCAAACCAATCCACCCCAAGGTTGTGGCCTTTGCTAAGCTCTACCTCAATGATCTGGGCATCAAGAATTATTTGTCTTGAATATTTTTTCTTATATTCAGAAATAAGCCTTTCCACTGCTTTAATTCTACTTGGTTTATCTTTGATATAAAGAATTCCGGCAAGTCTGTTAATATAAAAAGTGCCTTTATTGGAAATAATATTTGAAAGATTTTCCTCAAGGGCCATATAGAGATCAAGACTTTCTTTGGTAAGCTCCGCATTTATAGAATATTCCCCTTTCAGGGGTGAGGTAGTAACCGCTCCTCCCCCCCCTTGACCAATATTTCCGAGCACATCTCCTCCCATGGAAGTTTTGCTTTCTTTTATTACCGGAAGAAACCCAAGATTAATAACTTTTTCCTCAAAGGGCTCAATATAAATTACTCCTCGATCCAGCCTGAAATGGACATCCAAAATTTCACAAACCTTTTTCAGTATATCTTCCAGAGGCTGATTTTTCATCTGAAGGGTAATTCTTTCTCTTTCTGAAGATATTTCCTTTCTTACCTCTGGATCAATAACAAGGCTCAAGCCTGTTTCATAGGCAAGAAAAAAGAGAATGTTCTCATAATGTTCCTGATTGAAAGCAACGGTTATACGCTTCTTTAAAGGGGAAAGCTCCTTAAAGAGAGGTTCAAGTTTTGGCCTCCCTTGAGAGGGTTCAGGAAGAGGAGCTTTTGTTGCATTCTCAAGAATGTTTCTATAGTGCGAATAGGTTCTTTCAGTCTCAGGAGAGGGCACTTTTCCTGCGCAGGCAAAAAGGAAACTAATTAGAATAAGAATATGTAAAAGCTGCGCCCACTTCAAGCTTAACTTTTTTTCCTTTGGGAAGTAAGAGTTCCACATAATAGTCCCCTATTTTTGAAATTTTAATCCTTCCAATTTTGTCCCCTTCCCTGTAAAGTTTTCCATTAATTATACAAAACTTTTTTTGTTCCTTAATAACAGAGGTTAATTTTAAAATCTCCTGAATCTCCTTTTCGTTAACCTTACTTTTTTCTTCGTAAAAGGGATTGTTAGTAAAGGCAAAGTAAGAGCTTTCTTTTTTTGGTAAGCTTTTATATTTTCTTAAAGCCTCTAAAAAATTGCGATGCTCATCAGGTATTCGTATTTCATTTTTCACAGGGAAAAAAATTTTTTTCCAGGAATAATAAACCGCAATTAACAAAAATATTACTGCAAAACCCCAAAAAATAATGAAGAGTACGTCCTTAAGAGTAAGTTTCTTCATCGATAAATAATTTTTATACCCTTTATTATCAATAGGGGTTTTTTATCTTCCCTTTTTGAAAGGGTCATTTCTTTTAAAGAAAAAAAGGTATCTTCAGAGGGGCTGGTAAGGGTTTCCAGGGTATTAAAAGAGCTTTTCAAATTGGTTAAATCTATTTCCAAAACTAGGGGGATTTCCTCTTTTTTAAATTCTCTTTCCCAGTTAATCTCTTTTAGAACTTCTTTTAGCCTTACCACTTCAGGCTGCACTCTTAAGTAGGACCGCTCAATTCTATCATAGCTTTCCTTTAGGGCCGAAAATTTTTTAACCTCTCTCACAGAGAAAAATAAAGAAATACCAAGAAAAAGGACACTAAAAATCCAGAAAAAAAACTCCTTTCTATAATAAGTCCCGATTTCCCTTTTTATAAAACTAAAATTCACTTTCATGGCTTGATTACGCCTGAAACTTTAAAATTAATTGTCCCTTTTTCTTGGGAATAGTCAAACTGAGTTTGCTGAATCTCAACGAAAGTTCTAAGCTTTTTTAAAAACTCCTGTGAAAAAAGAGTTATTTCTTCGGCTTGACCTGTCTTTTCACCTGAGAAGTTGATCTGATAGGTACTATTGGTTTCTTTAACCTCAAGGGAGGTGATTTTAGCGTCTTGACAGGCCAAAATTAATCTTCCTAAGATTTCTTGCGGAAGGGGCATTTTCAAAAGTTTTTCTCTCTCCTCAAGATAAACTCGAAAGTTTTTAATCTTTTCTTCAGGATATTCACTTAAAAATCTATTTATACTCTCAGTAATTAAAGCTTCCTTTCTTTGAATTTCTCTTTCAAGATTAGAGTTTGCTTTTTTTAGATAAAGACCAAAACTAAGAATTATAACTGCAAGCCCTGAAAGGGCAAAGGAGATTTTGTAATTCCTTTCAAGAACTTCTTTAATAGCTCTTTCCTCTTCTGAGAGAAGATTAAAAGCTGGGTCAACAAGGGGGGCAAAAAGGAATTCAGAATACTCTCTTTCTTTAAGGATTACTTCAAAACCCCCCTTTTCAAGCTCTTCTTTGTGTTCCCTTTGAAAAAGAAATACTTTGGTTATCTCTCTGTGATGATCCCTGTAAAAGAGATTTTTTAAAAAATTAAGACGTCCAAGAAGTTCTCCGTAGTTTATTCCAAGAAGTTCATCTATCTGGAAGAATTCAATAATTTGAGGAAACCCCTCTTTAAGAATAAGGATCCAGAGAACTCCCCTTTCCCCATAAACTAAAAAGACTTCCTCTTTTATCTCTTCTGAAGCTTTAGCAAGAGCAAAGGGAAGAAAGGCTATACCCTCAAGTTTACACCTTGCCACATCCTTTAGGAGAGTTTTCACTCTTAATAATTCCCTGCTGCCAAGGGCAAGATAGGCAAGTTCATAAAAATTTCCTTCTCTCTTTAAAATTTTCCAGAAAAGTGAAAAGGGCTCTGTAAAATATCCGGCAGTGTTTACCCTGTCTGTAAGCCTCAACCTGATTATTTCTTCAGAATAAACAGGAAGGTTTAAGCCATAAATTTCATAAAAAAACAAAGGATTATTTAAAATCAGAAAAACTCTTTTGCCTCTAAGTTCTTCTACAGTGAGGGCAGGGAAATACTCAAATTTTTTGGGATTTGGGGGTTTACCCTCTATCCCAAGTCCTTCAAAGAGGTTTTCTCTAACCAGTTTGACAATGTAATACTTATACATTTAGAGCTCTAAAAGCTCCCTCTGAAAGGTATTTTTAGCTTCTTTTAAGTATTTTTTTCCTATGGTTCTGTCCCTTTTGACATAAGCTATAAAAAGGGTTCTGTCCATAAGCTTATTGATTAAGCGAGGAACACCTTTTGTCCACTTATACAAAGGTCTTACAAGTTTTCCTTCAAGGTGAAGTTCTGGGCTTTCTGAAACCTGCTTAATTCTGAACCAGAGATAGGGAAGAATTTCTTCTTTTTCAAAGGGTTTTAGGGTTTCCCAGATGGCAATTCTTTGCCTGAGTGGAGCTTGTTCGGGCTTTTTTAATTTTTCCGCAAGAGCAGGCTGACCTACAAGAAAGATCTGAAGATTGATTTCTTTTCCCTCGTTGAGATTGGTAATCAATCTCAGTTCCTCAAGGGTTTCTTCAGGAACAAGCTGGGCTTCATCAATGATGAGAAGGAATCTTTTACCAGATCCTTCCTCCCTGAAAAAGGCCTTCAATTTCTTAAGAACTTCATCTTTGGTGAAAGGGTTTTCCTCTTTTAGGCCAAGTTCTTTGAAAAGAGCCTGAAAGAATTCTTGGGGCTTGAGAGAAGGATTATAGATAAAAAGGGGGGTTATTTCTTCTTTGATTTTAGAAAGAAGGGTTAAAACCACTTGGGTTTTCCCAAGACCTGGCTCTCCTGTTAAAACAGAGATAAGACTTCCTTGATTCAAGGCATAGGAGAGAACCTCAATGGATTCAAGATGAGCCTTTGCTGGAAAAAAGAGCTCTGGATCAGGAACAAGCGAAAAGGGAGGCGCCTTAAGATTAAAAAAAGAAAGATATGAGTAAAGGTTTTCCTGCATGATTAAATATCTTGTGGGCTCTTATCTATCACTCAATCCAGTCCCTCTGAAATTGACTTGTCTATTATCATTATCGTC
>CAZQQV010000085.1:0-5332 GCA_964595655.1 uncultured Caldimicrobium sp.
AGGAGGGGTAAAATGGTTGATCTCAGCAGTATTAAACCAGATGAAGTTCTTGACTGTAAAGGATTGTCCTGTCCAATGCCAATGCTTAAAACCAAAAAAGCTTTGCAAAAATTACAATCTGGCCAAATTCTTGAAGTTTGGGGTACAGACCCTGGTAGTAAAAATGACATTCCAAACATGTGCAAAAAGGAAGGTCATGAATTTTTGGGCATGATCGATGAACCTGGTTATACCAGGTATTTTATTAAAAAGAAGTGATTTAGCAGATAAACTTCTTAAATCCAATTGTAGGAGGGGAATATGTCTAAGGATCCAGACAAACTTGGTATTTTTGTTACTTCACCAGTGCATATTAAAGAATTGATAAAAATAGTTGAAGCTGCTAAAAGAAAGGGAAAAAAAGTAAAGATATTTTTTACATACAAAGCCACACATCTTGTATTTCATCCAGATTTTCAAAAACTGAGACAGGAAATACCCGAGGAAGATTTGGCAATTTGTGTTGCTGCTTTTGCTTGTGAGGGGTATGAACCAGAATATCATAATATGGGACTCACTGAAAAACAAATGAGAACTCAGGCCTATCATGGTGAACTTATTGAGGAAGTAGGTAAATATTTTGTTTTATAAACTTAAAGGGGGGTTAATATGAGTTATAAGGTTTGTTTTTTAATAGCTAATAGAATTTATATATCTGATGGAATAAGATCAGCCCTTGGACTTGCTGTAGAAAATATGTATTCATATACTTATGTTTTTTATCAAAAAATGCCAGCAAAAACGGAATATCTCGATGAAAATTTAGCTTGGATTAGGGATATGGAAGGCGAGGTCTATGCTGTTACTGAAACCATGGATGAAGAGACAAAGAAGTATAATCTTGAGGAATGGGAACTTGCTGAGGCAAGTCTTGATGATGTGGTAGAGAAAATTTTGGAATGTGATCTTGTTGTGGGATATGGTCTTCCTGCTCAGAAAGTTCAAGCTCCGCCTCAATGTGCCTAAATTGATATGAAGGAGGGGTAGAAATGAAGATTCTCTGCGTTTACAGACACAAAGCCAGTGCTGAAAATGAAGATATCAAAAAAATTATAGCTAAGATTAAAGAAAAGGGCCATGAGGTAATCGAATTCAATCTTTTTGAGGCAAAAGATGACTCCGATTATGATAAACTCATAGATCTTATCTGGGAAGCTGATAAAACCATTTCCTGGTGGTAATTACCTTTTTTTAAAAGGGAGGCTTTTTTAAGCCTCCTTTGATACTCTTTTATTTTCCTTTAAGGTGTAAAGTTCTTAAAGAACATTTAGTTCTTCTTTTGTTTCCCTCGAAATATAAAAGACTTTTCATAAACCTCTTATCTTCCCTCCCCCGTTCTCTCTAAAAATTAGCTTCGCAGAAGGTTGAAAAAAGCTTATAACAAAAGCCTCAATATCTGATAAAACTCGTTTAATATTTCAAGTTCCTCCACTGTGTTGTGCTTTAGATAACCTGCAAACTTCCTGACTACACTATAATTCTTTTGCTCCACATAACAATTGTCATTTTTCCTGTAAGGCCTGCTTCTTGTGATACCTTTTTGTAAGTTCCTTGGTAAGTTTTTTGTTTTTTAAAATTTTTGTTTAGATTTTTACATGAGGCAACGATAAAATTTCATTTAGATTTTTAATGAGGCAATTCGCTCCCTTGACAAAGAGAAATTTTAAGATAAAATGGTAAAAATAATTACCATTGAGGAGGAGTGGCTATGGAGAAGACTAAATGGGAAAATTATTTGAAGGGGATTTTCTTTTTTTTACTTTGTGTAGCTGTTCAAGTAAAGAACGCTAAAGGTGCAGAAAGCCAAGATGAAAAGAGAGTCTCTGAGAGAATTTTAAGTGAAGTCGTAGTTACTGCAACAAGGGTAGCTGAATCCCCTCTTGAGGTAAGCTCTTTTGTTAAAATAATTACAGAAGAGGAATTAAGGCAATCCCCGGCTAAGAATGTAGGTGATCTTTTTCCTGAGCTTGGTTTAGGGCACACTCACAAATACCCTGGTGCTTTGACCTCAAGAATAAGTATTAGAGGGATTAGCTCGGATCTTTTTGATCCTTTAAAAGGAGGAATTTTACTTCTTGTTGATGGCCAAAGGGCAAGCACAACCAATCTCGCTAAAATTCCTCTGGATAATGTTGAGCGAATTGAAATAATAAAAGGTCCCTTTTCAGCTCTTTATGGAACTCAGGCCATGGGCGGAGTTATAAATGTTATTACTAAAACACCCAAAAAGGAGGGGAAAGAAATAACCTTGGAGGGTTCTTTAGGATCCTTTGATTATTGGAAGGCCTTAGGGGAAGTAAAATTTAGAAAAAGGTTTTCTAATTTAGTTTATGATTTTTATTTACTTGATGCTCGGGTAAGCCAAAATGATTATAAAGCTAAAGACTATGGAAAAATAAAAAATAGCGCCTATGATGAAAATACCTTTGATATAAAAATGGGCATAGGCCTTGATAAAAATCATTATTTCTCCCTTGGTTTTCAACAATGGCATGGTTGGGATATAGGAGATCCTGGACCAAGATATTCTCCCTCAACCAAAGATTATTCAGATAAAAAAAGAGATGTTTATAATTTTCTTTATCGTTATAATGAAAGCGAAATAAGCTTTTCTCACATTTTTGATAGAGAGAGATGGCATAGTTATAATATATCTACAAAGATAATGAAAAGTAATCAAGGCACTTTTAAGATACCCTTTTATCTCGCAAGGCAACGGTTGGTGCTTGGAAGTGAGTTTTATGAATTAAAGACTGCAAGTAGGGTAAACATAGGAGCTCCTTATTATCCAAATTCAAAATTTAAAAATTATGCCCTTTTTGGAGAAGCTAAAATAAATTTATACAAAAACAAACTTTATATTATTCCCGGTCTAAGATATGATTTCTTTAAAACCGAGATTTTGGAAACTCCTGGAATTCCTTCTCTTAATCCTAAAAGTGAAGATAAAGATAGATTTAGTGGTAAACTTGGTATTCTATATAGAGCAAAAGAAGATTTGAGTATTAAAGTTAATTTTGGTTCGGCTTTTAGAACTCCCACACCAGATGAATTGGCAGCAGATTATGTCTCAGGGTGGGGCGCAAAATATCTTGGAAATGCAACTCTTAAACCAGAAAAGGTTTATTCCTTTGATATGGGACTTGACTATGCTGGAAAGCTCGGAATATTTTCTTTGGCTTATTTTTATAATGAATATGATGATAAAATTACTAGTTATTACAATTCTTATCTAAAAGCCAATACTTATAAGAACATTAAAGGTGCAACTATTCAAGGATTTGAAGGATCCTTTTCAAAAATTTTTACTTTTGATAAACTTCCTTTTTCCATTGAGCCTTTTATTAACTTTACTTATCATCTCCAGTATAGAGACGATGAAAATAAGAGAACCCTTACTTATATTCCCAAATGGACAAGTTCCTTTGGGGTTAATGTGAATTATCAAAAATTAAACCTTAGGTTGATGGGAATTTATCAAGGCGATGAAAAGGTTGAGGATTGGAACTATTATTCTCCCACCTATAGAAAAATTGTGCCAAAAGGAGATTTTACCATATTTAATTTATACGGAAGTTATTTCATAATGAAAAATGTAGAAGGTTATTTAAAAATTGAAAATCTTTTTAATAGGGCCTATGAATATGTTCAATATTATCCCATGCCCAAAAGAAGTATTTATCTCGGTTTGAGAGGCAAATTTTAAAAGGGGTGAGAATTATGAATAAAATGAAATTTGTAAAAATAACAGAAATAGTTCTTTTGTGTATATTTTTACTAACCTTTTATTCAGATGGTGCAGTTTTTGGAAAAATGATTTTGGCTCAGGAACTTGATCTTCCTCCTGAGGTTAAGGCAGAGGCAAAGATACAATCATCCACTTGGAAAGGATTTAAGGAAAAAACCTTGGTAATAACCTTTCCCGAGGAAAGAGAGGCCCTTTCAACTTTTGAGGGCTTTGGTTCAGTTCTTGCAGTTGTTAATTATTCTTTAGAACCTGAGGGCTGGAAAAAGGTCTGTGCTGAAAAGAAAAAAGGTAAAAAATCCGGAGGTGTCTATCATTTAATGGATATCAAGGAGAGATTAGCTCAAGAAATTGGCATACCTATAGACAAAATTTTTATACTGGGAACTGCTGCTAATATGGATTATTTAGCTAAAGTTGTCAAAAAATATGGTAATATGACAGTGATAGCGCTTGTTACTGCAGGAGCAAAGTCAAATGCCCTGAGAGCAGGCTATGACAACGGAAGTTATATAGAAGATGAAGAACCTCAAGGTACAGTAAATATTATTCTTCTCACCAATAAAAAATTAAGTAGTTCCGCTATGGCAAGAGCTATTATTACTATTACAGAGGCTAAAACTGCAGCTTTTGAAGATTTAAGAGTGGCAAGTTCCTACAGCCCTAAACTTCAAGCCACAGGAACTGGCACAGACAATATTATTATTATCTCTGGCAATGAGGGGCAACCGTTAAATTATACAGGAGGGCACAGTAAAATCGGAGAACTCATAGCTAAGGCAGTCTATGAAGCGGTTAAAAAAGCCTTAATCACTTCGAAAGGATATAATAAAATCCCTTAAATTAATCTTAAAGCTTTTTCACTAAATAAATTTAAAATAGTTAACCTTTTTTCTTTTTGGTTTCAAGGAATTTGAGAGTATTTTCAGTGCAGAAATAGGAAGGGGAGAGGTTATAACTTTGAGATGGACTTTGTAGCCGAAGAAGCAAAAATCTTTAGATTTATATCTGACATTGTAGCGCAGTTTCCTTACAAGATCTCTTTAAGATTTGGCAAAGCTGAGATAAATGAGAAGGAGTGCTTTAAAGAGAAATTCTGGGGGATAAGTGATTTTTGGAAGTGGGAAGTCAAGTTGTAAGAGGTTGTTTATGTTGGAGAAATCAAGGCTGGATAAGCGAATAAGAAGGGGCTCACTTGGGGAGATGAGTTTTGCAGGGAGCGTAGCAAGATTTACTTGTTAAGCGCTTTGATGACCTTTACAATATTATCAATCTCTGGATAAAATCACTGGCTTTAGTCTGGGAATGTTTGGTCTGCTTAGAATGATTTACAAATTTTTCTAAGGTTTGAAGCCTCTTACCCAAGGCCCTTACAAACCAAGGCCTTTGATCAGGATGTAGGCAATAAGAATAGCCCCTGTAATTCTTAGAATCCAGAGATACCAAGGGCTTTCTTTGAGGTAAGTCCAAACAAATCTTTTATAACGCTTCCAAAGCCCTGGTTTTTCATCCATTTTTGATTACCTCGTAAATTCCAGGAAGATGTCT
>CAZQQV010000086.1:0-5218 GCA_964595655.1 uncultured Caldimicrobium sp.
ATGGTGGAAGAGGTCAATTGGTTTGCTGTAATAAGCCCATGGAGCTTCAGAAACCGGGGACAGTGGATGCAGCGGCTGAAAAGCATGTGCCTGTGATTGAAAAGTGCGGAGAGGTTTACAAGGTGAAGGTAGGAAGTGTTCCTCATCCCATGACAGAGGAGCATTACATTGAATGGATTGAACTTCATGCTGATGGAGACAGGGTTTACATTAAATTTTTGAAACCAGGAGATGCCCCAGAGGCAGAATTCACCGTTAAGGCTGAGAGAGTGCTTGCAAAGGAATGGTGTAATCTCCATGCCTACTGGGAAGGAGCCCAGGTTTGTGAACCCTCAACCAAGTGCGGTTAAATAATTTCAAGTAAAGGAGGAGGCTATGAAAAAATACAAATGTAATATCTGTGGATATGTTTATGACCCTGAGACAGGGGATCCCAGCCAGAATATCCCTCCAGGGACTCCCTTTGAAAAGTTACCTGACAGCTGGACCTGCCCGGTTTGTGGGGCCTCCAAGGACGATTTCAGTCCAGAGGACTAATTAGATACCCCGGGGCTGAGTTAGCCCTGGGGTATTATAGCTTACTGAACTGCTATTCTTTCAAGAGGGGTCATAACCATGGGAAAATATGTCTTGTTTGCCTTTAGAGGAGAGCCCATGTGTTTTGTTCATGTCTTGTTAAATGCCTTAGATATGCATGGGAAAGGCCTTGAGGTGAAAGTGGTTATTGAGGGTGAGGCAACCAAGCTTATTCCTCAGTTTTATGAAGAAGGTAGTTCCCTTTATCTTCTTGCCCAGAGAGCTCTTTCCCAGGGGCTTATAGAAGGAGTTTGCAAGGCCTGTTCTCAGAAGTTTGGAACCTATGAAATTGCTGTTAACAAAGGCCTCAAAATACTTGATGACATGGCCAATCATGCTGGAATGGCAAGATTTTTAAAAGAGGGTTATCAGGTGATTACTTTTTAGGAAGGAGGGGATGAAGTGATGAAGGCTGTTAAGATTAAAGAAGACTTT
Organism: uncultured Caldimicrobium sp.; assembly: GCA_964595655.1. Taxonomy (GTDB): domain Bacteria; phylum Desulfobacterota; class Thermodesulfobacteria; order Thermodesulfobacteriales; family Thermodesulfobacteriaceae; genus Caldimicrobium. The sequence continues at coordinate 1,012 of CAZQQV010000086.1, forward strand.
TACTGGGTTGGAGCCATTGACTGGAATGTAAGAAATTTTCACGGTTATTCCACCGTTAGAGGAACCACCTATAATGCCTATCTCTTGATTGATGAAAAGGTGGTGCTCTTTGATACTGTTAAACACGGTTTTGAGGAGGAACTTCTTAAAAGAATAAGCTCAGTCCTTGAGCCTGAAAAAATTGACTATCTTGTGATAAATCACATTGAGCCTGACCATGCAGGTGGCTTTGCAAAAATTGTTGAAATCATTAAGCCTGAAAAGATCTTTTTAACGAAAAATGCAAGGCTTGGAATTCTTGCCCATTTTCATAAGGAAAATTACCCCTTTGAGGAGGTTAAAACCGGAAATACCGTCAAAGTTGGGAAGAGAACCCTTACCTTTATTGAAACCCCTATGATTCACTGGCCAGACAGTATGATGACCTATATTCCCGAGGAACATATCCTTGTCTCTCAGGATGCCTTTGGCGCCCATTATGCTACAAGTAATCGCTTTGATGACGAAGTAGATGAGTGTGAACTCATACAAGAGACCCGAAAATATTACGCCAATATTGTTTATCCTTACTCACCCCAGGTAAATAAACTTCTTCAAACAGTTAAAGACATGAATCTTCAGATTGAGATAATCTGTCCTGATCACGGAGTGGTCTTGAGAAAAAATCCTGAAAAGATTGTTTCCCTTTATGAGAAATGGAGTTCCTATATCTGTGATCCTAAGGTGTTAATCCTTTATGATACCATGTGGAAGAGCACAGAAAAAATGGCCTATGCGGTTATGGAAGGGGTGCTTGAGGAGGGAATCCCCGTTAAGATGTGCAAACTCTCAGTGACAGACTGGACTGAACTTATGGCCGATGTCCTTGAGGCAAGGGGTCTTATACTTGGCTCACCTACTCTTAATAACGGGCTTTTGCCTACGGTCTCAGGCTTTTTAACCTACATGAAGGGACTCAGGCCAAGAGGAAAGGTGGGAGCTGCCTTTGGATCTTATGGTTGGAGTGGTGAGGCTGTCAAAATTCTCAATCAGTATTTACAGGACATCCAGGCTGAGATTGCCCATGAGGGCATAAGAGTTAAATATGTCCCTGATGAAAAGGTTCTCTCTGAGTGTATGGAACTTGGTAAAGCCGTTGCTCGAAGAGTAAAGGAGCTTTGCTCTGCTTAAAGAAGTATATTTAAAAAAAGAAATCTGGGCTATCCTTGAAAAAAGAGGGCTTGAGGAGCTAAAGGAGGCCCTCAGGCCCTATCCTCCTGCAAAGAGGGTAAGTTTCCTCATTGGGGCCTTTTTGCATCCCCAGGAGGAGGTGCGCTGGAAGGCCATTTATGCCTTTGGCTTTACTGTTGCAGAGCTTGCTCAATTAGAGATGGAGAGGGCTCGCATTGTCATAAGAAGACTTATGTGGATGCTTAATGAAGAATCTGGGGGTATGGCCTGGGGAGTGGGTGAAGCCTTTGCTGAGGCCCTTTATAACTCAGAGGCCCTTAAAAAAGAATATCTGCAGATCTATGTTTCATATATCTGGCCAGAGGGAAACTACCTTGAATATCCTCCGGCTCAAAGGGGTATCCTTTGGGGAGTGGGAAGGCTTTCCCAGAAATATCTCCAAGATCTTTTGAAAATTTCTGCCCATGAATATATAATTCTTCATCTTAGTTCAGAAGATCCTTTGGTTGCCTTTTACTCAGTCTGGGCTTTAAGCTTTTTCAAGGAGCTAATTGATTTTACACCTCTTAAAGAGAAAATTGAAAGAGCCCTGTCTTTAGTGGAAAAAACCCTTCCTGAACATTTCTTCTTTGACGGAAAATCCTTGAAAGTATATAAACCTTCAGATTTAAAAGCTCTTCTCTCAAAGTAAATTTCTTCCTTTAAAAACCTTCAAGAAGTGCTAAAATTGGGACTATGCAAAAAATAATTAAGGCCCTTGGGCTTGTCTTTGGAGATATTGGAACAAGTCCTATCTATACCTTAAGTGTTGTTTTTCTTCTCCTTCCTGCAACTTATGACAATGTTCTTGGGGTTTTATCTCTCATTTTTTGGACTTTAGTTATTCTTCCCACCCTTCAATATACCGTTCTTGCAATGAGTTTAAGTCTTAGGGGGGAAGGAGGGAATCTAATACTTTCGGAAATCCTTAAGTCTCTTTTGAAGACCAAAAAAAGGGCTCTTGGTACAGTCACCCTTGTTTCCTTTGTGGCCATTTCACTCCTGATGGGAGATGGGGTCATAACCCCTGCCATAAGTATTCTCAGTGCCGTTGAAGGAATCTCATTAATTCCAGGGCTTCCTCATTTAGGGGAAATGCATATTGTAATTATAGGTATTCTTATTGCCACTTTTCTTTTTTCCTTTCAGGCAAGGGGAACGGAAAAGGTTTCTGGGGCCTTTGGTCCTGTAATGGGGCTTTGGTTTACAAGTCTCTTTTTCTTTGGCCTCTTTTATCTTCTTAAGGAGCCTGCAGTTTTAAAGGCCCTAAATCCCCTTTATGGGGTTGAATTTCTTTTGCATAATGGCTGGAAGGGTTATCTTGCCCTTGGAGAGATTATTCTCTGTGCCACAGGTAGTGAGGCCATGTATGCCGATATGGGACACCTTGGGGCAAGACCTATTAAACAGGCCTGGAATTTTGTCTTTCTTGCCCTGGTTATTAATTACTTTGGGCAGGGAGCTTTCTTACTCTCAAATCCTCAGGCTAAATTTGTCCTTTTTGAAATGGTTCTTCAGGCCTTTCCAATTCTTTATATTCCCTTTCTTCTCCTTGCCCTTCTTGCAACTATTATTGCCTCACAAGCCATGATAAGTGCCATGTTCAGTATCGTTTATCAGTGTATTTCTGCACGCATTCTTCCCATTCTGAAAGTTAAATACACCTCAAGGGAACTTGCTTCTCAAATTTATATCGGAACAGTAAACTGGCTCTTTTATGTGGCCGTATGTTATATTATGTATCTCTTTGGAAGCTCAGCTAAACTTGCATCAGCCTACGGTCTTGCTGTTACAGCTGATATGAGTATCACAGGAATTTTTCTCATCTTAGTATTTCTTCTCAAAAAGAATTATAAATATTTTCTTCTCGCTATATTCACCGCTTCCGTTTCTTTACTCTATTTCACCTCTACTCTTCACAAATTTCCAGTGGGAGGTTATTGGTCTATCCTTCTTGCAAGCCTTCCTTTCTTAATCATAATTCTTTATACTGAAGGGCAAAAGAAACTTTATAGAAGCATGAAATTTCTGAATAGAGAGGAATTTGTGCACAAGTTTAGCAGATTTTATGCTCATAACCCCAAAATTCAGGGAACAGCTCTGTTTTTCATTCGTGATCCCGATTTTTTTCCTCCCTATGTGATAGAAACCATCTTTTACCATGGAATTGTATATGAAGAAAATATCTTTGTCTCCCTTATTCGTAAAAATGAGCCCTACGGGATTACAACGGGCTTTCTTGAAGAGCTCTGCCCCGGGGCCAAGGTCTTTGAAATAGCCTACGGGTATATGGAATACCTGCGGGTTGAGGACATACTGAGAGAAAATGGTATAGATGAGAGAGCCATCTTTTATGGCCTTGAAGATATTGAAACCAGACACCCCATCTGGAAGCTCTATGCCCTTTTAAAGCAACTTAGCCCCCATTTTGTTAAATTTATGGAACTTCCTGCAACAAAACTTCACGGAGTTCTAACAAGAATTGAAATTACTTAGCCCTTTAAAATCTCCTTTATTTCTTCAACGCTCAATACCTTCCCCTGAGAAACAAGCTTTTAATCCACAACCAACCCAGGGGTTGCCAAGACCCCATAGGCAGCAATCTGCATAAAATCCTTCACTTTCACTAAATCTGCCTTCAATTTCAAGCTCATCCAGGGCCTTTACCACATTTTCATAAAGGAGCTCACATTTAGGGCACCCTGGCCCAAGCACCTTAATCTCCCTCTTCGCTGAAAGATGGCAAGGCCAAGGACAATAAAAGCCTAAATCAGGGAACCTCTCAAAGAGGCCTTAAGGAAGCCCTTCAAATTCATGCTTTATAATGAAAGGAAAATAGTAGAGGGTAGCCGCAAAACCCTTAGTCCGCTCTCTTTCCTTGCAACCTACGGGTTGCGGCTACCGAAAATCCAATATCTTCAGACAATTGGGAAAAATATAGACCCTCTCTTTAAAACCCCAAATTCAATCTAAAGCCAAAGATGTGGCCCCTTCTGTC
>CAZQQV010000087.1:0-4961 GCA_964595655.1 uncultured Caldimicrobium sp.
TAGGTAATAGAAGATAAGGTGGTAAAGGCTACAAGAAAACCAACTACCAAAAAAGAGTGATAGAGAGGGTCTGCATCTGAGGAAACAAGGACATAAATCAACTCTCCTCCAAAAGCTTAAGCAACTTTTCATAAAGGGTAAGTCCAGTATCACTCACATCAACAGGGATTTCAAGGATTTTCACACCTTTTGAGGCATAATACTCAATAAGAGGAAGATTTTCCTCTTTAAACCACCGAAGTTTTTTTAAAACGAGCTCTTCAAGATCATCCTCTCTCCCCTTTCTATCTCCTGCAGGATCCATCCTTAGGCGCAAAAAGAGGGTTTTTTCATCAATCTTAAGATAAATAACCCTTTGTAGTTCTATTAAGGAGGAGAGTTTTTCTGCCTGATATAGATTCCTTGGAAGGCCATTTAGGAGAAGCAAATCCTCTTCCTTAAAATTTCTTACTTTTAAAAAGGCTGAAAGAATTTTTTCAGCAAGATAAAATTCTTCTGGTTTTAGAAGTCTTCCTTCTTCAAGAATTTGCTTGACAAGATTTCTATCTTCTTCAGGAAAGGGAAGGCCTCCCTTGGCAACCTTTCGTAAGTTTTCTCCAAAATCAAAGTGATGAACCCTTTTTCCAAAAAGCCCTCTTTTTTCAATTTCTTCACCAAGAGGGGATTTTCCTGCACCAGTTGGTCCAACAAGAAGAAGGGAAGAAATGAGTTTCATTGGATAGCTAATCTGGCAAAATAGCTTTTATGAAGGCCTCTTTATCAAAAGGAAGAAGGTCTTCTGCTTTTTCTCCAAGTCCGATGAAAAGGATGGGAAGCTTAAACTTGTGAGAGACCGCAAGGGCAATTCCACCTTTGGCTGTCCCATCCATTTTGGTAATTATCAGGGCATCAATGGGTATGGCCTTAGCAAAGTTTTCAGCCTGAGAAAGGGCATTTTGCCCTGTTGTTGCATCAAGAACGAGAATATTTATGCGCTTTTCCTTGGGTAAAAGTTTATCCATAACCCGGTTCATTTTTTTTAGCTCTTCCATAAGGTTATACTTGGTGTGAAGCCTTCCTGCGGTATCCACAAGAACTATATCCTTTTGATTTCTTATCGCTCTTTCAAGACCCTGATAAATAACTGCGGCAGGGTCAGTTCCCTCTTTTTGATGATAAACCTCTACTCCAAGCCTTTCTCCCCACATTTTCAGCTGGTCAATGGCAGCAGCTCTAAAGGTATCTCCAGCAATAAGAAGAAGCTCTTTTCCTTCATCTTTAAAGCGCTTTGCAAGCTTGGCAATGGTTGTAGTTTTTCCAACACCATTAACACCAAGAAAGAAAAGAACCGCTGGCTTTCCCTCAGGAGGAAAGGGCTTATCATACTCAATTAAAATTTCAAGCATCTTCTCTTTTAATAGTTTTTTGAATTCTTTGGTTGAAAGGGGTTCCCCTCTGAGCACTTTATTTTTAAAAGGTTCAAGAAGATAGAGAGTGGTTTCAACTCCAAGGTCTGCAAGAATAAGCTTTTCTTCTATTTCCTCAAGAAGATTTAAATCAACAAGCCTATCTACTTCAAAGATACCGCTTAAAGCAGAAGAGAATTTTTCTTTGGTCTTTGAAAGGCCCTCTTTGAAGCGTTCAAAAAGGCTTTTTTTCTTTTCCTGTTGAGATTCTTTTATTTCTTCTGAAATTGAAATTGAAATTTCTTCTTTTTGAGGCTCCTCTTGAGATTTTCTGGAAAAAAGTTTTTTGAACACTTTAAAACTCTGAGATATAAGTTACGGAGGGGGAGGGATTCGAACCCCCGGAGGGAGAGCAAGCTCCCTCAACGGCTTTCAAGGCCGCCCCCTTCGTCCACTCGGGCACCCCTCCACTTAACAATTTAAATTATAAAACATTTTAAGCATTAGGCAATCTCTTGCCATATCAAGCCTAACATTTCTCTCTTAAGGTAGGATTTTAATAGGGCAATGTATGGAGACCCTGAAAAAATCCCTCTTTTTAGGTCTCGCAATCTTTTCACAACAATTATTGTTTTTTTGGTAAAGAGGATTATCTTAGTAAAAAAGGCCTCCAAAAAGGAGAAGGGGTGAAAAAGTTTTTTTTGTTTTTTATCTTTCTTTTAATATGGGTTTTGATAGGGGCCTCAGGATTTTGTGCTGAGGCTGTAAAGAGAGTTTTAGTTCTTCCCTTTGAGGTTTACTCTCAGCAGGATTTAAGCTATCTCAGAAGAGCCATTCCTGAGATGCTTACAAGTAGACTCTTTTCCCCTGATAAAATTCAGGTAATTGATCCGGATTTAGTGGAAGAGGAGTTAAAAAAGTTTCCGAAAATCAACAAAGATGTGGCAGCTGAGCTTGGGAAAAAATTCTCAGCAGATTATGTAATCTTTGGAAGTGTAACTGTGGCAGGAGAGGTAGTAAGCCTTGATGCTCAAATTATGGATTTAACGGGTGAGAAAAAGCCAGCCCAGTTTTTCCAGGAAATAAAAGGGCTTTCAGAGCTTATTCCCCAGCTTACCCGTTTTGCTAGAAAATCCAAAAACTACATTGAAGGAAAGGAGGAAGATTTTTACAAGGAGGATTTATCTCTTGCTATGGCAGGAGGTCCTTATTTTGCCCCAGGAAGGGTGCACCCTGAAAGAGGCTACTTTGGATATGCCCCCTATCCTGCAAGGCCAGTTCCTGAAGAGCCCCCTGTTGAAAAGGCAAAACCCCGTTTTGGTATAGGAGATCCAGCCTATGAAGAAAGCTTAACAAGTAATCTTGTTATAGACCTTTCTGGAAACAAACCGAGAATTGGTTTTGCCAAATCCGAAGAAGAAAAAGCCAAGGGAAATCAGACCCAGGCTCCTCCGCCCTATTACTATTATTATCCTCCTCAACCCTACTATAATTATTCTCCTCCACCCTATTATTACTTTCAAAAACAGCCTCAGGAAGAGGGAATATTCTCTAAGATGAAAAGATGGCTTTGGCCCTTTGGAGATGACGAGGCCCGACCAGTTTATCCTCAACCAGTTTACCCTCAGGCCTTGCCTGTAAGCCCAGCTGGTTTGCCAAAGGCCCCGCAACAACAACCTTCTCCTTCATCCCAACCTTCTCAAGCCCCTCAAAGTTTCTCTTCAAAATCCAAACAAGAAATAACCCTTCCACCTGCAACTCCCCAAGCACCTTCCAACACCAACAATCCCTGGCGCTGGGAATAGAGGTAAAATTAACAGGTCAAATGAAAGGCCCCTGCTAAAGAGACCCCTTGAGATAAAAGTTCATTGAATCTTTTTACAGCCCTTTCAGTGGGATAGGCTTCAAAACTAATTCCCAAAGCTTTGGCCCTTTCTATTACCTTTGGATCAACCCGCATAACTCCGCTTGCCCCAGTTCCAACAATAAGATACTGAGGTCTAAAGGAAAAGACCTCTTCAAGATCTTCCACCTGAAGATAATGCCCCTCTTTTCTCCACCAATTGGCAAGGATTTTTTCCTCTTGAGAAGATTTGAGTATTATGAGATCTTTGGTGTAGGTTTTATCCTTGTAAGTGAGAGTTCCAAAGGAGTAGTGAGTTATCATTTTTAGGCTGCAAGACTTAGGGCCTCTTCTCGTTTTAAGGCCTCAGTTCTAAAGTGGGTAATTAGGGCATCTATGAATTCATCCAGATCCCCGTCAAGCACTTCAGGAAGATTATATACTGTTAAGCCAATTCTATGATCTGTAACTCTGTTTTGAGGGAAATTATATGTTCTTATTTTTTCGCTTCTTTCGCCTGTTCCCACTTGAGATCTTCTTTCTTTCTGAATCTTTTCCATCTGTTCTCTTTGAGCAAGTTCATAGAGTTTCGCTCTGAGAATTTTAAGGGCTGTGGCTTTATTTTGGTGCTGGCTTCTTTCATTTTGGCAGGTAACCACAATGCCAGTGGGAATGTGGGTTATACGGACAGCACTTTCCGTTTTATTAACATGCTGGCCACCGTGGCCACTTGCCCTCATGGTCTCAATTTTTAAATCCTCAGGCCTTATTTCCACCTCTACCTCATCCACCTCAGGAAGCACAGCCACAGTAACCGTTGAAGTATGTATACGACCACCAGATTCAGTAATTGGAACCCTTTGAACCCTGTGAACTCCGCTTTCAAATTTAAGTCTACTGTATGCACCCTTTCCGTCAATTCTTGCAATAACCTCTTTAAAGCCTCCAAGCCCTGTCTCATTGGCATCAAGGATTTCAAATTTCCAGCCCTTTCTTTCTGCATAACGCTGATACATTCTCAAAAGCTCTGCAGCAAAAAGGGCTGCCTCCTCTCCCCCTGCTCCTGCCCTGATTTCTAAAATAACACTCTTCTCATCATTGGGATCCTTGGGAAGAAGCATCAGTGGAAGCTGTTTTTCCAAATCTTCAACCTTGTCCTCAAGGATTTTTATCTCTTCCTTGGCAAGGGCTCTAAGCTCTTCGTCCTTTTCCTCTTCAAGAAGTTTTTTATTTTCCTCAATCTCTTTTATGGCCCTTTTGTATTCCTGAAAGGTCTTTACAATTTCTTCAAGAGAGGAGAGCTCTTTTGCCAATTTGGCATAACTTTCAGGATCAGACATAATTTGAGGGTCCGAAAGTTTTTTGGAGAGCTCTTCAAAGCGCTCTTCAAGCGCCTGAAGCTTGGTTAAATAAAAATTGGAAAGACCCATATTTTACTGGCTTTTTTCTGAAGCTTCCTTTTGCTGGTAAATATGAGCGTATTTTTTCATGAATTTTTCAATTTTCCCCTCTGTGTCTACGAAGCGACTCTCTCCAGTATAAAAGGGATGACAATTGGAGCAAACCTCTACCCTGATTTCCTTTTTTGTGGCGCCCACTCTGATTTCATTTCCGCAGGCACACCTGATCACGGCATCCTCATAATAAGGTGGATGAATACCCTTTTTCATAGCAAATCCTCTCCCTTGCTAAGTTTTTCCTTTAAAATAACCCTGATTTTTAAAAATTCAAGC
>CAZQQV010000088.1:0-4954 GCA_964595655.1 uncultured Caldimicrobium sp.
AGAACCATCTGGACACCACCAAAGGGTTTCCCAGGTCTTGGCCCCCATTTTCTTAAGAAAGTCTCCACGCAGTCAAAGAGATCGGCCCTTACCATGGAGACCTCATCAATGATAAGGGTATTTAAATGCTTGTAAAGCTCCCGAGTTTCTTCATAGGGAGTCATTTTTTTTACCTTTTCTAAAGTAATATCAGGTCTAAATCCAAAAAAGGAGTGGAGAGTCTGGCCTTGGATGTTCAGGGCTGCAACTCCGGTTGGAGCAATTACTGCCAGGTTTTTCCTTAGATTCTTTCTTAAAAATCTCAAGAAGGTGGATTTTCCCGTGCCTGCTCGTCCTGTGATTAGAATATTTTTAGAAGTTTTTGAAATTATCTCCCAGGCTCTTTCAAACTCGGGATTAAATTCAATATTTTCTCTCTTCATAGCCCTTAAAAATTTCTTTAATTTTATCGCATCCTTAGTTTTAAAAAAGACTCCAAATCGCTTCAATTAAATAAAAATGCGAAGACTTAAAATGTGATGGTTTTGATCTTAAAAATCAAGCCTGAGTTCCAGGCTTGTGCGTCTTCCCTCCCAGGGAATAGCCTCTAAAGTGCCTGCTCTCTCATAATGCTTATCAAAGAGATTTTCCACCTTGATTCCAAGGGTAGCCCCCTTTGAGAGCTTAATACTGGAATTGAGGTCCCAGATAAGATAATCAGAAACAATCTTTCCACTTTTATCTCTTGTTGGTCCGATGAATTTAAAGGAAGGGGAAAGATAGCTTGAAAGAGAAAAGGGAAGTTTCAGGCTTAATCCACCCTTTAACATCCAGCGGGGAAAACCTGTGATATAGTCTTCCCTGTAAATGAAGGGCTGATTTTTAGCCTCAAGGACCTTAAGGTAAGAATAATTGAGGAAATAAAGATGCCCTTTCATTTTACCTGTAAGCTCAAGCTCAAGCCCTCCTAAATCAAAGGAAGGGAGATTAACCTCTCTTTCCGTCTTTGGATCTCTCCAGATGCGATTGATCTGTTTCTGATAAAAGAGGGTTCCCCTTACCTTTAGCGTCTCATCTTTCTTATAAAGGGCTGAAAGCTGGTAGGTCTTTTCTCGCTCAGGTGAGAGCTTGTTAAAGGCATAAGAAATTTTCCCCAGAGAAATAATCCGCTCTTCCTTGTGATAGAAAGAGGGAATATTGAACCCTTCGGTATAACTCAAAAGAAGGCTTAGCCTTGGGTTTAGTTTATAAATTAAGCCTACCCTTGGAATTACTTTTCCCGTATACCCCTCATGGTGTTCATATCTTGCTCCCAAATTGAGAATCACCTTTTCAAATTCTTTTTTATAACCGAAAAAGAAGGAATACATGAAATCATCGTCTTCAGGATAAGTATAAGCGTATTTTCGCAAAAGAGGCCCAACTTTAAAGTAAAAATCAGTGGAATAATCCCTGAATTCCCTTTTTTGGACTTCCGCTCCAAGAACTATCTTCCCAAAGGCCCCTTCACCAGTTAAGTAGGTGAGAAGATCAAGGCGTCTTGGTGATAATTGATTAAAGTAAAAGGGAAAGGAAGATATACTTGTATAAAAGGGGATTTCTGCTTTGAAAGTGGTGAGGGAAGGAATCACCACAAGCTTAAAGAAGGGATTTATGGGGAATTCTTGATAAAGATTCATGCCCAAGTAGGAGACCTTAAGCTCATCCCCAAAGCGCTCTCTTAAGATTGGGTCTATTGCCTTTCCGCTCATGTTTCTGTCAAGCTCTGTTTTTTCCTTCATATAAATAAAGGAGAAAGAGCCCTTCTTCCAGCTATATTTCCCAAGAAGGCTTTCATAGGCGTTGGTTTCATAATTTTTGAGTCCCTGAAGGGATTCTTCTCCCTGTTTCCCCCTTTGAGAAAGAAGATAGAGGCCCTTGTAATTAAGACGGGCAAGGTATCTCTCTGAAGAATATTCTCCCCTTTCTGCTTCAAGGGAGAGCCCCTCTTTTTCAGGCCTTCTCTCTATAAGAGTCACTCCGCTGAAACTCCCTCCTCCGTAGAGAGCCCCACCTGCTCCGTAGAGCATCTCAACCTTAGAAATATCCTTTAGGGGAAAGGCCCTGTCCACCGGGAAACTCTCATAGTCTGGAGAGGTAAGCCTCTGAAAATCCTCAAGAAAGAGAACACTTGCTGAGGTCATGCTTCTAAATCCACGAAAGGTTATAGAACGCTCTCCATACCCAGAGGTTAGATAAAAAGAAGGAAGATAATCTAAAAAATCCCTCATATTTTTAAAGCCAAATCTTTCAAAGTACTCTCTTTCATAAACCATCACAGGAACAGGACTTTCAGAAAGCCGCTCTTCCCAAAGAGAGGCCCCCCGAATAAATTCCAGTTCCTCTCTGGCAAGCTCCTTTAAGAAAGCCCCTTCCTCTTCAGCCTTGAGGGAGTTATTAAAAAGCGATAGCCCCAGAAGGAGAAAAAGGAGGAGCCTAATAAACCACATAGTATATCTTCCCCCTCTCCAACCCTCCAGTTTTTACATATCTAAAAACTTCTTCTAAGTATTTCTTTCGGCTCTGAGAGATGGTTATCTTATTAGGACACTCAAGATCTAACCCTATGAAATCTATAACAATTGCAGAGGCATGTCTCTTAAGCCAGTATTTTAGAATATAAAAGGCCCTTTCATCAAGTAGCTGGTCATCAGGAAGTAGAAGGATTTTTCTTTTTTCCTTCAAGATTATAGGAAGAATTTTTTCAAGGTCATAAGGGGTTTTAAGCTTATAAGGGGTGATTTGGTAATGCCTTTTTAGCTCCTCCACATAGAATCCAAGCTGGTTTGAGTAAATTACTGTAAACTCCTCTCCCAGGGGCCTAAGAGTTTTGGGGTGAGGAAGAGGAGATATATGAACATTTGAGGGATGATAAACCCGGGAAAGATAAAGTATACCAGTTATAATTCTCAATTGATTGGGACAGGGTTTATCCTTTACTTTAAGATAGGCATTTATGCCATAAATAATTATCTGCGGATATTCACAGAGTTTTTCTTGATTTATGTTCTTAAAGGGCAAAGGAAGTTCCTTCTCTGAGAGAACATAGAGTTCAGAGGCCAAAGAAAGGTTGAAAGTAGTTATCATCCATAACCCAAGCCAAAGAAAAAGTTTTAATAGCCTCATCCTAAGGGTTGTGTAAAATTTTTTCTAAATCAGCAAGACTAAAGGGCTTCCTTAAGACCCTTTTCACAATCCCTCTTTCTAATAGCACTTTGAGTTCCTCAGTTAGCTCTCCCGCATATCCCGTCATGATAACCACATAGGGAAGCTCTTTCAAGGTCTTTTCTGCCTCCTTCACAAGAGTCAGACCATCCATCTCAGGCATATACATATCCACTAAAAGCAGGTCAAATTTTTCTGAAAGAAGCTTTTCATAAGCCACCTTTCCATCTTGAGCGGTTTTAACCTCAAAACCCTCAAGCTCTAAGTATTCCTTCAGGGTTTCCCTGATATCCTCTTCGTCATCAACGATAAGAACCTTTCTGAAGAAAGGTGCCTCTTTCTTTTCTTCTGAAACTTCGTCCTTTTCCTCCCCTACATCTTGTTTTGTTTCAATAATTGGTAGATAGATTTTAAAAGTGGTTCCCTTTCCAGGCTGACTTTCAACCTCTATGCGACCGCCTGCAGAGTAAATAATATTGTGCACCAGATAGAGTCCAAGGCCTGTTCCTTTTTTGGGGCCTTTGGTGGTGTAAAAAGGCTCAAAGATCCGTTTCAATTGGTCCTCAGTCATGCCACAACCTGTATCTGAGACCTCAAGAAGAACCTCCTTTTCTAAGCCTTTGAGTCCTACACGGATCTCCTTTTTTCCTCCGTCTTGAGTTTTCCCTTCTAAAGCGTCTACTGCATTCTTGATAAGATTTAAAAGCACCTCTTTGGAAGCCTCTTCAGAAAGAGGAACAAAGAGGGGACCATCCATTTCCACATTTAGAATAAACTTAATATCCCTTGGTATGAGAGAACGGAAAAGGGGTTCTAAATCCTTAAGAAGCTCACATAATTGGGTGGACTCCCCGGGTGTGGGTTTGCTCATAAAGAGAATGCGTGCGGCAAGTTCTTGGCCTCGCTCGCTAATCCTTTCAATCTGGGTTAAGTGTTTTAGGGCCTCTTCTTTCTCATTTTTCTGAAGATGGGCTCTTGAAAGCTCAAGGTTTGCAAGAATCATCTGAAGAAGATTATTAAATTCGTGGGCCAATCCCCCAGCCATGGTTCCAAGAGCTGATAGTTTCTCCTGCTTTGCTATTTCTTCTTCAAGGAGTCTTTTAGTTTTAAGGAGTTGCCTTTCCCTTTCTATATAACTTTCTATAGCCTCAATTAACATATCAAGCTCAACAAAGCCCACTTTTTCGGGAAGCGCACCCGTTCGCAAGCTTTGCTCTATCTCCTTGAGGGGTTCTTTAAATTTTATATATCTCTTTATGAGGAGGATTAAACCAAAAGTGGGGAGTAAAACCCCAATAATCAACAAAGGAAAAAATTTTTTTAAAAAGTAGTAAACCAAATCTTTCTTGGTAAAACCAAATTCAAGTGCAAAGTTAAAGGTTTCACATTGAAACTTTTCCCTTAAACTATAAGGAATATCTGAACCGCATCTTAGAGGTAATTCCATTAAGCTATACTGATGATACTCCAGGAGGTCTTCTGTCTTTCTCTTAAGCTCGTTCTCAAAATTTTTCTTGAGCTCAAGAGAAGCCTCTTCTGCAAGTTCAAAGGAGCTTAAGCGCTTCTTTAAGTACTGGTCTGTTAAATCCTCACATACAAGGTTTAGCTCTGTTTTAATAATCTTGAGAAACTTTTTTTTATTTTGGAGGTCTTCCTCAATAAAGTGGTATAAATAGAAACCAAGCAGAGCTGAATAGATGATAAGTCCAATTATTAAGGCCTCTACGAAGAAACGGGTCCCAAAACTTTTAAGATTGAAAAATTCTTTAAG
>CAZQQV010000089.1:0-4951 GCA_964595655.1 uncultured Caldimicrobium sp.
ACTATCACATTTTAAGTATTTATTTTCATATGTTCTAAGTGAAAGAATACAATTTGTCTTTCATGGAGCGTTGAGAAAGACATGTTGAGAAGCTTGAGCCTTTGAGTTTATCCACAAGAAGGGATGCCTTTTTAGGTTTGCAATAAAAGGTGACAAAATCCTTTGGCACTAACAGCAAAGACTTTTCTCTATGTGTATTATTTTTCAAAGGTTTTTTCTAAAAAAAGGGTGACAGGGCCGTCGTTGATTAGTTCAATTTCCATGTGGGCGCCAAAAACTCCTTCCTTTACAGGAATCCCCTTTTCTCTGATTTTTCTTGCAAGGGCCTCAAGAAGGGCCATTGCTTTTTCTGGCTCCTCAGCAAGGTGAAAACTGGGCCTTGTTCCCTTTTTTAAATGTCCACAAACAGTAAAATTGGAAACAAGAAGAATTTCACCTGATACTTCCCTTACACTTTTATTAAACTTTCCCCCCTCATCAGGGAAAACCCTGAGATTGATTAGCTTTTCTGCCATCCACTCTAAAACCCTATCATCATCCCCTTTTTCGGCACAAATCAGAGCAAGAAGCCCCCTTCCAATTTCAGAAAAAACCTTTCCTTCAATAAAAACCTTTGCTGCTTTAACCCTCTGAATTACCGCTTTCATTTTGTTAATTCAAAGGGAAGGCCTTTTTCTTGAGAAAATTCAAAAAGTAAATTTTTGGCTCTCTCAACAAAGGTGGTTCCCTGAAAAAATAGACCACAGTTCCCTCTTCATTATCCTTAAAAGAGGCCAATTTATCCAATTCTTTTCTTACCTCTTCAGGTAAATCTTCTACCTTTATTTCTTCAAGAAAAACCATAGCTTCTTGTTTACAACCCAGGCGGGTTATGACCATTTTTATTTTAGCCAAGTTTTTTGACCTCTTCAAAGCCCCGCTTATAAGCCCTAAAATTTGGCTCAAAAAGATGGGCCTTGGCCTCACCGAGCATTTCTTTCAGCGCCCTTTTAAAAACCCTTTCAGGAAAAATTTCTAAAAGCCCATTGAAAGCCCCAAGGGCGCACATATTGAGCCCCTGAGGTGCCCCAACCTCTTCAGCCAAGCTATTCAGTGGAAGAAAGATAACCCCTTTTCCCGAAACAAGCTCTTCAAAATTTTCTATTTCTTCCTTTCTTACAAGGTCTGAATTCACAAGGGCAAGACCACCTCTCTTTAGTCTTGGTATGAATTTCAAAAAAGAGGGAAGATTAAAAATAATCAAATAGGAGGGCTCAAGCACAAGGGGAGAGGCAATCTCCTTGTCAGAGATAATGACTGTGCAGTGGCAGGTTCCTCCTCTCATCTCGGGGCCATAGACAGGAAGAAAGCTTACCTGATAGCCCTCAAGCATCCCGCAAAGGGCAAGGAGATTTCCTGCAAAAAGTATGCCCTGCCCTCCAAAGCCCGAAAGGATAACCTCAAGTTTCATGGTCTTTCTTCCGAAAGTTTATCCTTGAAAACCTTTATGGGAAAAGTTTCTGCAAGTTTTTCCACATAGCGCGTGGCAGAAAGGGGATCCATTTTCCAGTTAACAGGGCAGGCAGATAAAAATTCAATATAACTAAAACCAAGGCCTTTAAGCTGGGTTTCAAAGGCCCTTTTTAAAAGCCTTTTTGAGTCAATAACTCTCTTGGGAGTATTTACTGCCGTTCTTGCGCAAAAGGCAACCCCCTCAAAGCCTGCAAGAATTTCTGCAACCTTAAGGGGATAGCCCTCGCGCTTTGGGTCTCTTCCATAAGGGGTGGTTGTGGTTTTCTGATAGGCAAGAGTGGTAGGGGAAACCTGGCCCCCTGTCATTCCATAAACTGTATTATTTATCATTATGGCAGTAATATTTTCTCCTCTTGAGGCAGCATGAAGGCTATCTCCAAGCCCGATGGCTGCAAAGTCTCCATCTCCCTGATAGGTGAAAACCACAAGGTCAGGCCGAGCCCTTTTTATGCCAGTTCCGGCTGAACAGGATCTTCCATGAGGTGCTTCAATTATATCCACATCAATGTAAAAATAAAGAAAACAGGAGCATCCGATTGAGGCAATCCCTATGGTTTTTTCCCTTATTTCCAGCTCATCAATTACTTCACAAAGAAGGCGATGAATGATACTGTGATGACACCCCGGGCAATAATGAAAAAGAGTTTTTTTTAGGCTTTTTGGGAACCTGAAGGCTTTAAGCATTTCTTGAGCTCCTTTTCAATGTCCTCAGGAAAGGGAAGCACACTTGGAGGATAAAATTTTGATATTGCCTCTGCCCTTCCACAAAGGGACAGTTTTACATCCTCTATCATCTGTCCACAATTTAATTCAAAGACCATAAATTTTACTCTTTTTTCCTTAGCTTCTGCCATTTCAAGAAGGGCTTTCTTTGGAAAGGGAAAAAGGGTAATGGGCCTAAAAAAGCCAACTTCATAGCCCTTCTCCCTTAAGTTCAAAACCGCTTCTTTACATATTCTTGCCATGGAGCCAAAGGCTACAACAACAACTTTTTCTTTTCCTGTGAAAAGGGCTTCATAGCGAACCTCTTTCTCCATTTCCTGGTATTTTCTTTTAAGATTTAGATTTCTCTCTGCAAGCTCCTTTGAATCAAGAAAGAGACTTCTTATAACCCTTGAGGGCCTTCCCTTGGCCCCGGTTAGGGCCCAGTCCTCTTTGGAATAATTTCTGATTTTCAAGGATTTTAAGTGAAGGGGTTCTTTCATCTGGCCAAGAATGGCATCAGAGAGAATCATAACGGGATTGCGATACTTATCAGCAAGCTCAAAGGCCTTGGCTGTAAGTTCATAGGCCTCTTGACAGCTATAGGGTGCAAGCACAAGAAAGCGTCCATCTCCATGACCTGGGGCTTTCACTGCCTGAAAGTAATCTCCCTGAGAAGCCTCAATTCCTCCAAGCCCAGGCCCTCCTCTCATCACATTCACAATCACACAGGGAAGTTCCAGGGCTATAATATAAGAAAAGCCTTCACTCATAAGGGAAATCCCCGGGCTTGAGGAGCTTGTCATAACCCTTGCCCCTACAGCACTTGCCCCAAGCACCATATTTATGGCTGAGGTTTCAGACTCTGCTTGAAGGAAAACCCCTCCCCTTTTGGGAAGCTCAACTGCCATAAGCTCGGGAATTTCATTTTGCGGAGTTATGGGATAGCCAAAATAGCACTGACACCCCCCTTCAAGAGCCCCAAGGGCAATGGCCTCAACCCCTTTAACAAGCACCCTCTTTGCCATCACTCTTCCTCACTGACAAAAACTACCTCTGGACACATAAGATAACATATCCCGCAGGCATTGCATCTCTCAGGATCATTAAAGGATACCACTTTGTATCCCTGAAGATTTCTTTTTCCAGAAAAAGAAAGCACCTTTCTTGGACAAAACTCAATACAAAGCCCGCAGCCCTTACATCTCTCCTCAAGAATTTTGATTTTTACCTTAGGCATGATAAAAATTTTTTAAACAAAAATCTCTTTTAAGGCTTCCTCAAGGCCAGCGGGATTTTCTCCTGAATAACACCTGAAAGGCCTTCCCTCAAGAATCTGAGAAATAAGCCCTTTAAGCACCTGCTTTGGCCCAAGCTCAATAAAGGTATTTACTCCCTTTGAATAAATATATTCCACAACCTCAATCCAGCGAACAGGAGAGGTCATCTGCTTCTTTATAAGCTCCTTTATTCTCTTGCCATCCCTTTCCTCAGAGGCTGAAACATTGCTTACAAAGGGAATTTCTGCATCCATAAATTCAAGGGTTTCAAGAAATTCGGCAAATTCCCTTTCTGCAGGCTCCATAAGAGGGCTGTGAAAGCCTGCAGAAACCTTAAGGCGCACCACTTTGGCCCCCCTCTCTTTTGCCCTCTCAGCAACCTCCTTTATGGCCTCTTCTTCCCCGCTTATAACAAGCTGTTTGGGAGAGTTATAGTTAGAGATAAGAACAAGGCCTGATGCGGCTTTTATAAGCTCTTTAAGCTCACCTTCTCGAAAATTTATAATAGCATACATTCCTGAGGGCTTTTCGCTTCCAGATCTTCCCATAATCTCTCCTCTTTTTTTCACTGCCTTAAGAGTGTCTTCAAAGGAAAGAACAGAACTTGCATAAAGGGCACTGAATTCACCAAGGCTATGTCCAGCTGTAAAGGAAATCTTTTTCTTAAAAGCCTCACCAAGGCGTTCCTTTAAATACTCAAGGGCACAGAGATTAACCACTGTAAGGCAGACCTGAAGATTTTCTGTTTTCGTTAGCTCTTCAAGGGGGCCCTCAAAGGAGAGTTTTCTTACAGGAAGGCCTGTGATGTCCTCTGCGGCCTCAAAGATTTTTCTAAATTTTTCGCCAAGCTCGTAAAATTCTTTTCCCATTCCGAGATACTGAGAGCCCTGGCCTGGGAAAACTAAGGCAAGCATTATTCTTCCTCTTCAGAGACCTTCTCAGGAATGAGCTCTTCAAACTCCTCGGTTATTTTTATTTCGTAGTCCTCAGGTGGAAGAAGGTCATCAAGCTCTGAAGGATCAGTCATTTCAACCTTGATAAGCCATCCTTCTTCATAGGGATCTTCATTCAGGATATCCACATCATCAAGGACTTTCTCATTTACCTGAATTACTGTTCCAGAAACAGGCATGACGAGATTATAAACTTCTTCAACGAATTCAAGGCTTCCAAAGACATCGTCCCTTTCGTATTCCTCTCCTTCCTCAGGAAGGTCAACATTAATGATTTCAATCTCTCTTGCAGAGAAAAACTCGGTTATTCCAATACGGGCTATTTTTTTCTTCTCCTTTTTTACCCAGAGGTGATGTTCGCTGTAAAGCCTGTCCTCAGGAATCCTCATCTTTCTTCCTCCTCACAAGCTTTTTAAAAAACTAAAGCCTCTTTAATTTTAGCAATTGCAGTCTTTATAAACCAATTTTTTAAAATTATCAAGGGGAAAGAGTAGAGAAATTTTT
>CAZQQV010000090.1:0-4555 GCA_964595655.1 uncultured Caldimicrobium sp.
CCCTTTTCAAGGTTTAGAATCGTGAATGCGGTCTTCAAGGCCATGAAGGCTGTTGGTATAGGAACAAAGGAAGATGCTGAAAAGATTGCTGATGCGGTTTCAGTTCAGCTTTATCGTTCCTACTTCAAAAAGGGTGATATTCCCCATGTGGAGACCATCCAGGATATCATTGAAAAGACCTTAATGGAGAAGGGATTTCCAGAGGTTGCCAAGGCTTACATACTTTATCGTGAAAAGAGGCGTGAGGCAAGGGAGATTGGGAAGGCTTTAGTTGACGGCATAAATCTCATTGAGGAGTATCTCGGGCAGGATGACTGGAGGGTAAAGGAAAACTCCAATATGAACTATAGCCTTCAGGGGCTCAATTTTCATGTAAGCTCTTCTGTGGTTGCCCGCTACTGGCTTGAAAAACTATATCCTCAGGAGGTTGCCCAGGCTCATAAAGAGGGAGATTTTCATATTCATGATCTTGGCGTGCTTGGGCCTTATTGTGTGGGGTGGGATCTTTATGATCTTTTGATGAGGGGTTTTGGAGGGGTTCCTGGAAAGGTGGAAAGTGCCCCCCCTAAACACTTCAGGTCAGCCCTTGGCCAGATTGTTAATTTCTTTTATACACTCCAGGGTGAGTCAGCTGGCGCGCAAGCCTTTTCCAATTTTGATACCCTCCTTGCTCCCTTTGTGAGATATGACAAACTCACTTACGAAGAGGTCAAACAATGCATGCAGGAATTCCTCTTTAATGTCAATGTGCCAACCCGTGTAGGTTTCCAGTGCCTATCTGAGGATACCGAAATTCTTACTCCCTCTGGCTGGAAAAAATGGAATGAAGTAAATGAAGGGGATCTCATTTATACCTTTAATCTTGAAAAGGGAACCCTTGAGCCGGCAGAGGTTACCTATGTCTTCAGAAGACCCTATGAGGGCCTTATGTATAATCTCAAAAATCACGATCAGGATCAGCTTATCTCTCCTGGCCACAGGGTGGTAAGACAGGTCTTTAATACTGATAAATTCGTTCTTCAGCCCATTGAGGAGCTTCTTGATTTTAAATCTCCTATTCCTATTCCTGTTGCGGGAAAAAATACCCTTGAGGAGTATCCCATTTCAGATGAAGAATTAAAACTCTGTGCCTGGATTCTTTCCGAGGGCTCTATAGAAAAGGACGGATCAAAAAGGGTGAGTATTTACCAGTCCAAGGAAAAACATTCGGAAAATTATGAGGAAATCAAGGCCTTATTGGAAAAACTGAATCTTAGTTATACTGAAAGGGAACAAGAATCCTGGGGAAAATGCCTTCACATTAGCCTTTCTCCAGAGTCAAGTAAATTTGTGCATGCCCTGATAGGGAACCCCAAAAAGATTTTTTCTTCTTTTCTATATCAATTGAGCGAAAGACAGGCCCGCTTGTTTATAGAAACTTACGCAAAAGGTGATGGATGGGTTGAAGGGGGAAGGATAAGAATTATAACCACAGATAAAGACTTTGCTGATGGGCTTATGGCTGTAGGAGTTCTTGCAGGATACAATGTTTCCATAAGAGAGAGAGAACCCGAGGGAAATACCAAAAAATTGAGGTATGAGCTCACCTTTACACAAACAAGGACCGATTATATCCAAAAAATAGATAAGGTTTCTTATAGTGGTATCATCTGGTCCGTTCACACGAAAAATGAAACGGTCATTGCAAGAAGGGCAGGGCAGGTCTTTATAACGGGAAATACTCCTTTCACCAATCTTACCTTTGATCTTAAGCCTTCTAAGCTTTATGCCAAGGTCAATGTTATCATCGGTGGAAAACCTCAAGAGGAGACCTATGAGGAATTCCATAAAGAGATGTCCATGATTAATCGCGCCTTCTGTGAACTTATGATGGCAGGGGATGCCAAGGGAAGAATCTTTACCTTTCCCATTCCTACCTACAATATCACCAAGGATTTTGACTGGGACAATCCCGATTATGAGCCCCTCTGGGAGATGACGAGAAAATACGGCATTCCCTATTTTGCCAACTTTGTGAATTCCGACATGGACCCAGATGATGCAAGGAGTATGTGTCTTTCTGCAGAGGAAGAAATTTTGATAAAAAATTCAGAGAATATAAAAAGGGTGAGTATAAAAGAGGTGGCTGAAAATTATAAAGTGGGAGATTTTGATGAAGAGGGCTGGGCAGAATGCAAAGAGGAGGGGAATTTAAGGGTTTTGTCTTTGAATCCAGAGAATTTTAAAGTGGAATGGGTCAGGGTCAAAAGATTTTTGAAAATAACTGATTCAAGAGGTGTTGAAATTATAACTGAAGATGGTAAAAGGGCCCTTTATTCTCTTAAGCATCCAGTTGCTGTTTACACAGAATCTGGGCTTCAGATGAAATTTGCCAGGGATGTCAAAAAAGGAGATTTGCTTTTGGTTTTGAAAAGGGCAAATGAAGAAGCTATCCAAAGAGAATATCAGCGCCTTGGAGAATTTATCTTAGATGAAGATCTTGCTAAACTTCTTGGTTTCTTTACTGCAGATGGGAATTATCTTTTTGAATCACGAAAAGAGCTTAAAACCTATGGAAGCCCAAGGGGTATGCAGTTTAATTTCAGAGCTGATGATCAGGAAAACATAGAAATTATCAGGGACCTTATCCAGAAAAAACTTGGTATAAAGGTTTCAGAAAAGAAAGATCCTCGATATAACACTTACTACCTTTATGTTTACAATGCCAAAATTTCACGCACTTTTTATGAAGGAGGATTTAGGAAATACGGAAGACTACCTCAAATTCTCTTTAATAGTCCAAAGTCAGTTATAGAGAGCTTTCTTGAGTTTTTCCTGCGAGGAGATGGGTATTTAAAGAGAAAGGAAATTCATCTCAATGATAAAGAATTAGCGAGAGACCTTGTGCTTCTTTTTTCAATGATTGGAAAGCCCGTAACCTATCGGGAAGGGGCCTATAGTCAGAGAATTTATCTTCAGCATGGTAAAACGCCTATTATTTCAGAGAGGGTGCCAGGTTGGACGGCACTTTCAACTTATAAAGTGCAAGGCCTGAAGAAAACAAGAATGGTTGGATTACCAACCTTAGATAAATATGAAGCCCATACCTCTGAGAGTCTCAAATTTAAAGAAGGAGATGTTTACCCTGTAAGAGTGAAAGAGGTGAGAATTCTTGAATTTGCTGAGCCCAGGGAATTTTATGACCTTGAACTTGAGAAAAATCATCTCTTTATCCATTCTCTTGGCCAGGTATCCTTTAATTGTTGTAGACTCAGGTTAGATCAAAGGGAGTTGAGAAAAAGGGGAGGGGGGCTTTTTGGGGCAAATCCCTTAACTGGCTCAATCGGGGTGGTTACCATCAATCTCCCAAGGCTTGGATATCTTTCAACCTGTGAAGAGGAGTTTTTTGAAAGGCTTGAAAGGCTCATGGAGCTTGCAAAAACCTCCCTTGAGATAAAGCGCAAAGTGATTGAGGACTTCACAGAAAAGGGCCTTTATCCCTATTCAAGAGTTTATCTTCAGAGTGTAAAGGAGGCAAGGGGGCAATACTGGGCCAATCACTTCTCCACCATTGGCATTGTGGGGATGAATGAGGCCTGCCTCAATTTCCTCGGTGAACCCATTTATACTTCTGCAGGAAAGGAGTTTGCCCTAAAGGTGCTCAAATTTATGAGAGAAAAAATTGCTGAATTTCAAGAGACAACAGGTAATCTTTACAATCTTGAGGCAACCCCTGCTGAGGGAACAAGTTATAGGCTTGCCCGTCTTGATAAGAAAAAATTTCCAAGAATAAAGACCCAAGGGACCCAGGAAGTGCCTTACTACACCAATTCGGTTCATCTACCTGTATATTACACTGACGATATTTTTGAGATCCTTACCCATCAAGATGACCTTCAAGTTATGTTTACAGGAGGAACGGTGGTTCATCTCTTTGTGGGAGAGGAAATTACAGATAGAGAGGTGGTTAAGGAACTTGTGAGGGCAATTGTGAGTCGCTTTAGACTTCCCTATTTCTCCATAACACCGACTTTTTCTGTTTGTCCTGTGCATGGGTATATTCCTGGAAGGCATGATATCTGCCCGTTCCCTCATACAGAGGAGGAATTAAATCGCTTTGGGGCAGAAATTGTGGTGCCTGCAAGTTTACTAAATAAGATTCCAGAGGGAGCAGTAAAGATTTTAGGATAAAAATAAACAGTAGGAGGGAGGTGGTACAATGGTAGAAAAGGCAAAAAAGGTTAAAGTAAAGGCAGTGCCCTGTGAGGTTTATTCCAGGGTGGTTGGGTATTTTAGGCCTGTTTCTAACTGGAATCCCGGAAAGCAGGTTGAGTTTGAAGAGAGAAAGACCGTTAGACTTGAGACAGCGGTGAAACTTCGTTGCGGTTGTGGATCCTAAGGTAAAATCCAAGGCCAAGAAAAAGATAGGCAGAGGGGTCTGCGAGTTCTGTGGAGAGGAGCAGCCCCTCTGCTATACCTGCCGCAAATGCGGTTTTACCATCTGTCAGAGATGTCTTGAAGAAAACCCGAAAAAATTTCTTTGCGCAAGTGCTATTGCCTGGATCTGCCCAAATTG
>CAZQQV010000091.1:0-4237 GCA_964595655.1 uncultured Caldimicrobium sp.
TAAGGTAAGATCGAGTATCATCTTTACGGTAACTAAAAGAACTATACAAGCCAGAATTATTCTTAGCTGTTCCCCTTTTAATTTGGCACCAAAAATTGCTCCAATCTGGGCCCCAATGGTTGAGCCAAGAAGCAATAGTATGGCAAGTATAATATCTACAGCATGATTCATCACCGATTGTAAAATGGTAACCTCAATACAGGTAAAGAGAACAATAAATAAGCTTGTTCCAACTACCACATGCATGGGAACTTCAAGAAGATAAACCATAACAGGGACCATCAAAAAGCCCCCACCTACTCCCATAATGGCAGCAAGAATTCCTACCACAAAGCCAAGTGATATGGTTGTTATTACGGATTGGTGAATCTGGGCCTTGGAATAATAGGTCTGTAAGGGTAAACTTCTAAGTTTTTCCTTAAATCTGCTGGGTTTGGTCTTCTCTTCTTGTGTTTTTTTTCCTTCTTTTTTTCTTAAAGCAGATAAACTTTCAACAAACATCAAGGTTCCAATAATACCAAGCATTACTACATAACAGAGCTTGATAAGAATATCGGCATTTCCCATAGCTCTGAGGATTTTTACCAGTTGAACCCCAAGGAGGCCTCCTGTAAAGCTTCCAATTAAAAGATGAAAGCCCAGTTTAAAATCCACATTCCCCCTTCTCCAATGGGCATAGCAACCGGAGGCTGAAGCAGCTACTATTTGATTAGCATCTGTTGCTGCAGCAACCACTGGATTTATACCCATCATCATTAAAAGAGGAGTCATAAGCCAGCCTCCTCCTACTCCAAATAGACCTGAAAGGATTCCTACGGCAAAACCCGCTAAAGCAGGGAAAAAAACATTGATGCTTGTTAAGGCAACAGGCAAATAAATATTAATCATTCCCCCTCCCCCCTCATGGAGTTTTTGGAATAAGTGTGATAAAAGGCGCAGAGAATTCCTCTATCAGCCTTTTTAAACCCTTTGACTTTGAAAAGAGCCTTCTATTAACCTCTGGAGATATAATAAATAGCTCCACTCTAAATTCTTTATCAAGAAGTCTTTTAACCTCTTTAAAAAGATCTTCATTCACAATAAGTATCTCATAGTTTTCCAGAGAGATAAGTTTAAGCTGTGCTAAAAGCTCCTTTATAAAGTTTTTGGTCTTTGACGAAATTCCTTTTAATTCCTCTAAAGCAAGGTCTTGAGCCCCCTCTTCAGCTAAAGTGGAAGCTAAAAGATAGGTCTCAAAAATTTCGGAAAAGCTTTTTTTCTTCAGTATAAAGAAGAGTACCTCTTTTTTAAAAAGATTTTGCATATCCTTGATGTAACCCAAAAAGGAGGAGATGTCCTCTCCTTCTTGCATCAGGAAAATGATCTTTCTCTTTTTCATGGGGCTCTTCCTCTTTGTACCTTAAAGATATTACAAATAAGATGCCAATTTAGTTTTGGTGATTTTCTGAGGCTTTGAAGGAAGGTAGCCTTAAAAATTATTGTTTAAATTTGAAACAGCTGTGAACACTATCTTAGTCTTCTTTTAAGAGTCGCCAAAGGCTTGCCCGAGAAATTCCCAAAACTTCAGCTGTTTTACTCTTATTTCCCCCAAAAAACTCAAGCACCTTTTTGGCATATTCGCGGGATATTTCCCTTAAAGATTTGATTTCATGAGTGTTTAAAATTGAAACATTAAAAATTTGAAGATTTAAGGGAAAGAGATCCTGGGTAATGAATTCATCTTTGCAAAGAAGGACAGCGCGTTCAATAATATTTTCAAGCTCTCTGACATTCCCTGGAAAGTCATAATCCATTAAAAGCTTCCAGGCCTCTTCAGTGAAACCTTTAACCTTCTTTTTAAATTTTTGATTATACTTTTGAATAAAAAGTTCAGCTAAAGGACGAAGATCCTCTTTTCTCTCTCTTAGAGGAGGCAGATTTATTTCTATAACAGAAAGTCGGTAGTAGAGATCTCTTCTAAAATGGCCTTTTTGGATTTCTATTTGGATATTTTTATTTGTTGCCGCAACAAATCTAACATCCACCTTGATAGATTTTGTGCCGCCTAAGCGCAAAATTTCTTTATCTTCAAGGACTTTGAGAAATTTAGCCTGAAGAGAGACAGGAATCTCGGTGATTTCATCTAAAAAGAGGGTCCCCCCATGGGCAAGCTCAATGAGCCCAGGTTTGGACTTATAGGCCCCAGTAAAGGCCCCTTTTTCGTATCCAAAAAGTTCACTGGCCAATAACTCTTCAGTATAAAGGGAGCAATTTACGGATATAAAAGGACGAGACCTCCTGTTGCTTGTAAAGTGAAGATACTTAGCTAAGGCAGTTTTCCCAGTCCCTGTTTCACCTGTAATTAGAATTGTCGTATCTGTGTTCTTAATTTCATCAATTATTTTAAGGATATCCTGCATGGCCTTACTTTTTGCTATAAAGGGATGTTTTTCAGCAATTTCATGGGTGGTTTTAAGGGCTATGTTTTCTCTTTGTAGGCGTTTTTTCTCAAAAAGGTTGTTTATCTTCAAGAGGAGTTCATCTATTTCAAGGGGTTTGGTGAGATAATCAGAGGCCCCAGCTTTTATGGCTGCAACTGCAGTTTCTATACTCCCATAAGCAGTAATAATGATGACATCAATTTCTCCGTCCAGTTTTTTTATCTCTGAAAGGAGTTCAAGTCCATTCACATCTGGTAGGCGTAAATCAAGAAGAACGAGATCGTAGGATGCCTTTTTAATCCTTTCTATGGCCTCTTTTCCTGTACTAACTCCCTCTACATAGAACCCCTCTTTTTCTAATATACGAAGGAGGTATTTAAGAGAGACCTCTTCATCTTCAACGACAAGGATAAAAAAATTTTTATGCATTGGTCTCACCATTAACCGGTAATAGGTAAAATTATCTCAAAGGTTGTGCCTTCCTTTGAGGTCTCTTTCAAGAGAAGATCTCCTCCATGTTTTTGAAGAATCTCCTTTGCCAAGAAAAGGCCGATCCCTATTCCATTTGGTTTTGTGCTAAAGAAAGGTTCAAAAATCTGGTCTCTAATTTCTTCAGGAATACCCTTTCCAGAATCTTTAACTTCAAGATGAACACATTTATCCTCTATTTTAGCGGTGATCTTAATTGTTCCCTTCCCATCCATGGCCTCATAAGCATTTTTAAAGAGATTTATAAAAACCCTCTCCAAGAGAACTGGATCTCCTTCAATTATAATATCCTCTGGACAATCTATTTCAAAGAGGACCTCAATTTTAGAGTAATCCTTTTTATAGTTTTCACAGATTTTCATAAGAAACTCTTTAAGAGCCAGATAGGTCCTGTTAATACTTTTTGATTTTTTAGAGTATATTAAAAAGTGTTCAATGATTTGTTTAATTCTTCGAATCTCTCTTTGTAGATCTTTCAGATATTCTTTGAGCCTTTCTCTTTCCTCGGGTGAGAGGTCCCTTTCTAAGGTATTGAGGGTTAAGAAAAGATTATTTACGGGATTATTAAGCTCATGAGAGATTTTGGTGAGAAGTCTTCCAAGGGCAGCCATCTTCTTAGCTTGAAAAAGCTCCTCTCTCTGTCTTTCAAGTTCCTCTTCTCGCTCTTTCAGCTTTTCTTCCATGAGATTGAATTTATAAATTAGAAAGTCAAATTCATCGGAGATTTTAAAGATTTTGTATTTTTTATAAATTCCCTTCCCCGTATCTTCAATGAGCATATTTAAGATACTGCATCTTTGTATGATACTCCTTGTTAGGAGAAGAATTCCGATTAAGGTGATCCCTGTGAAGAAACCAAGACCAATAATCTGAAAGATCTTTAGAATCCTGAGTTTTCTTTCAATTTCAGAACGACTAAGAAGGTCAAGTTTTTTGGTCAAATCAACCAGATTTTCTCCTAAATTTCTTAGAGTCTGCACCTCCCTTTCAAGTTTAAAAAAGGCCTCTTCTTCGGCTGGTTTTAAAATCCCAAGACTCTTTAAAAACATTGAAACTTCTAAGGGATGAGAAATAATCGCACTTCTTAGCAAATTTAGTAGCTCAGGATTATAGCTAAACCAATTTTTTAATTTGACATCTAATTCTCTTGAGGTATTTTCTAATTCGAAAAAGCTCTTTTTATAAAGCCTGAGGGTTTCTTGTAATTGAAAAATTTCTTTATATTTATAACCATTTTTAATGAATTCATTCAAAAGATTTTCCATTTCCTGCATGTAACGGAGAACATTTTTGTAATTTTTTTCTAAGGTTGGATCAAATCTTAGAAA
>CAZQQV010000092.1:0-4220 GCA_964595655.1 uncultured Caldimicrobium sp.
TCCTCCTTTTCTTTCTGACTTTTTTAACCTTTTTCAGAGGATTTAATCGCATTTCCTAAGAGGGATGAAAAATCACCACTCTTTTTCCTTCAAGTTCCAATATCTTTACTTCTATGTCATAGATCTCCTTTATGAGTTCTTGAGTGATTTTTTGGCTTTCCACCACATGGCAAAGCTTTCCCTTTTTCATGAAAATAAGGTAATCAGCAAAATGCAGGGCTAAATTTATGTCATGTAAAACCATAATAGTGATTAAGTTGAGTTTTTGGGTTGCCCTTCTTAAAATTTGAAGTATTTCTATTTGATTTTTTGGGTCAAGGTGATTTATAGGTTCATCCAGAAGGAGTATCTTTGGTTCCTGAGCAAGAGCTCTTGCTATAAGAATTTTTTGGAATTCCCCTCCACTTAACTCGGTAATTTTTCTAAAGGCAAAATCCTGCAGCCCTAACTCCTCAATAAGTCTTTCCACAACCTCAAGATCTCTCTTTGTAGGTTCAAAGAGGATGTAGGGTTTTCTACCCATAAGAATAGCCTCAAAAACCGAAAAGTTAGGAATTGAATAGGTATGCTGAGGTAAATAAGCTAATTTCTCCGCAAGCTCTCTCAGAGAAAGTTTTCTTATATCCTTACCATCTACAAAAATTTTCCCATCCTTGGGGTCAATTATTCTATCAATAGTCTTAAGTAAAGTAGATTTTCCAGAACCATTAGGCCCTAAAATAGCATAGAGCCTTCCCTTCTCAAATTCAAGATCAACCCCTTTAAGAACAATTTTTTTATCATAACCTGCTTTAAGATTTTCAATAAGGAGCATCTCTATTGTAATCTTCTCTTTTTCATAAGAAGATAAAAAAACATAGGCACTCCCGCAAAGGAGGTTATAATTCCAACGGGCAAGACAGCGGGAGCTATTATGGTCCTTCCAATTAAATCAGACACACAAAGAAAAAAGGCACCAAAGAGTGCTGAATAGGGAATTAAAAACCTGTGGTCTCCTCCTACAAGCAGTCTAACTATGTGAGGAGAAATCAATCCCACAAAGCCAATTATTCCTAAAAAAGCCGTACAGACAGAGACAACAAAGGCACTAAAAAACATCCCTAAACTTCTAAGCCTTTTAACATCTACTCCAAGACTTTTGGCAACTTCATCCCCCCAAAGAAGGGCATTGAAGTTCCATCTGTTTTTAATAAAATAAATAAAGCTAATAATAAAGGCCAGAGCCATAAGCTTATTTTCAAACCAGCCTGCTTTCCCGAGGTCTCCAAAGGTCCAAAACACTGTGGCAGCCACCTGAAAATCACTGGCAAAATACTGAAGTAGCATAGTAGCTGCTGTGAAAAGACTACTTAATGCTACTCCAACAAGAATTATGGCTTCAGGGGTAAGTTCTCTCCAGAAGGACAATCCAAGAATTACAATAACTGTAGCCAGAGCTCCCACAAAGGCTGAAAAAACTACTACATAACCTTTTAAGATTGTTATTTCCCCCGTCCCAGCAAAATAAGTCTTTCCAGATCCAAGAACAATTATGGCAAAGGCTGCCCCAAAGGCAGCACCATGAGATATTCCTAAGGTAAAAGGAGAGGCAAGGGGATTTCTAAGCACTGTCTGCATAACAGCTCCTGCAACCCCCAAAGAAGCCCCTGCAAGAAGTGCTCCTAAGGTTCTCGGAATCCTGATGTTCCAGACCACATAAGACCCCTCGCTCAGATTAAAAAGGGCCTTTAAGATATCACCTATAGACATATGCATGGAACCTTTAGAGACAGAAAAAACTGAAACCACTAAAATAAGAACAAATAAAAGAAAACCTATTCCGAGCCTGGCATGAAGAGATCTAAGATATCGTTCCTTAAGAGCAGCCTCAGGGAATGAATAGCCCAGAGTCTTTAAAATCAACCCTTCTGTGTCCTCTATAAGCTTTGCTGATTTCGTCATAAACATCCACTCCGAGAAATTTCCTGAAGATTTCGCGGGTTTTTCTCTCCGGGTCAATATCCTTGAATCTCTCAGGATGAGTGACCTTGCCAATAAAGTAAAGATTGGCAAAGAGATTTTCAAGGTTCGTTCTGTAAAAATTTATAGGAAAAAGGGTGTAGACCCTACCTTCTCTAACGGCCTTAAGTCTTCGGTAAAAATCTTTATTTTTTAGGTAGTCCTCCTTTACTAAAAAAATACCTCCTGTATCAATAAAAATATATTCGGGATTCCAATGAAGAAGTCTTTCTTTATCAATAAAGATATGACCTCTTTTTCCAGCTTCATCAGCTACATTTCTAACACTCAGAAACTCCAAAGGGGGATAGTGAGCCACCGTGCTTGTTATCCCGTGAGCTCCTCTCAAACTAATGGCTCCAATATAAAGGGTTGGACTCCTTGACGAATCCTTACGATTGATAAGATCTTTTATCAACTTACTAAGGTAATCATTAAGTTCTCTTGCTTCTTTTTCTCTATTAAGAATTTTTCCAAGAAAAAAAAGATTATTCTGAATTTCTTTAAGATTAAAATTTTCGGTTGTGGTAGGTTTGGTAACTATGGTAGGAATTCCTGTTTTTCTCTGGATCAACTCAGCTAAATCTGCGTCAAAGAGGATTACCACATCAGGTTTAACCATAAGAAGTTTCTCAAAATCAGGAAATTTTCCTGGTCCCCCCTCACCTACTGAAGGAAGTCCCATAACCTTATCCCTGATAGCTAACCAATAGGTCTTGCCGGAAGCAAGATTTCCCTTCATGTAATCCCTTTTTTCGACCTCCTCAATACCCACTACTTTATCAAAAGCCTTAAGATAGACGATGTAGCGCAATGTCCCTGAAAGGGCAACCACCCTTTCCACCCTTTTGGGAATGGTTACCCTCCTTCCCTCTAAATCCGTAATGGTGATTACTTCTTTTGCATAAACCGATAAAGAGAAAAAAATAACTAAAAACATCGAAAGAATAAGATCTTTTATCCTAAAGGACACTTTAAGTTCCTCTTTGGAAATAATATTTAATATTCAAGCTTAGCTTTCTTTCAAAATTTTTTCAAGAATTTCCTCAATTTTGTGAAAAACCTCTCCCCCTTTTGGAACCTTTCCTTCGAGAGAGAGGGCATAAACCTCTGGAAAAAAGGGAATAAGTCCCGTCAGAGGTAAACCTCTATTCTTTAAGAACTCTTTGACTTTGCCTTCCATCCCTTCTTGCACCTTATTGAGAATCAGGTAAGCAGGTTTATTCATCTTTTGGGCAAGGTTTAAAATCTTTTCAGCAACTTCAATGGAATCAAGATAGGGCTCTGCTAGAGCAATTACCACATCAATTCCCTTTTCAAGGCCCCTTCCAAAATGCTCAACCCCTGCCTCTGTGTCAACAAGAATGTACTCTCTATCCTTAAGCACCACCTTTTCAAGAAATTCTCTGCTTAAAACCCCCATAGGACAAGCACATCCCTCAAGGGGCTCTTTAATCTTTCCAACACTCATAAAGGCAATTTTGCCGTCTCTTTGGATAATCTCCTCTGGAAGATCCTCAAGGGTAAAACTCTCTTTCTCAATAAGGCTTGTCTTTACCTCTTTTTCTCCAGATTTTAATCTCTTCATAAGACTTTGTTTGACCTTTTGTTTTCCTCCTAAATAATCCATGAAAGAAAGGACAGGATTTTCAAAACCAAAGAGCCTGTAAAGAGTCTGGTTGCTCTCGTCTGTGTCAACCACAAAAACTCTCTCTCCCCTTTCGGAAAGAACCCTTGCCATAACATAGACTACAAAACTCTTCCCAACCCCACCCTTTCCTGTTACTACAATTTTTGGCATGGCCATTGCCTCCCCTTAAAAGGAAAAAGTGATTA
The DNA here is from genome assembly GCA_964595655.1 of uncultured Caldimicrobium sp. GTDB lineage: Bacteria > Desulfobacterota > Thermodesulfobacteria > Thermodesulfobacteriales > Thermodesulfobacteriaceae > Caldimicrobium. The sequence continues at coordinate 3,835 of CAZQQV010000092.1, forward strand.
ATCCCCTTGCAGTAAAGGGAGCTCCAACTCCATAGGTGGTTCTCCCTGAAACGGCATCATCCATAGCCTCAATTACTGAAATATACTTCTTATCAAAAAGGTTGTCAAATTCAAGGGATACCTTTAAGTTTTTGAAAGTCCCTATTTTTTCCCTGTTATAACTTACTTTCAAATCCACAACCACATAGGAAGAAATTTTTTCGTTATGTTCAACATCTCCATATCTCTTCCCAACATAACGCAGTTGAGGAATTATTTCAAAATCTTTATACTTTGCCATAAGCCCTGTTACCACAGTCCATCTCGGAACATCTACCACCTGTTTACCATCCGTTGAGAGAGTTTTTCCTGAATAGGTTATATCACCATCATAGGTCAGGCGATTA
>CAZQQV010000093.1:0-3994 GCA_964595655.1 uncultured Caldimicrobium sp.
TCTTCGGCAATGGCTCCGGCAACTGAGGCCATGGGCCCAACTCCTGCAACCTTTCCAGCAAAAAGCATGCGCTGAACTATGGGAGGGGCTGAAGGATCCTCAGGAAGGGGCACCAAACTTTTCAAAAAGAGGGGATTTCTTATAATATATGTTTCAAGGGGCTTTCTTATCTCAATTACAAGTTTTAAGGTTTCATCGGTTAAATTTCTTTCAGCCAATACGAGTAGATCCGTCTCTTTATAAACCACCCGAAAACCGCAAAGATGAGGATGGGACTTTGTCCTATAAAAGGGAATTCCTGCGTATTTGGAGGAAAAAGTCAAGTCTTTCACTTAATAGGCATAAAGCTTGCCATAAGGTCTGTGTGTATAAGGTATAATTTTTATAAAATCTTCTTTAAAGATTTCAGAGAGTTCAAGACCAAAGTCATCGCAGTATTCTTTAAGGTGTTTTTCAAGGAGTTTTTCATCATCTCCGTCAAGGGGATAGGGTTTGAGACCAAGGCCCAAATAGGATTCTTTGACCTTACCTCTCACATAAATGGCTCCACCGTGCATCCCTGTTCCCAAAAAGAGCCCTGCAATGGGCCTTTCGGGATAAATGGTGTTCATGCCAAGGAGTATGATAATGCCTCCTGCCATGTATTCTCCGAGAAAATCGCCTGCTTTTCCTCCAATAACAATTACTGGAATTTTATCCATATAGGCTTTCATATGAATGCCCACTCTGTAGCCTACATCTCCATAAATATGAATCTTTCCTCCTCTCATAGCATATCCAATGACATCTCCGGCCATGCCGTGCACAATAATTTTCCCTTCATCCATGGTATTTCCAGCGCCATCTTGCACATTTCCAAAAACCCTAATTACTGGGCCTCTCATAAAGGCACCAAGATCAAGCCCTGGCGTTCCATAAATTTGAGCTTTTACCTCAGCAGATACCCCTGCAAAGAGATACCTGTGTCCGTTAACGCCTCTGAGAATAAATTCTCTTTCTCCCTTTTCAATATAACTTCTAATAATTTTATTTACCTGCGAATAATGAAGGCGGGAAATATCCAATTCTAAGGGCATCTTCAGTGACCTCCGTTGGTCTTGGTTTAAGATAGCTTTTCTGATTGGGAATACTTCCTTCTTCCATTTCAACAATTACGGGCTCACCTGCCTTTGGAGCCCAAACCTTTTCAGGATCAGGACATATAGCTCTAATAGCTGCCTCTTCTGAGGCCATAAAATAGAGATCTCCCTTTGAGGCAGCAACAAGTGGTCTAAGTTTTACTCTATCATTAAGTCCTACAAGCCCGCCATTGTAAGCAAAAAGAATAGCAAAGGGGCCATTAAGAACTGCTCCACCATAAACAATTCTTATGGCTGTATATAGTTCCCTTTCCTCATCGGGCATTTCATCAATTTCTATCCAGAAAGGAGGTGCCATGGCCTTACAGGCAAGTTCAAGGGGAAGCCCGTGTTTTCTGATGAGAAGATCTAAAAGATAGGCAACCACTTCGGTATCCGTAAGAAGGGTGCATTTATAGCCAAAAAGCTCTAAATATCTTCTATTTGTGCCATAGCTTGAAATCTCCCCGTTATGAACAATTGACCAGTCAAGAATGGTAAAGGGATGAGCGCCTCCCCACCAACCAGGGGTATTGGTAGGGAAACGATTGTGAGCGGTCCAGATAAAGGCTTTATATTCGTCAATGCGGAAAAACTCAGCAATTTCATCAGGGAATCCCACACCTTTAAAAACCCCCATATTCTTACCAGAAGAAATCACATAGGCTCCCTCAATTTTCTCATTTATTTCCATAACGAGCTGAACCATGCGATCATCTTCTGCATTGATGCCACAGTATTCAGCCTCTTCTTCGTCAAATTTGGGTTTTACAAAATATCTTTTAAAAAAAGGGGGATTTTTGATGGTTTTTACCTTTTTTGTAGGGATAGGTTCCTGGAAAGTGAGAAAGGTATGTTTTTGTAAAAACTCTTCCACCTTCTCAAGGGCAGGTTTGTTTTGAGCCATAACATGAAGGGCATAGTAATCGGCAAGCTCTGGATAAATCCCGTAGGCAGCAAAGCCTGCCCCAAGACCATTTCCCCTTTCATATTGACAACAAATTGCTTTTATTATCGTTTCCCCAGGAATTAGCTCTCCCTTTCTGTGAATGATTCCTGCAATACCACAGCCTGATAATTCCTTGGCTCTAAGAGTGATATTCCACATGGTTCTTACTCCCCTGCATGTTTTACTTCAAGAATTTCCATTTCTTCTCTAGTTAAACCGACCGCTCTCAATTTATCCCTGTTTCCTTTTAAGCTTTCAATAGAGTTTATTCCCATGGCCCCGAGCATTTCCTTAATTTCATGGGCCCAGGCCTTAACAAGATTATAAATTTTTTCATAGGCAACCTCTGGAGGAAGCCTTTTAATGAGTTCAGGATTATTGGTGGCAATACCCCAGGGGCATTTTCCAGTATAGCATCTCTGACACATGGTGCAGCCAACAGCAATAAGGGCTGCTGTGCCGATATAAACAGCATCAGCCCCGAGTGCTATAGCCTTGACCACATCGGCACTGCAGCGAATCCCTCCTGAGGCGATGATACTAGCTCTGTGGCGAATTCCCTCCTCTCTTAAGCGTTTATCCACAGCAGAAATGGCAAGCTCAATGGGAATTCCGATATAATCCCTGAACATGGTGGGAGCTGCCCCGGTTCCTCCTTTAAGTCCATCAATAACCACCGCATCAGCACCTGCTCTAACAATCCCTGAGGCAATGGCTGCCACATTGTGAACCGCTGCAATTTTTACAAAAACAAGTTTTTTATATTCCGTTGCCTCTTTTAAGGCAAAAATTAACCCTCTTAAGTCTTCAATGGAGTAAATGTCATGATGGGGAGCAGGAGAGATGGCATCACTTCCCACAGGAATCATTCTTGTCTTTGAAATCTCTTCAGTAACCTTTTCACCAGGAAGATGCCCTCCAATTCCTGGTTTAGCTCCTTGACCAATTTTTATTTCTATGGCAACCCCTGCATTAAGATAATCCACATGAAGACCAAAGCGACCTGAGGCACATTGCACAATGGTATTTGAGCCGTATTCATAAAGAGAGGCGTGAAGGCCACCTTCACCAGTATTGTATAAAGTTCCAAGGTCCCTTGCTGCTCTTGCAAGCCCCTGATGCACATGAAGACTTATGGCACCATAGGACATGGCAGCAAACATAATGGGAACTTCAAGCTTTATCATAGGAGGTAGCTTTTTCTTGAGCCTAAATTTTCCGTCAACTTCCTCAATTTCAAGGGCCTCTGGCTTTGGCCCAATATAGGTGCGAAGCTCCATGGGCTCTCTCAAGGGATCAATAGGAGGGTTAGTCACTTGACAGGCATCAAGCACCAGGTGATCAAAATAATTTTTAAAAGGTAAGGCACAGCCTGTTGAGGTTAAAAGAACACCCCCTTGATCAGCCTGTTTGTATATGTTTTTAATGAACCATGGGGTCCAGAGGGCATGTTCCCTGAATTCAGAGGGGTGCCTTCTTATGATGATGGCCTTTGTGGGGCACATGGCCTCACATCTGTGACATCCCACACACTTGGTATGATCCTCATAAAGGGTCTTCTTTTTTGGATCCCAGATATGGGCTCCATAAGAACATTCTTTCACGCAGCGTCTACATTTGATACACCTTTCCCAGATACGTTCTATATAAAAATCAGGATAAAAACTTGCAAATTGAGGTGTAGCCATGGTTTAGTTCGCCCTCCTTGCCAGAGTTTTGCTATTATACCCTTAAATCTTCAAAAAACAAATATTTTAAATTCCAAGAAAGCTTTTTATAAATTTTAAGCATAATTCTTTTAATTGTGTTTCTTCAGCCTTTGAGAGATTCCTAAATACCTGAGGATCAAGGCCCTCTTTATGGAGTTCCTCTTTATAAGCCTCTTTCCAGACGGAGGCAAGCCCCTTATCAACCTCTATGTGGAATT
>CAZQQV010000094.1:0-3909 GCA_964595655.1 uncultured Caldimicrobium sp.
TTATATTTAAAATAGGCTAAACAGGCACCCTCTGAGGAAACCATACATGGCCCGATGGGGGTGCCTGGGGTACAAACTTTTCCAAAGAGTTTGCAATCCTTGGGTTTAGCTTTTCCCTGAAGAATTATTCCGCAAAGACATCCCTTTGAATTTTCTTTACTTTCAGGGATATCAAAAATTCTTTCCCCATCCCAATTTTCATATTCTTCTTTGATGGAAAGGCCACTAAAAGGCACTTCTCCAAGGCCTCTCCAGGGAAAACTTTCTCTTACTTTGAAAACTTTATTTATTAATTCCTTGGCCGTAAGATTTCCTCCATACTTTACTGCCCTTTCATAAGCAATAAAAACCCCCTTTTCTTTGTTTAAAATTTTTTCTACAAGAAGTTTTACAGCTAAAAGAATATCAATGGGCTCAAAGCCAGAAATAACCATGGGAAGATTAAATTTCATGGTTACATTTTCATAGGCTTCTGCCCCAATTACAGCAGACACATGCCCAGGGCCGATAATTCCATCCATATAAACCCCATTTTTAGTCAAAAGAAAATCTAACACTGCAGGAGTTAACATGTGATTGGAAACAACCTTTAAGTTATGAATCTTTTCAGCCCTTGCCCTTTCAATAAGAAAGGCGGTTTGAGGGGTTGTGGTCTCAAACCCAAGGGCAAAGAAAACCACTAATTTTTGGGGATTTTCTTTAGCAAAATTTAAAGCTTCCATGGCATTGGAAACCATGCGAACATTTCTTCCCTTAGCTCTCAGGGCAAGAAGAGATAGTCCTTCAGGATTGGGGACCCTCATCAAATCTCCATAAGTAGTAAAAATAACTTCCTCTTTAGCAGCAATTTTTAAGGCAAAATTCAATCTTTCAAGGCTTAGAACGCAAACAGGACATCCCGGGCCATGAAGAAATTCAATCTCAGGTTTTAAAGCCTCATCAAGTCCATATTTTAAAAGACTGTGAGTATGACCTCCACAAAATTCCATTATTTTTAAGGGTCTTTCAATTCCTGAAAGAAGCCCTTTTATTTGAGCTATTAAACTCTTAACAAGATGGGGATCCTTGGTAAGATTAAGAAGGTTCTTCAAGGAAAAGTTCATAATAGCTTTTCAGTGTTTCCAAGGCGCTCTTTTCATCAATCTTTTGTATAGCAAAGCCTACATGGACAAGAACCCAGTCTCCAGGTTTTAAAGGTTCTCCGATAAGGGAGATGTATATTTCCTTAGTGATTCCATTAACTTGCGCTTTCGCTGTGAAGGGCCCTGTTATTTCTACTATCTGATAAGGATAGGCAAGACACATTTATTTTTTTTCCCTGTATTTTTTATAAACATGCCAGATTCTTTGAATTGCTGTTAAATGGGTTAAAAAGGCAAGCAGCGTTAAGCAAAGAAAGATGGAATCAAGAATAAGAGAAATGACAATAAGGGCAATTCTTTCAAAACGGGTAAGCAAGCCCACTTTACAGGAAATTCCCACCCCCTCAGCCCGAGCCCTGGTATAACTTACCATTAAGGAGCCTGTTATTCCGAGAAAAGAAAGGATTATGCCAGAGGGAGACCCCTTTAGCATAAAGTAATAGGTTAGAGCAAGAAAGAGAAAGATTTCTCCGTATCTATCCATGGTTGAGTCAAGAAAGGCCCCAAAGGCAGTAACTTTATTTGCTGTTCTTGCAAGAAGTCCATCAACAGCATCAAGGGGTGCAAAAAATAAAAGAATAATGCCTGCAATCAAAAATTTCCCTTGAGCTATGAAAAAGGCACTAATTACAAATCCCAAAAAACAAATTAGGGTTATTACATTGGGATGAACATTTAGATTCATGAGAACCCGCACAATGGGAAGAAGATAAGGTTCTGTTGAGATTTTAATTCTATCAGTCAGACTCAATTTATTCATAGAGTTTTCTTTCAAGGACACGGTATTGTATTGCCTCTGCAAGATGTTCTTTTTTAATTATTTCACAGTTTTCAAGATCCGCAATAGTTCTTGCTACTTTTAAGACCTTGTGCACTCCCCTTGCTGAAAAGCCATATTTTTCAAGGGCCCTTTCTAAAAAGGTTTCAGCTCCACTTTCAAGTTTACAAAACTTTTTGATCTCTCTGGAGGAAAGATGAGCATTGAGTTTGAGAGGAGTTCCATAGCGTTTTTTTTGAATCATTCTTGCTTTGATTACCCTCTCTCTTATATCCCTTGATGATTCAGAGGGATTATTTCTATCCTGCAAAAGGTCTCTGATTTCAACAGGTGGAACCTCTACATGGAGATCAATTCTATCCACAATTGGGCCTGAAAGTTTGCTTTTATATTTTTTGATTTCCTGATAGGTGCACTGGCAGGCTTTAGTGGGATGTCCAAGATACCCGCACCTACAGGGGTTCATGGCGCAAACCAGAATAAAGCGGGCAGGGTAGGTAACAGTAAAGGCTGCGCGGGTAATGGTAACCTTTCCGTCCTCTAAGGGCTGTCTTAGGGCTTCAATGACATCTCTTCTGAATTCGGGAAATTCATCAAGAAAAAGCACTCCATTATGGGCAAGGCTAACCTCTCCTGGCCTTGGAAAAGTTCCTCCTCCAATAAGGCCTGCCTCAGAGATATTAAAATGGGGATTCCGAAAGGGCCTTGTGGAAATAAAAGGCCTTTCAGGAGAGAGAAGACCTGCCACAGAATAGATTTTTGTGGTTTCAAGGGCCTCCTCGTATGTCATAGGAGGCAAGATACTTGGGAGCCTGCTTGCAAGCATAGTTTTTCCAGCTCCAGGTGGGCCAATTAGCAAGAGATTATGCCCTCCTGCAGCAGAAATCTCAAAGGCCCTTTTGGCAAGATGTTGCCCTACAATTTCACTGAAATCTCCTTGGAATTCCTCTTTAAAAAGACTCTCTGGGAGTTCATCATCATAGGGAGATATATTCCCAAATTTGAGATACTCAAAAACCTCTCTCATGTGTTTAAAAGCTGAAATTTTAATACCCTTTACCAGTTTTGCCTCTCTTAAGTTTTCAAGAGGAAGTACGATTTCCTCCAATTGCAATTCTTTTGCCTTAAGAACAAAGGGTAAAACTCCTCTAATTCCTCTTAGAGAACCGTCAAGGCTTAATTCTCCGACAAAGGCCTTATTTTTAAGTTTTTCCTTCTCAAGAAGGCCTTCTCCTGAGAGAATGCCAAGAGCAATAGCCAAATCAAAGCCAGTCCCTTCCTTTTTTAGATCAGCAGGGGATAAGTTTATGGTAATTTTTTTCATAGGAAAATTAAATCCTGAATTTATGAGGGCTGAGCGTATTCTTTCTTTGCTTTCCTTTATACTACTATCAGGAAGCCCAACGATAGTTATACCTGGAAGCCCCCTTGAAAGATCAACCTCTACCTCTACAGGATAAGCTGAAAGCCCAAGAAGGGTAAAAGAAAGGGTTTTGCTAAGCATTTTTCATTAGCAAATGCAAAAGTAAAAATATAAAAAGGGCCTTAAGCCCTTTTTAAGCCAAAGGCCCTTTTTAGGAATTAAAATTTTTTCTAAATTATCCGCCAATGAATTGGAGAAATTTGGGAAGCACAGGGTTGGCATAAAGAAGAATCAATGCAATAACAAGGGCATAGATAACCTGGGTTTCAACGAGAGCGATACCAAGAATCATAGTAACAGTTAATTTTCCAGCAAGTTCTGGATTTCTGGCAATACCTTCACAGGCACCAGCTGTTGCCTGACCGATACCGATTCCGCATCCCAGAGCTCCAAGCCCTACACCAATTCCAGCTGCAAGAATAATGGCTGAATAGATTCCAAAACCTGTGACCATTTTGTCACCAGCAGCTTTAGCCACCTCCTGAGCAAGAGCTGGATGAGTAAGAGCTAAGGAAACCAAAGCCATTCCAAGAAGAATCAACCACTTCTTCATCCCTCCACCTCCT
>CAZQQV010000095.1:0-3871 GCA_964595655.1 uncultured Caldimicrobium sp.
TTGAAAAAGATGGCAAGGAGAGAGCTTCCCACAACCACATAGATGGGAAGTCCCATAAACACTGTCATTAGGGGCACTACAAAGGGCCCTCCTCCAAAACCTCCAAGACTTGAAGCAACAGCAATAAGGAAACCTCCAAGAGCTCCTATTATCATATTAGCCCTGAATTTTTCTCCCCAGAATTCAATCTCCATGTACATAGTTTCACCTCCCTTTTATTTTTGTTCTTTAGCAGCTTTTGCAGCTGCTGCTCTTTTCTTAAATTCCTCCAAGATAGCCTTTTCTTTCTTTGATTTTTCAATATAACCAGGGGTTGTCTGCCAGAACATAAGGGCAGCCAAGATAAGAAGAACAATTCCAAAGACAAATTTATACTCCTCTAATGTTACAAACTGGTTGAGAAGGGGTCCAAAGAATCCACCAAGGGCCATAAAGATACCCACAGTGATTCCCAATTTCCAGTTGATAAAACCTATTTTGGAGTAGTTGTAAATTCCGGTTGCCTGGCTAAAAAGAACGGTAGGCATAACAGAACCAGCCACAATTCCATGGGGTATCTTATAGATGAGAATTAAAAGGGGGTTCAAGATAAATCCACCACCTGCGCCCATAATTACACCAAAGGTGCAAATAGCAAGGGATAAGATAAGGGGCCCAAAAACATTAGTTGAGGTTCCAGCAACAGGGAAGTAAACCTTGGGGAAACTGACCTCACAGGTAAATTTTACTGGATCACTCTTCACCTCTTTGTTTACCACAGCAATAACAGTATAGCTACGAGGAGGGGCATTATCAGGAAGCCTAAAAGAAGCCTCAAAGGTTCCATCTTCTTTGGTGGTAATCTTGGCTAAACTAAATAAACTGGAAAAATCTTTCATTCTTGTTTGAAGTAAACGGGCTGCTTCTTTTTTTATCTCTTTTTTATCAGTAAGAGAGGGAAGAGGCTCTCCTCTTGAACCAATGATTGCTCTTGAAACAGAGGTTTTCCATACCTTGATTTCTGAAATCATTTTCGGTGGTGTAATAAAGGCTATGTCTGCATTACTCTCTTTTAAAAATTCTCCAATTTTCCATTTTTTAGTGGCCTTGTACTTATTGTAGATCTCTTTAACGGGTTTTTCTTCAACGGTTCCATTCTTATCAATTTTGGCTACATATTCTTCATTAATCATTATGTGATAAAAAGCAGGAATTTCCTCAGAGAGATAAAATTTAAAGTCCTTTCTATCAAGCCTTGAAACCTGAACTTTGGAATCTACTGATGTGATTTCAATAAAGTTGACCTTCATTCCAGGGGGCACCTTACCAGTAATGTGAATGGTATCTCCTCCCCGATAAACTTCCTTGTCAAGTTTAATTTCCACCTTCTGAAGCTGGCTCTCTGGTGAGGGCTGTTGAGCTTGGGCATCTACTTTCTGAGGAGGAGCTTCTTTCTTTCCTTCCTGACTATAAAGCCCATACGGAATGAATAAAAAGAGAAAAATTAGAACACACCAAAAAGACCACTTAAGTTTACTGAACATCTCCACCACCTCCTTAAGTTGTTTTATTTTTATTATTTCAATATTCATGCCATATTTTTGCTTTAATCCTATGTAGAAAATACGGGCTGCCAAAACCTATAATCTGTCCTATATAAAAAATTTTTTGGCCCACTTATTGTTCCATTTGGAACACTCAATTGGTCCAAATGGAACAATTTAGAAAAAATCCTTAGGAAAACTAAGACATAAAATAGGCATAAAGTTTGAATTATAGTAGCTGAAAAAAGGTGGATGGAGGTTTTTTTATGGCTGAAAAAAGAATAGTTTATAGTATTTGTGCTATGTGTACAGGAAGGTGCCCCATTATGGTAGAAGTAGAAGGTGGCGTAATTAAGCACATCTGGGGTAATCCCCATGTCTTTGGAGCAAAAAGTCTCTGTCCCAGAGGGGCAGCAGGGGTTGCTTTTGAGTATGATAATGAAAGGCCCCAGTATCCAATGATTAGGGATGGAGAAAGAGGAAGTGGCAAGTGGAGGAGGGTCTCTTGGGATGAGGCCTTAGATTTTATTGCTGATAAATTGAAAAACATAATAGAAAATTATGGGGCAAAGGCTATTGCCTTAAGTGATAGAGGTGGGCCTCATGCAGAGCTTCATAAACTCTTTTTAAGGGCAATTGGCTCTCCCAATTATTTTACCCATCATGCCACCTGTTCAAACTCGGTTCACAATGCCCACATGAGTGTAGCCGGGCATGCGAGAAACACAGTGGGCTATGATTATAAGAATTGTAAATATATGGTGGTTTTTGGAAGAAATCTTCTTGAAAGTCTTGTCACTGGTGAAGCAAGAAATGTTATAGAGATGATCAATTCTGGTGGAAAAATGGTTTACATAGATGTGCGCTGGACCTATACTGCCTCAAAGGCCTATAAGTTTTTCATAATCAATCCTGGAACGGATTATGCTCTTGCTCTTGCCCTTATTAATGTGATTGTCAATCAGCACCTTTATGATGCTGATTTTGTAAATAGGTATGTAGTTGGGCTTGATTACTTGAGAAGCTTTATTCAACCCTATACCCCTGAGTGGGCAGAAAAGGAGACAGGAATTCCTGCAGAGGAGATAAGAAAGATCGCCTATGAAGCAGCAGAGGCCAAACCTTCTGTAATTTTTCATCCTGGATGGATGACGGCCTGGTATTCTCAGGATTTCCATTTTAGAAGGGCCATTTACATACTTAATGCCCTTATGGGTAGCTATGAGGCCAAGGGTGGAATTTTTATTTCCAAAGGAGCAGGGGATGCAGGCTATAAAATTAAACAGCCCACATCCATTGCTCCAGCACCTAAGGAAGAGCGCTGTGACGGAGCCGGAACTAAGTATCCCTGGATAAGAGGCCAGTGGGGTATCCTCCAGGTCTTGCCAGAGGTGATTGAAACAGGGGAGCCCTATGCTGTAAAGGCATATATTGCTATGAGACACGATCCCCTGGCAGATATGCCAGATCCTGAAGTCTGGATTAAGGCCTTTGACAAGCTTGATCTTGTGGTTGCCATTGATGTGAATTGGAGCTGGACTTCCTGGTATGCCGATGTAATCTTGCCTGAGGCCACCTATCTTGAAAGGACAGATAATGTAATTGTAAGAAAGGGCTTAAAGCCTCAGCTTGCCCTAAGGCAAAAGGTGATTGATCCAAGATTTGATGCGAAAAGCCGCTTTCAGATCTTTAAGGCCCTTGCTGAAAGGCTTGGAAAGGGAGAATACTTCCCCTGGAAGGATGAAATAGAGATGGTTAACTGGCAGCTTGAGGGAACTGGCTTTACCTTTGAGGATTTCAGCAAAAAGGGTGTGATAGATTTAACTAAGGATCCTATCTGGTATGATAGAAATAATCTCAAGTTTAATACCCCTTCAGGAAAGATTGAAGTCTATTCTGAGTTCTTAGAAAAGGCAGGGGTTCCTTCTCTTGCCCCTTATGAAAGACCAGAAGCACCTCCTGATGGAATGTTGAGACTTATATCTGGAAAGGTTGCCGTTCACACTCAGGGAAGAACCACCAGTAATAATCCCTATTTAAATGAGCTCTGTCCTGAAAATTATCTTTATATTCATCCAGAGGCTGCCAAGAAATTCGGGGTGAAAGAGGGAGATCTTGTGGAAGTATCCTCAAATGGTGCCTCAGAAAAGATAAGGGTGAGGATATCTCCTTATGTTCATCCAGAAGTGGCCTTTATGCTCCATGGATTTGGAGATCCTGTGCCGGTAAGAACCCGGTCTTTTGGAAAGGGAGCAAGTGATGTCCGTCTTATGAAAGGAAAACTAAAAGTTACAGTGGGAGGAAATTGCCCCTTATTTGAAACCTTTGTAAAGATTAATAGGATTTAA
>CAZQQV010000096.1:0-3630 GCA_964595655.1 uncultured Caldimicrobium sp.
CTCCTTTTATAGTTTGCAACTTATATAAATATAAAAAACTCAATTAAACTATTATTAAATTTTAACCTTTTTGATGACTTATATCTCAAAAAAGAGAAAAAGTCAATGGTGAATTTTTCTCCATTTAGATCAAATTTTTAAGGTATTTTTGAAGGCGATAGTTTAATTGCCTTCGGCTGATCCCAAGAATCTTTGCAGCTTTACTCTGATTAAAGTTGCATTCCTCAAGAACCTTAAGAATTCTTTCTCTTTCAATTCTTTCAAGTTCCTGAAGAAGACCCTCTCTCATTAAAGAATTTTTTTCTGAAGCTTTCTCTGCAAGATTTGTAGGCAATTTTTCTTTATTTTTTAAAATCTTCTTTAATGCACTTTCCTCAATCCAATCCTCTTCTGTGAGCAAAACCAGTCTCTCAATCAGATTTTCAAGCTCCCTTACATTTCCTGGAAAGGAGTAATCAAGAAGAACTTCCAGGGCTTCAGGTTTAATCTTGATTCTTTTTCCATATAATTGATTAAATTTTTGAAGGAAGTAATTCACAAGAAGGGGAATGTCCTGTTTTCGTTCTCTCAAAGGAGGTATAAAGATAGGAACCACATTTAGGCGCCAGTAAAGGTCCTCACGAAAAAGGCCACTTCTTACCATTCCCTCGAGGTCTTTGTGAGTTGCTGCAATAATTCTTACATCAACTTTTATGCTCTTTGTGCCTCCAAGCCTTTCAAAGGTTTGCTCCTGAAGGACTCTCAAAAGTTTTCCCTGAAGGGAAAGGGGAAGATCTCCCACCTCGTCAAGAAAAAGTGTTCCTCCATTAGCAAGCTCAAATTTTCCCTTTTTGGAGGTAAAAGCCCCTGTGAAGGCTCCCTTTTCGTAGCCAAAGAGTTCTGCCTCAAGAAGGGTTTCTGGAATAGCTGCACAATTGATAGCCACAAAGGGGCCTCTTGCTCTTTGCGAGGAAAAATGAATGGCTCTGGCAAAAAGTTCCTTTCCAGTCCCGGATTCTCCCCTTAATAGGACTGTGGCCTTAGTTGGAGCAACCTTTAGAGCAGTCTTGATAATTTCTTTCATTTCAGGGCTTGCATAAATAATATTCTGGAAGGCATAGCGCTCCTTTAATTCCTGCTCAAGCTCTTCTCTTCTTAACTTTTCTTCATAAAAGGCCTGATAGAGTTTTAAGGCCTGGGCAATTAAAGTGGCAACTATTTCAAGGACCCGCAGGTCCTCCTCAAAGGCTATGGTTTCATCAAAGATCCTATCAACTGATAAAACTCCCAAAATTTCATCTTTAAATTTGATGGGAACACAGAGAAAGGAGATTTTGTCCTTTTCAATTCTTGCCCCTGTTCTATTGAGAAAAAGGGGCTCCTTTCCTATGTCAGGAACAACCATGGGCTCGCCTCTTTCAACAACCCTTCCCACAATACCCTCTCCGATTTTATAACGGCCCCTTGCAATCTGCTCGGGAGTTAGCCCGTAGGCCACCTCAATTCGCAATTCTTCAGTCTCTTTATCTAAAAGGGTAATGGTTCCTCGCCTCATATCCAGATAGTCAGAAAGAATCTCCATAGCCCTAAAGAGATTTTCCTTCAGATTAAAAGAGGAGCTTAAGACCCGGCTTACCTCAAAGAGGGCAAGAAGTTCTGAATTTTTCCTTTCAAGGGGATCCATATCTTCAAACTAACATGTTTACAAAAAAGTGCAATAAGAGGATTTATTTAACAATTTTGTACAGCTTTCTTAAAATTTTTTTTATTGTAACTTACTCAAAGGGCCTTCTTGATTAATCAATTGAAAAATCCAAAATATTTGGCATACTTTTTGAATAAATATTTGAACACCAATGCTAAAGGGGGGTTAAAAATGAAATTTGAAAAGCCAAGGGACAAGAAGGATGTTTTGGAGCTTTGCAAGAAGTATGATGTTAGGTTTATCAGATTTTGGTTTGTGGACATCCTTGGTCAGCTCAAAAGCTTTGCGGTCCATGTAAACGAGCTTGAGACCGCCTTTGAAGAGGGGATGGGGTTTGATGGCTCATCCATTAAGGGTTTTGCAAGGATTGACGAGTCTGATATGGTAGCTATTCCTGATCCTACAACCTTTGTGCTTCTTCCCTGGAGACCAAAGGAAAAGGCAGTAGCAAGGATGTTTTGTGACATTTATAATCCCGATGGGACCCCTTATCAGGGTGATCCAAGATACGCCTTAAAAAGAGCCCTTGAAAAAATGAAAAAAATGGGCTTTACCAATTTTTATCTTGGGCCAGAACTTGAATTTTTCTATTTTAAATCTGATAAATCCCCTGAAATTCTTGATACTGGAGGCTATTTTGATTATCCAACGGATGCTGCAGAAGACTTAAGGAGAGATACCATTCTTGCCCTTGAGTCTATGGGAATCCATGTGGAATATTCTCACCACGAAGTAGCTCCCTCTCAGCATGAGATAGACTTAAGATATGCAGATGCTTTAGAGATGGCAGATATTGTTGTTACTTATAGAGTTACTGTTAAAGAGATTGCCAAAAAATACGGAGTTTATGCAACCTTTATGCCAAAGCCCATTTATGGAGTAAATGGAAGTGGAATGCATGTTCATCAAAGTCTTTTTATAGGAAATAAAAATGCCTTTTTTGATCCCAATGATCCCTATCATCTTTCTGATGTGGCTAAACACTATACTGCTGGCCTTCTAAGACACATAAAGGAAATTACCCTTGTTCTCAATCAATGGGTTAACTCTTATAAGAGACTTGTTCCTGGATATGAGGCCCCTGTTTATATCTGCTGGGCAAGAAGAAACCGTTCTGCCTTAATAAGAATTCCCATGTATAAACCAGGAAAAGAAAAGGCAACCCGTATTGAATTGAGAAGTCCTGATCCTGCCTGCAATCCCTATCTTGCCTTTGCTGCTATGCTTACAGCAGGCCTAAAGGGTATTGAAAATAAATACCCCCTTCCCGATCCCGTGGAAAGGGATGTTTATCATATGGATCCAGAGGAAAGAAAAAAACTTGGGATTGAAGAGCTTCCTGGAAGTTTGATTGAGGCCATTGAATATGCAGAAAAAAGTGAGCTCCTGAGAGAGGCCCTTGGAGATCACATTTTTACCCAGCTTATAACCAGCAAAAAGATTGAATGGGATGACTACCGCGTAAGAGTAACAGAATACGAAATTGAAAAATATCTCCCCATTCTATAAATAAAAAAATTTCAGCCCCCTCTTGGGGGCTTTATATATTCTTGGAATAAAAAATTATGAAGTGCTTTTTAAATATTGGAATTGCCCAGATTAACCCCAAGGTTGGAGATCTTTCAGGAAATTTTGAAAGGATTCTTTCAGCTTGGAAAGAGCTTGATAAAACCTCTCATCTTGTCTGTTTTCCTGAACTTGCTCTTACAGGCTATCCCCCGGAAGACCTTCTTTTGAGAAGGGATTTTTTGAGGGATTGTGAAAAATATCTTAAAGAACTGCTTTCTGCCTCTCGAGAGCTTAGTTCCGCTTGCATAATCGGTCTTCCTCTCTGTAAAGATTACCTTTATAATGCAGCCCTTTTAATCTATAAAGGAGAATGCCCTGGGTATTACTTTAAAAGGCATCTTCCCCAGTATGGGGTCTTTGATGAAAAGCGCTATTTC
>CAZQQV010000097.1:0-3391 GCA_964595655.1 uncultured Caldimicrobium sp.
AAAAAGTTGCCTCGAAAGCTGTCTCAACTAAATCCCCAAAAGGCTCTAAGCTAAAGTCAGTTATTTATAAAAGACCAAATTTGACTTAAAGGGTTTTTTATATTGTAAAATTAAAACAAACTTTCAATTTGAAAGGGGGTTAAAAAACCCTCCCCTTTTTCTTTTTAATTTAAAAAAAACCTGATAAAATGTTTTAAACATTATGGCAGAGATACTTTTTCTTGGAACTGCAGGGGCCCGTTATGTAGTGGCAAAACAACTTAGAGCATCAGCCGGGCTTCTTTTGGAGGATAATGGGAAATATCTTCTCTTTGATCCAGGGCCTGGAACTCTGGTTCATCTTGCTAAAAGAAAAATCTATCCTGAAAAGATAAAAACCATAATTGTTTCTCACAAACATTTGGATCATTCTGCAGATTTAAATATCATGGTTGATGCTATAACAGAGGGTGCCTTTAAAAAGAGAGGGACGGTTTTTTTGACAGAAGAGACTTTGAATGAGGGCTTGCTTCTCAATTATCTTAAGGAGGCCCTTGAAGAGGTCATAATATTGCGTCCGAAAAGCACCTATCAGGACGGTTCTTTTGTTTTTAGAACCACCTCCTTACTCAAACACACCGCTGAAAATTATGGTTTCATCTTTGAATTTAAAGATAAAAATCTTGGAATTATCACTGATACTGCCTATTTTCCTGAGCTTTCTGAAGAATTCAAAGACTGTCAATATCTTATTGTTAATGTGGTTCGCTATGAACCAAAAGAAGGAGTTTTACACCTCTCAGTGCCTGAACTAAAAATTCTTTTAAAGGAGTTAAAACCTGAATTAACGGTTATAACTCACTTTGGTATGACCATGCTTAAGGCCAATCCTTTTAAGGTGGCTCAAACTCTTTCATCTGAGCTTGGTCTTAAAGTTCTTGCTGCCTACGATGGAATGAAGCTAACTCTATGAAAATTCTTGGAATTGATCCAGGGCTCCTTAATCTGGGCTGTGTTGTAATTAAAATTAGAGAGGGAGACTTTGAAATTTTAAGGGCTGAAACCCTAAAACCTAAGAGAAATCTTGGGCTTTCAAAAAAACTATTTTTTCTTTATAGAATTTTGCAAGAATTTATTGAGAAAGAATGCCCTGACTATATTGTTCTTGAAGAAATTATTCCTAAAGCCAATCCTCAGGCCACAGTCAAATTATCTCAAGCTCAGGCTTTAATTTTATTGATTTCTGAAGAAAAGGGAATTCCCTTTAAGCTTTATCACCCCTCTCAATGGAAAGCCTATTTGTGCGGAAATGGACTTGCCAACAAAGAGGAGGTAATCCTTGCCTTACGGAGGCTTTTCGGAGAAAAATTTGATGATAAAATCAGAGATGAACATTTGGCTGATGCCTTAGCCCTTTCCCTTGTCTTTGCATTAGAAAATAATCTCTTAAGATTTTAGGCCCCTATGTTTTATAAAATTCGAGGAATTCTCAAGGAAATTTTTCCACCTAATAGAATCATCATAGATAGTAAACTCCTTTCATGGGAGATTCATGTCCCCTTTAATTTGCTTGAAATTTTTAAGAGAGATTTTCTTGAAAGGGAAATTGAACTATTTGTGTGCTCCCTTTTGAGAAAAAATGAATATCTTGAGATTTATGGATTTCTCAGTAAAGAAGAGAGGGAGCTTTTTTTAAAGCTGAATACCCTTTCAAAAGTTGGTCCGAAGCTTGCTTTAAATATTCTTTCAGTCTTTACCCCTGAGCTTTTAAGAAGAGTAATTGAGGAGGGAAGAGTAAAGGAACTTGCCAAAATTCCTGGAGTAGGGGAGAAAAGGGCCGAAAAACTCTATCTTGAATTGAAAAATCTCTTTGGAAAAATACCCATTAAGGGTAGAACCATCCCCCTTGAAAAGGAGAGGCTTCTCTCTGAGGCTAAAAACTCCCTAGTTAATCTTGGTTTTAATAAAAAAGAGGTTGAGGAAATTCTCTTTAAAGTCTTTCATGAAAATGACTCCCTTGAAAGTCTCATCAAAAAGGCCCTAAGAGAACTTGCACCACCTTTAAAGGAGGAAAAACCTGAATAGAAGAAATTTTTTTAAATATTTTGGATTGTTTGCCCTTGGATTTTTGAGTGTCCCTTTTTTAAAAAGTCTTTCCTTTTTGTCTAAGCCTGCTCCCAAAAAAGTTTTTCTTTCGAAGGATGAACTCTCTAAGATAAAAGAAGTTTACTTTGGAGAAGAGTATATTCTTGTTGTAAAAAGTGGAAATTATTTTGCCTTTTCAAGGAAATGTCCTCACCTTGGATGTAAATTGAACTATGACCCACAAAAAGAAAGGATTGTTTGTCCCTGTCATCAGAGTAAATTTACCCTTTCTGGAAAGTATATTGAGGGCCCAGCTAAGAGAGATTTAAAGATTCTTCCTTTTGAGCTCAATGAAAAGGGGCTTTTTCTTGAGATATCCTGAGGGGTTTATTTTTCTTCCCCTTGCCTGGCTTAGTGCCTCAGCACTTATTCTTTCAGTTCTTAGCGGGATTTTTTTGAGTTTCCACTATTTTTATTTTCAACCCCTTGAGAGTCTTCTCAAAGTTATAACCTTTGTCCCTTCAGGTAAATATTTAAGAGCTCTTCACTATTTTTCATCTCAGGTTGCTCTAATTGCCCTTTTTTTACACCTCTTAGATAGTATTTACAAAAAATTTTATCTGTTAAAAGATAAAATTTCCTGGTTTTTTCTTGTTCTTTCTTTTTTTATACTTCTTTTTATCACCTTTACTGGTTATATCCTTAGAGCAGATGAAACCGGTGAGCTTGCAGGAAGAATTGCTGAAAATTTAATTTTATCTTTGCCAATCTTGGGTGATCCTTTGAATAGAATCTTTTTTGCCATTGATGAAGCAGGTTTATTGAGGGTATATCACTGGCACCTTTTTCTATCTTTTTTTCTTCTAACAGGGATTTTTCTTTTTCACATAAAAATCAGAGCCCTTTTTAACTGGAAAAGAAGTTTCTATTTTTGGATAATTGTTCCTTTTCCTTTCCTTTTTGAATTTCCCTTAAAAGTCTTTGAAGGTTATTCTGCAAGGGGGCCTTGGTTTTTTGTTGGGGCTCAAGAAATGCTTAAGTTCTTCCCCCCTCTTTTGGTTTTTTTCTGGCTTTTAATAATTTTTGCAATTTTTCAAAGTTTTTCCTATTTTCCTAAAAGACATGAACTTTTGACTTATCTTTTAGTTTTTTATCTTTTTACTTATTTTGTTTTTACCTTTTTGTTTTTCATATCTTAAAAGTTTGCTTCCAACAAAAACTTGGATTATTTCGAAATGTCCCTTGTTGAGCCTCAACCTGCATAAATTTTTATTATTAAATCCTCAAGACCACAAAGCTCTATCTTATACCTTTCACTTTGCTTCCC
>CAZQQV010000098.1:0-3317 GCA_964595655.1 uncultured Caldimicrobium sp.
TGGGCAAGAACAGTTGCAGTGGTTGTTCCATCTCCAGCTACATCACTTGTCTTGGAAGCCACTTCTCTAACCATCTGGGCTCCCATATTCTCAAATTTATCCTCAAGCTCAATCTCCTTGGCAACAGTTACTCCGTCTTTTGTAATTAAAGGTGAACCAAAGGATCTTTCTATAATAACATTTCTACCTTTGGGCCCAAGAGTCACCTTTACAGCATTGGCAAGCTTGTTTACTCCAGCCAAAATCTTATCTCTGGTGTTAGCTCCATAAATAATCTCCTTAGCTGCCATAAAATCACCTCCTCCTTTGAAATTTTTTTATTTATTCCTCAATGATAGCAAGAACATCATCTTCTCTCATTATGAGATATTCTTCCCCTTTGATCTTAATTTCTGTTCCTGCATATTTACTGAAAAGAATTTTATCACCTTCCTTTACTTTTAAGGGTTGAATCTGGCCATTATCCATGAGTCTTCCATCTCCAACGGCAATAACCTTTCCCATAATGGGTTTTTCTTTTGCTGTATCAGGAATAATGATACCTGATTCGGTTCTCTGTTCCTCCTCAATGCGTTGAACCAAAATACGATCGTAAAGAGGCCTTATCTTCATAGCTCCACCTCCCTCCTCAAAAAATTTGAATATTGTAATTTGAGTTAACCAAAAAATAATCATCCTTTTTTAAAAGACAAGGGGCTTGAAGATTAAAAATTTAAGAAGTTCTCTGTCTTATAAAGAATTTCTTCAAAGGGTTGAGATGTATCAAGAATTAATAGATTTTTATCGGCCTTTGGTGGGATGAATTTTCTCTTTTGATGAAGATAGGTCTCATAGAGGGCATCGGAGGCACTTTTTTCCTTAAGCCTTCTCTCTATTCTTTCTCTTACAACTTCATCTGGGGCTGTGCAGAGAATAAAGAGAGGTTCAATTCCAAGGGGTTTTAAAGCCTCAATTAGTTCAATTCTAAAGCGCTCTTCCCTGAATGTGGCATCAAGCACAACATCTCTTCCGTAAGAGATCTCTTCAAGGGTTTTTTCAATAAGTCTTTTATAGGTTTTCTCTGTATATTCTGGGGAATATATGCCCCTTTCAAACTCTTCAAAATGGTGCTCCTCAGGAGAAATCCCTAAAAGCCTTTTTCTTTCTATGTCTGATGCGAGATAACTTGCAGGATACTTAGAAAGAAAGTGTTTGGCAAGGAAGGTTTTTCCTGTTCCCGAAAGCCCCATAAAAACAGCAACCTTTGGCTTTCCCCCTGCATAGGAAAAGGCAAGATCAAAATATCTCTGAGCTGCATCAAGGGCCTTCATTCTTTCAGCTTCAGGAACCCTTTCATCAGCATAGGTAAAACAACCAATTTTTCCCCTCACATAGGCTCGATAACATTTGTAAAAATTGAGAACCTCATAAAGTCCCAAATCTCCACTTTTTTTAACATACTCCTCTATGAAATATTTTGAGAGTTCTCTGAGCCTGTGAAAATCAAGATCCATAGCAAGGAAGGCCAAATCCTGAGCAGAGTCCCCACATCTAAAGCGCTCATTGAATTCAATGCAATCAAAGATGTAAACCCTTTTCAAATCATCAAAACAGATGTTGGCAGAATAAAGATCTCCGTGGCCATCTCGGATGTATCCCTCACGGATTCTCCGCTCAAAGAGCTCTTTTTTCTCCTGAAGGAAGTTTCTTGTGTAATTAACAATGAAGTCATACTTTCTTTGAGTTAAAGCCTTTCCTACAAAGCCCTTAGTCTGCTCAAAATTTTCCTCGGTGTTAAAGGTGATAACCTCAATGGTTCCATAATAATTTACTCTTTCTCCGGTTTCAGCGGTCTTATAGAAAGGAACAAGGGTATCTACAATCAAATCTATGTGAGCCTTGGTTAGCTGGCCCTTCTCCAAAAGTCCCTTCATCATCCCCTCTTCAGGAAGTCTTTTCATCTTAACAGCATATTCCACAGGCTCACCCTCACCTTCAATTTGATAAACTTCCTCTGTTTTGACAATAGGGACAACCCCTATATAAAGATCCCCACAGAGCCTGCGATTGAGCTCAACTTCCCTTTCACAGTAAAATTTTCGTTTTTCAAGGGTAGTAAAATCAAGAAAACCAAAGTTTACAGGCTTTTTAATTTTATAAACAATTTCATCAGTTATTACTACATAGGAGATGTGGGTTTGAATTATCCTTAAGGTTTTGGTTTCAAAGGGAAAAGAGGAGGGCTTTAGCTCTTTATCCCAGTGAATTTGAAATTCCATGACCTTTATAATAATAAAGTTTCCTATTTTCTCAAGATAATAGGACCTTTGCAAAATCATGATCCCTTTTAGGTTTATGGTAACCGCAACCTTTAGGGTGCGTGTTTTTTTGCGGGCTAAAGCCTGGCTACCAGATCAATGTTTTAATTTTTGCCTGATAGCCTCAACATTTTATAATTTATCAGCAAAATTTATTAGGTTTTTTAATAAATCCTATTTAAAAATTTTAAATTTTTTATTTGTGTTTTGCCTCTTTGGGGGATATTTTTATAAAAATTAAAAAAGTTTTTTTGAGGGTATGACCATGAAAGTGGTTGATGCAAGGGGGCTTCCCTGTCCACAGCCAGTTATAAAGACCAAAGAGGCCTTAGATGAAATTCAACCTGGTGAAAAAATAAAGGTATTAATTGATAGCGAGGTTTCCCTTCAAAACATTCAAAAATTTCTCTCAGCCCAGGGGCATAAACTTCTTTCAACTGAGAAGCTGGGAGAGGAATTTCATCTTCTTATTGAGAAAGGAGAAGGAATTCCTTCGGAGGAGTATGTTATTACCTGCCCCACTGAAGAATCTAAAAATCTTCTTGTAATTGTTGCCTCTGACCATATGGGAGAAGATAAAGAATTGGGAAAAATTCTCTTAAAGGGCTTTTTTGAAACCATGCTCGCTCAAAATCTGCTCCCTGATAGGATTTTCTTCATGAATACAGGAGTTAAACTTACAACCCTTGATGAAACCTTTATCCCCATCTTTAAGGAATTAGAAAAAAGGGGAGTTGAGATTTTCTCTTGCGGAACCTGTTTAAAATATTACAATCTTGAAAATGAGCTAAAAGTAGGTCTCAGAGGCGGAACAGACACCTATCTTGAGGCACTATTTACTTATAAAAAAACAATTTATATAAGATAGCCCTTTCTAAAAGCTCACTCTGGAGGTTAAGTGTTCACTTTCTTTCTTAAAGCCGCAACTACAATGGCATGAAATCTTCGCAGGACCTAAAGGTCTTTCACCTACCATATTCATGAAATACAATCTCGTAATGCCTCATTTAAAAATCTAAA
>CAZQQV010000099.1:0-3171 GCA_964595655.1 uncultured Caldimicrobium sp.
TGTAAAATATGATGGTTTTAATGCCAACATTATAAACTAAAAAATTGCAGGAGGTCTGGGAAAAGGGATATTATGTCTCCGTTGACAGGCAGGGTCAGAAAAAAAGGTTTCCCCTTTTGACCCTTGCCTGTGCCATTGTTCCAAGTTTTCGTTTTGAGACCTTTGGAGAGCTCTCAAGTATCTCGGCTGAAGTGAAGGAAATGGCAAAAAAGATCTCTAAAAGTGCAGAAAAATCTGCATACTTTAGAGATAGGCGTGGTGGCCATGCAGATAATAGCAAAGTCCTTTGAGGTTCCGGAAAGATATCCCTTTGAGATACCTGCTTTAATAGTAAACCTGAAAGATTATGTGTAGGGCATAGGGTATCCCATTGAGACCTTTGGAGGGTTTTCAAGTATCTATGCTGAAGTGAAGGAAATGGAAAAAAAGGCCTCAAAAGCACAGAGAAATCTTTACATTCAAAATTAAAATTCAAGGATAGGGGGTGAGGGCCATTCAGGCCATAACAGGACCTTTAGAGATCGTGGAGAGATTTCCAAATGAGATACCTATTAAAGATTGCTTTGAATCCTATTTGGAGCTCATCAGATTCAGAAATCCAGCTCTCTATCTTCACTCTCAAAGAGTAGGAATAGTTGCCTATCTTCTTGCTCTTGCCATGGGGTATCCTTCCAAATTTGCTGATTTGCTCCAGTATGCAGGCTGGGTTCATGACCTTGGAGCCCTTTTTCCGCCTAGTAATATGCATCCCCATTTCCTGAGAGAAGAGCTCTATCATATTCCAGAGTGGCAAAAAATCTACAAACTCCATCCCGTTGTGGGGGCAAAGATTTGGGGAAAATCCCTGAAAGATGCCCTTTTTGACCTACTTCAGGGCTCAAAGAGACTTTTTGATCCTAAGGCAATCTCAGAGCTTACTGATATTGAAGAAACCATTAAAGTCTGGTTAAATCTTATAGAAGAAGAGAGCGAGCCAAAGCTGAAAGAGAATATGCTTGTTGTAGAGGATGGATTGAATGAAGCCCTTAAAGCGAATACTTATAATTGAGGACAATTCTCAGATAGCAGAGCTATTAAGAAAGGGCTTAGAGGAGGCAGGCTTTGAGGCAGTTATAAAGCCTTCCTTAGCGAGTGCTTATGCAGAACTTTCTTTAGGCGCTAACTATGACTTAGTTGTTCTTGATCTTATCCTTCCCGATGGAGACGGCCTTGATTTCCTTAAATATCTTCGCAGTTCGCACCGTTACAAAAATATACCTGTGGTAATTGTATCAGCCAAGGGTCAGGAGCTTGATAGGGTGCTTGGTCTTGAGCTTGGAGCAGATGACTATGTGGTTAAGCCCTTCTCCTTACGAGAAGTTATTTTAAGAATTAAACGCCTTCTTAAGGAAGGAGAAGAGCCCCCTTCCAGTGTTATAAGTGTTGGCCCCTTTACCTTGAACAAAGAAAGAAAGGCCATTTATGTTGACGGAAAGCTCCTTGAACTTACAAGCACAGAATATAAACTTCTTTCCCTTTTTATCGAGAATCCTCACAAGGTCTTTATGAGGGATGAACTTTTGGACCTTATCTGGGGGAATGAAAAGGAGCTATACTCAAGGGTTCTTGATGCCTATATTTGTCGCTTGAGATCCAAATTGGGTGAAAGGGGAAAATTACTTCAGACAGTAAGAGGCTTAGGTTATAGGCTTGTGGCAGATTGATCTGAAGGATGCACTTTTCTTTTTATCTTTCCTTCTTTTAACCCTTGGTTTTATTTCTTTATATCTTTTAAGAATTTATAGCAGGGAAAAGGCCAAAAATAGGCTTCTTGAGGCTGAACTCAAAACCTTTAGGGATATCCTTTATCATCTCCCTTTAGAAATCTTTGTCTTCAAAGAAAAAGAGCTCTATTTTCAAAACAAAAGGGCCCTTGAGGTCTTTGGAACAACCTTTGGCTTGGATGCCTTAAAAAAGATTACTACCTATAGGGGAAAGAGGCTCTCTCCTGCAAAATTCACCTTGAGAGATAATCTTGAGGTCCTTCTTATTGAGGATGTAACAGAAAAGGAGGGTTTCAAAGAGGCCTATCAGATGGCCTTAAGTTATCTTTCCCATGAGCTCAAAACTCCCCTTGCAGTTGCCTATCTTCACTTTGAAGAGCTTGAAAAAAGGCTTTCTGAAAAGGGCTTGGATGGAAACATCAGGGAGAATTTTCAAAGGGCTAAAGAGGCCCTTGAGAAGTTGCGTGGCCTTGTAAAGAGGCTCTTTTCAGGCCTTGATTACCTTACAAAGGACATTCCGATAAAAAAAGAGAGAATTTCCCTCAAGGAAATTTTAGAAGAGGCTATCTTTTGGGTATCTCCCCTTGCTGAAGATAAAAAGATAGATATTGAGCTTTCCTTTCCTGAGGAAAAATATTTTCTTCAGGGCTCAGAGGAGCTTCTAATCCAGGCCTTTTTTAATGTGCTTGAAAATGCTATCAAGGTCTCTCCAGAGGGCTCCAAGGTTTTGGTCAAGGTTTATCCTGCCACTGGAAAGACTGTAACAATTAGTATTCGAGACTTTGGGCCAGGGGTTGCCCCAGATAAACTTCACCTTCTTGGAGTGCCCTTTATGAGGCTTCGTAAAGATGATGGCATGGGACTTGGGTTGTTTATTACAAGACGAATTGTTGAGGCCCACGGTGGAGCCATAAGGTTTCATCTTCCCCAGGATGGAGGCTTTGAGGTTGAAATATCACTTCCTTTGTGAAGGAGGAGGCTTATGCTGAAAATAGCCTTTGTTTGCACAGGAAACTCTGCAAGAAGCCAGATGGCTGAAGCCTTTGCCAAGAAGCTTTCCAGAGAGCTTGGGCTTGAAATTGAGGTCTTTTCTGCAGGAAGCAATCCTGAAAGGGGGATTCATCCCCTGACAAAGAAGGTTATGGAAGAAGTGGGTTTAAGCCTTGAAGGACAATATCCCAAGGACCTCTCTGCTATTTCCTTCTCTGAAATGGATCTTGTGATTACCCTTTGTGACTCCGCAAGGGATAGCTGTCCTTATCTACCAGGAATTAAAAGGGAACACTGGGATCTTGAAGACCCAGCCAAGGCCCCTTTAGAAAAACAGATAGAGGTTTTTAGAAGGGTGCGAGGCCTTATAGAAGAGAAAGTAAGAAATCTCCTCGTGGGTTTAAAAGAGGGAAAAGTT
>CAZQQV010000100.1:0-3125 GCA_964595655.1 uncultured Caldimicrobium sp.
AAAAAAATAATTTTGTAAAGAACTCAAATTTTCAAAAAGCCCTATATACAGACTTGACTTTTTCTTTGTAAAGTATAAAATATTTTACTAAATGGGCATTAAAAATTTCATTTTATTAATACTTGTTACTTTCATTCTCACCTCTCTTGCCCTTGCAGAGGAAAGACCTTACATTTTTGCGGTTGTGCCTCAATTTCCTCCCTCCTATATTCATGAGAACTGGGACCCCCTTTTAAAGGTCCTTGAAGAGGAGACCGGGCTGAAGTTTGTGTTAAAGACCTATAAAAGTATCCCTGAGTTTGAAAGGGCCTTTTTAAAAGGGGAGCCAGATTTTGCCTTTATGAACCCCTATCATGCAGTTATGGCAAAGAGGGCTCAGGGATACATTCCTCTTATACGGGATAAAAATCCCCTTACAGGGATTCTGGTAGTAAGAAAGGATGCCCCCTATAGGGATGTGAGGGACCTTGATGGGAAAAAAATTGGTTTTCCTGCCCCTAATGCCTACGGAGCAAGTTTATATATGAGAGCCCTTTTATCTGAGGTTTTTAAAATTAATTTTTATCCCCTTTATTTAAAGACCCACGATAATGTTTACAGAAATGTTGTTTTGGGAAATGTTGCTGCTGGGGGAGGCGTAAATCAAACCCTTAAGCGTCAACCTGAGGAGGTCAAAAGGGAGCTTCGCATTCTTTATGAGACACCACCTTCGGCTCCTCACCCCATAGCAGTCCACCCAAGGGTGCCTGAAAAGGTGAGAGAATCCTTTAAAAAGGCCTTCTTGAGACTTCCCCAAAAGGAAAACCTGAAAGATTTTTTGCAGAAGGTTCAGATTCCTCAACCAGTTGAGGCAGATTACAATAGAGATTACAGGCCCCTTGAAAAATTGAATCTTGAGAAATATCTGGTTCTGGAATAATAACTTCCATGATTAGAAAGATTTCCCTCAAAAACCTGATTAGCAGATCAGTCCTTCTTCTTTTCTTCATCTTTTTTCTCCTTCTCACCGGACTCTTGATCTTTTTAAATTATGATAACTTAACTCAACTTAACTACGACAAAGGGTCAAAATATGCCCGCTCCTTAGCTGGCCTTACCCTGGAATATCTTCTCATTGATGATTACGCAACCTTGGAAAAATTCTATCTAAGACTTTTTTCTGATATCTCTGTAACAGAGATTTCTCTTATAAAAAAAGACAAGTGTATTCTTTATCTTTTCAGAGAGAAGGATGAAGTAAAAATAAAATATAATCAACCCTGTAAAGAAGATCTGCAAAGGAAGGACTTCTTTTTTCACCAAGAGGGGGACATCATAGCCTTTTATGCACCAGTGAAATTTGAAAAGGGAGAGCCTTTAGCATGGGTCAAGATAACTTTAAGCAACAAGGAAATAAAGGCCCTTTTGTTAAAATTGTTCCTCTACTCTCTCATAGGTTTTCTCATGCTCTATTTCCTTGCCTCAATTCTGCACCATGAGATTCTCTCAAAACCCTTTAACACCCTTAAAAAGATTACAGACTTTGCCAAAGATCTTCCAAAGCTTGTTGGAGAAAGGATAACCACGGATTGTAAAATTGAGGAACTCAAGACCTTGGAAGAGGCTCTAAATTATGCCTCTTTAACCCTTAAAAAATACATGGACAGCCTTTCTGAGGAGAGGGAAAGACTTCTTGTGACTCTTCTCAGTATTGGCGATGCGGTAATTGTCACAGACGCAGAGGGAAGAGTAACTCTTATGAACAGGGTTGCTGAAGAGCTTACAGGCTATACCTTTGAAGAGGTTAAGGGAAAGGAGGTCAGAGAATTTCTAAAACTTGTCTCCGAGGCTACTGGTGAGCCCTTGGAGGACCCGGTTTCTGCAGTGCTAAAGGAGGGAAAGACAAAGGAGCTTGCCAATCACACGGTTCTTATCCGAAAAAATGGAGAAAGGGCTGTGCTTGAAGACAGTGCCAGTCCTATTTTAGCCCCTGATGGAAGCATCCTTGGAGTGGTTTTTGTTTTCCGGGATGTGACGGAAAAAAGGCGCATCCAGCAGGAATTAATCAGACTTGAAAAGATGAACTTTTTGAACAGTCTGGCCGGTGGTGCGGCTCACGATCTCAATAACCTTTTGGCTGGTATTCAGAATTATTATTTTCTTGCAAGGACTTACAAAAATGACCCTGCCAAAATTGAGGCCCTACTCTCCCGGGTGGATAATCTGTTGCAAAGGGCAACCCAGATCTCAAGACGCCTTCTTGACCTATCCAAAGGAGCACCTCTTGTTAGGGAAGCCATTGATTTAAAAAGTCTCTTAAATGAGGTCATAGATCTTGTTTTTCTTGGAACACCTATCAAGGTCTCACTTAATATACCTGATGACATAATGAGACTTGAGGGAGATATAGCTCAGCTTACCGAGGTCTTTCAAAATATTCTGATTAATGCGAGAGATGTTCTTGGTTCTGAGGGAAAGGTAATGATAGAGGCTGAGAATGCCGGAGACTTTGTCAAAATCAGTATCACTGATAATGGACCAGGGATACCTCCTGAAATATTACCACGAATTTTTGAGCCCTTTTTTACCACCAAACCAACTGGAACCGGGCTTGGACTGGCTATTGTGCAAAGTATTGTGGAACATCATGGAGGAAGAATCGAGGTCTTCTCTAAACCTGGGGTTGGAACGACCTTTGTTCTATATCTCCCAGCTACAAAGAGAGAAATAGAAGAAAGGGAAATCCCACCCTTATCGCTGGAAGAGCTTATTCGTGAGAAAAAGATCCTTGTTGTAGATGACGATCCAGACATAAGAGAAGGGCTTAAGGAAATCTTTTCACTTTTTGGAGCTTCTGTTGAGACAGCCGAAACGGGGGATGAGGCTTTTACAAAATTTCAGGATGCCCTTGCCGGAGATAGGCCCTTTGATCTTGTGATTACCGATTTCACCATGCCCGGAAAGTTATCCGGGGTTGATCTTGCAAAGGCCTTGAAAGAGACAAAGGGGGATGTCAAGATTATAGGGACAAGCGGTTATATTATGTCAGGCTTGAGACACGAGGAATATGAGGGATATTTTGATGCCCTCCTTCCAAAACCCTATACTATTGAAACCCTTCAGGAGACTCTTTTAAAGGTTTTATC
>CAZQQV010000101.1:0-3102 GCA_964595655.1 uncultured Caldimicrobium sp.
AACTCGCAAACATAATTTTCAAAGAATTCATTAGAGTTCCTAATAAATCACATCAAAATATTAAATAATTTTAATTATTAATTGACAATTAATTTATTTAGGGTAAACTTGACTCAAATCTTTTCCTTAAAGGAGGTAAGTGTGCGTAGGCGGGATTTTATTAAAATCTTTCTTTTGGCTTCAGCCTGTATATCAGCAAGACCTTTTTTATCGTTTGCAAGCTATGTGCCTTCTTGGGTGAGGGACCTTAAAGAAATTGAGCTTACATACAAGCTTCAGTATCCTGAGCGGGATAAGGCCTTGCGTCTCTGGGTTCCTCTTCCGATGAATACCAGCTATCAAAAGCTTCTTGGCATAAAGGTAAGCGGATCAGCTCAGGGCTATCAAATTCTTGAAGAACCTGTATATCACACCCCGATTTTTTATGCGGAATTCCCAAAGGGTGTTGAAAAAACCCTTGAATTAAGAATGCATGTCCTTTTCTGGGAAAGAGACATCATAGACTTTAATAAATTGAAGCCCAATAATACCGCCCTTCCTGAAGATCTTAAGCTTTTCCTCAGGGAGACCCCTCACATTACAATCAGTGGAAAGGTAAAGGAGATAGCCCTGAAGATCACCAAGGGCAAAAAGACAGATCTTGACAAACTCAGGGCTATTTATGACTGGGTCTGTGAAAATACATACAGGGACCCCTCGGTAAAGGGTTGTGGAGAGGGCGTTGTCTGGAAGGCCTTTGAGGAAGGAAAGTTTGGTGGAAAGTGCACAGATATAAGTAGTATCTTTGTTGCTCTTTGCAGGGCCTCTGGCCTTCCGGCAAGGGAAATCTTTGGCCTAAGGGTATTGCCTTCAAAGCTCTCCAGAGGCATTTCCAATGTTCAGGGTGATGCCACCAAGGCCCAGCACTGCAAGGCTGAAGTCTGGATCAACACCTGGATTCCCGTTGATCCTGCTGATGTGAGAAAATTCATGCTTGAAGAAAAAATCAGTGACCTCAGAGACCAAAGAGTGCAAAAGGTAAAGGATTTTCTCTTTGGAGGCTGGGATAATCACTGGGTGCAGTTTAACTATGCCAGAGACTTCATGCTTGAGCCTCCTCCAGCTTCTAAAGAAACGATAAATGAATTTATGTATCCCCAGGCAGAAGTGGATGGAAAACTTATGGATAAACACGAGCTCACCTTTGAATATTCCAAATACCTGGTTAAACCCATAAAGATTTAAGGGGGTGGTTGCTATGACAAACTTTGAAGTTAAGGCAGATCCAGAACTCTGGGGAAGTATCGGAGTTGATGTGGCACGCCTCTCTAAAATGAGAGAGGTCCTGACAGATTTATATAAGAAGACCTATCTATCCCAGAAAAACCGCCCTGAGGGCATGAGATACTTTGATGAGGTTATTGCCAATATTCATACGGGAAGAATTAAAGAGCTTCTTTCTGCCAAGGCAGAAGGTCGCCCGGTTGTGGGCACCTTTTGTGTCTTTGTTCCTGAGGAGATTATTGTAGGCCTTGGTGGGGTTTGTATAGGTCTTTGTGGAGGTTCTCAGGGAACCATTCCTGATGCCGAAAGGGTCCTTCCCAAAAATATCTGTCCTCTTGTAAAGTCAGCCTATGGCTTCAGAATTGGGAGGGTCTGCCCCTATTTCCAGGTAGTTGATTTGCTTTACGGGGAGACAACCTGTGATGCCAAAAAGAAAAGTTATGAGCTCTATGCTGAGGAGATGCCTACCTATGTGATGGAGATTCCTCAGATGAAAAGAAAGGTGGATGAAGAGCTCTGGCTAAATGAGGTTAAGGCCTTCAAGGCCCATATGGAGGAGGTGGCAAAAAGGACGCTTACTGAAGAGGCCTTAAGAGAGGGTATAAAGATTATCAATCGCAAAAGGAGGGCTTTGCAGAGGTTAAATGAGCTGAGAATGGCTGAAAAGCCTCCAATTTCAGGAAAGGATGTGCTTCTTATCAATCAGATCAGTTTTTATGATGACCCTGTGAGGTTTGCTGAAAAGGTTGAGGCCCTCTGTGAGGAACTTGAGGAGCGGATAAAAAAGGGAGAGGGTGTTTCAGAAAATGGGGCTGTGCGGGTAATGATAGCAGGAACTCCCATGGCCCTACCCAACTGGAAGGTGCCAAACATTGTTGAAAACTCAGGAGGCCTCATTGTCTATGAAGAGTCCTGCATAGGCTCTCGTTATTTTAATGACCTTATCTCTGAAGAGCCAACGGATATGGAAGGGATGCTTAGGGAGCTCACCCGTCGGTATATGAAGATAAACTGTGCCTGTTTTACTCCCAACGAGGAAAGGATTCAGGATATTCTTTCAGCTTACGAAAAATCCAAGGCAGAGGGTCTAATTTACTACTCCCTTGCCTTTTGTCATACCTATAATATTGAGGCTTACAAGGTTAAGAAGGCCTGTGAAGAGAGGGGAATCCCCTTCCTTTTTATTGAGACAGATTATTCCCCTGAGGATGTGGGTCAGCTTCAGACCCGCATTGAGGCCTTTCTTGAACAAATCAGAGAAAGAAGGAAATGATCAGCGATGTATCTTGGGATTGATCTTGGTTCACGAACCATTAAGGTGTGTTTTTTATCTGAGGATGGCGAAATTTCTTTTGAGGTTGTGGAAAGCGGATATGATCCTCTTAAACAAGCCTTAGAATTAATTCAAAAGTATCCGACAAAACATATTGTAGCTACAGGCTATGGAAGGCATCTTCTTAAAGAACATCTCTCCTGTGAAGTTATAACTGAGATTAAGGCTCATGCTCTTGGAGTAAGGCACTTTTTCCCTGAGGCAAGAACCATTATTGATATTGGAGGACAGGACAGCAAGGTTATCTCCCTTGATAATGAGGGAAGGGTTGCCCATTTTCTCATGAATGAAAAGTGTGCAGCAGGAACCGGACGTTTCCTTGAGATCATGGCTATGTCCTTAGGGTTTAAAATTTCAGAGTTTGGAGAGAGGGCCCTTCAGGGCCGCGGAGAAGTAAAAATTAGCAGTATGTGCACCGTCTTTGCAGAATCTGAGGTCATTTCCCTTAAAAACCGGGGAGTAAATCCTCTTGAGATTGCAAGGGCGGTGCATCAGTCTGTGGTTGA
>CAZQQV010000102.1:0-3101 GCA_964595655.1 uncultured Caldimicrobium sp.
GGAGGTGGAAAAATGAAAGAAATAAGGATTGCTGTTTGTGGAAATCCGAATACTGGAAAATCAACCCTCATTAACACTCTTGCTGGGGCAAGACTTCAGGTAGGAAACTGGCCGGGGGTAACGGTAGAAAAGAAAGAAGTCATCTTCAGGACAGAGAATTATATTCTTCACTTTATTGATCTTCCAGGTACCTATAGTCTTACCCCTTTTTCTCTGGAAGAAAAAATTTCCAGAGATTTTCTCTTCACTCAAAGGCCTGATGTTGTCCTTTGCGTGGTTGACTCAACCAATCTTGAAAGAAACCTCTTTTTTGTTCTTCAACTGATGGAGCTTGAAATTCCCATGGTTGTTGCCTTAAATATGTTTGATGAGGCAAGAAAATTAGGTTACAGGTTTAATATCAATCTCCTTGAAGAGTTGCTTGGAGTTAAGGTAGTTCCAACAGTTGCTACAAGGGGAGAGGGGGTTGATAAAATAAAAGAGCTTGTTATTGAGGTATATGAAAAAAGAAGGACTCCCAAAGATTTGTTTTATGGTGAAGATCTTGAAAGAATTATTACTCAAGTGCGGAGTCATCTTCTTTTGCTGAATCCTCAAATGGATGAAAAAGCCCTTAATAAGGGAATTATTCTCAAGGTCTTTGAGGGAGACGAGGAGCTTTTAGAGAAGCTTGGAATTAAATATGATAAAAACCTAATAAAAAGTTATTTACAGCATATTGAGAGGGTTCATGGCGAGGACTTTGAGGAATTTCTAACAGAGGTTCGCTATGGAATTGCAGCAGGTGTAGTCAGGCAGGTTCTTTCAACTCCTGAGATAAAAAAGATAACCCTTACTGAAAGGATTGATAGTATCTTGCTTAATCGTTACTTAGGAATCCCCATTTTTCTTGTGATGATGTGGCTTCTTTTTAAGCTTGCCTTTGACATAGCCAATCCCTATGTGGATTTTCTTGACGAAACTATAAATAAGTATTTTACATCCTGGGCTAAAGCAGGGTTAGAGGCTATAGGTGCCCCTGAGTGGTTCATTTCCCTCTCTACAGAGGGTATTATTGGAGGGGTAGGAATTGTCGCCTCTTTCTTTCCGGTAATTGGCATGATTATGCTTCTTATTACCTTTCTTGAAAGTTCTGGCTATATGGCAAGAGCTGCCTTTCTTATGGATAGAATTATGAAAAGCTTTGGAGTTCAGGGAAAGTCCTTTATTCCCATGCTTATGGGATTTGGTTGCAATGTTCCCTCTATATATGCAACAAGGGTCCTTGAACAGGAGAAGGAGCGTAAACTCACACTATTTCTAATTCCCTTTATGTCATGTGGGGCAAGGCTTCCTGTGTATGTGCTTTTTATTTCTGCTTTTTTTCCTCAGTCCTCTGGAACGGTCCTTTTCTTTCTTTATGCCCTTGGAATTGCCATAGCTGTGGTGGTGGGTATTGTAATGGATAAACTTTTTTATAAAGGAGAGAGTTCACCTTTTATTATGGAACTTCCTCCATACAGAATTCCTACATTTAGAGATCTGAGGATTCATACCTGGATGAAATTAAGACATTTCGTAATCAAAGCTGGAACCTGGATTCTTTTAATAAATGTTCTAGTATGGGGATTGCTTAATCTTCCCTGGAAACCAGAAAAACCAGAGAATTCATTACTTGGAAAAATTGGCTCTACGGTAGCCCCCATTTTTAAACCTCTTGGTTATGGAGATTGGGCCAGTGCTTCAAGTCTTCTTTCAGGAATTCTCGCAAAAGAGGTGGTGGTCTCAACTATGGCTCAAATTTATGGAGCCTCTAAGGAGGAAAGGGAGATCAAAGAGGTTGATCTACTTGAAGATTTTAAAAACATAGGTCAGAATTTTATTGAAAAAACAAAAGAGGCTATTTCTAATGTTTTTTCTACTTTTGGAATAGCAACTCTTTCTGTAGAGGAGCCTGAGGAAGCAGGAGGATTAATCCCTTTACTTCAAAAACACTTTACTCCACTTTCAGCTTTGAGCTTTATGGTTTTTGTTCTCCTTTATTGGCCCTGCTTTGTTTATGGAATTGGTCTTAAAGCAGAGCTGGGGACTTTTAAGCTCTACGGACAGGCCATATTAATTCACAGCCTTGTGGCCTGGGTTTGTGCCTTTTTGGTCTATCAGATAGGAAGCCTTTTAGGATTTTAATAAAAGGAGGGGGGTGAGGTATGATAACCCAAGAGATGATTCAAAAAGCTCAAGCGACCTGGGCAAAGGGAATTATTGAAATAGGACGGCGTTATAAAGAGAAGAAGGACTATGTAGAATTTGCTAAAAGTTTCATAAAAGAATGTTACAACTATGACGAGGGAATTGTTTTATTTAAGCCAACCAAGGCCAGAATCAAACCCTTCAGACTTACCTTTGAAGAGGCTTTATCATATTTTGTGGGGAATGGTCTTGAAGAAGATAAGGGTTTTGCTCTTGAACCATGGGAGGCGATAAAATTTGAGGTGGCAGGAAACCTGATTTTCAATGAAATCGCCATAAGTCAAGGTAATTATTACTTTACCAGTGCAAAAACAGGAGACACTATACGAGTAGAGTTTACTTTCGTCTACAAATTAGTGGGCAACCAGTTGAAAATAATAGCCCATCACTCCTCTTTGCCATTTCAGGAAAGTTAAAGAGCTTAAAAGTTATTTTTTTCACAAATTGTGTTATTTTTAAAAGTTTTATGCTATTGAATGTCTTCTGGGAGCTGCAAGCCTTAGGTTGCGAAAATTAAAAACGCACCCTACGGGCCAGTGCTTTCAGAAACCTAAAAAGAACCATAATTTTGCAATGGTCTCTATAAATACCACTTGGAGGTGAGTTTATGAAAAAGGCATTACTTGGTTTGGGGTTATCTTTTGGGCTACTTATTCAGGCTAAAGATCTTTCAGCCCTTGAAATTAATGAAAAGCTCTCTCTTGAAGCCAATTTAACCTGGGTTCACCAGTGGCTTGATAAAAGAAAGGGTGAATTTAAGGACAAAGATAGAGGCTCTGCGGTCCTTGATGGAAGGCTTACCTTTAAACCTACAGAAGTGGATGAGTTTTCGCTGAGAGCAAGTTTTGCTAAGGAGAATGGGATTAAAAAAT
>CAZQQV010000103.1:0-3080 GCA_964595655.1 uncultured Caldimicrobium sp.
TCTTGACAAATTTAAAAATTAAGTTATAAACTAAAAATACTATGAAGGCAAACTACAGCTCTGACCTTCTTGTAAGATCCTCTCTTTTCTGTTGTTCCGGGCGAATGTGCCCGGACTGTCCCTGTAGTCTCTAAGACTATCTTTTTCTCTTCTTAAAAATTCTTAACCAGGGAGAAAAAGATGAAAGCCAATAAAGATTTAAAAAGTTTATTTATTTTTAAAGATATATATAACATGATTGGAAATACTCCTCTTCTTGATCTTGGAATCTTTTTGAATGGTAAAAGAGGGGTTGAGCTCTATGCCAAGGCTGAATGGTATAATCCTGGAGGCTCGGTGAAAGATCGTCCCGCAAGGGAAATCATTTTAACAGCAGAAAGAGAAGGTCTTTTAAGGCCAGGAAAAAGGCTTCTTGATGCAACCTCCGGGAATATGGGGATAGCTTATACCCTTCTTGCAAGAAGAAGGGGCTATGATGTGACCCTCTGTCTTCCCTCCAATGCAAGCCCTGAAAGAATTAGACTGCTTAAAATCTTCGGGGCTGAACTTATTCTCACAGACCCCCTTGAGGGGATTGATGGAGCCATCCTAAAGGCAAGAGAGCTTTTTGAAAAAGAGGGAGAGCTCTATTTTTATGCAGACCAATACAGCAATCCTGCCAATTACCTTGCCCACTATAGAACCACTGGCCCTGAAATCTGGGAAGGAACTGCAGGAAGAGTTACCCACTTTGTTGCGGGCCTTGGAACAGGAGGCACCATGATGGGTGTGGGAAGATATCTTAAGGAGAAAAACCCTGCCATAAAACTTATCGGGGTTCAGCCTGATAGTGCCCTTCATGGAATTGAAGGGCTAAAACACATGCAAAGTGCTTTTAAGCCTGCCATATACGATGAGAGTCTTCTTGATGAGGTAATTTATGTGAGCACCGAGGAGGCCTATTACTTTGTTAAGGCCCTTCTTAAAAGACTTGGTTATTTTGTGGGGGTTTCTTCAGGGGCTGCCCTTGCGGGGGCTCTAAAGGTGGCTTTAGGTCTTAAAGAGGGAGTGGTGGTTACCCTATTTCCAGATAGTGGGCACAAGTATCTGAGTGAGAGGTTCTGGGATGAATTATAAAGAAAGGGTCTTGCTTTCAGAGAGACTTAAGGGGGAGCTTGAAAAGGGGGCAAGGGCTAAATATCCCGAAGAGGCTTGTGCCCTCTTGATAGGAAAGAGGGAAAACCAGATTTATAAGATTGAGAGAGTAAAGATAGTTGAAAATATCTGGCCTGTGAAAGAAGAAAGGAAAAGAAGATATCAGATAGATCCGCGAAAGCTTCTTTTTTATGAGAAAGAGGCTGAAATCTCGGGATTAGAGGTGATAGGGATTTTTCATAGCCACCCAGATTATCCAGCCTTTCCTTCAGCCTTTGATATGGAGGTTGCCTGGGAAGGCTATGTTTATCTTATTGGAAGGGTTGAAAGGGGAGGTCTTAAGGAAATTAGGGCTTTTCTCTTCAAGGAAAAAGAAGGTTTTAAAGAGATTGAGTTAAAGACCCTTGGTGAGGAGGTGCAAGATGTTTGTTAAAGGTCTTAAATGCAGGGAATGCGGAAGAAGATATCCCAAGGAGCCCCTTTTTGTCTGCGAATGGTGTTTTGGGCCCCTTGAGGTGGAATACGACTATGAGGTCATAAATGGGGTTTTAACCAGAAGAGAAATTGAGAAAAGGCAACCCAATATCTGGAGATATCGCGAGCTTTTACCCATTGACGGGGAGCCTGTTTGTGGCCTTAATACGGGCTTTACTCCTCTCTTTGAGGCTAAAAATCTCTCAGAGGCCTTAGGGATTAAAAAATGCTATGTAAAAGATGATTCAGTAAATCATCCCACCCTTTCTTTTAAAGACAGGGTAGTTGCCGTTGCCCTTTCCAAGGCAAGGGAATTCGGGTTTAAGACCGTTGCCTGTGCCTCAACAGGAAACCTTGCCAATGCGGTGGCCTCTCATTCAAGGGCAAGTGGTTTTGAATGCTATGTCTTTGTGCCTTATGATCTTGAGGCCTCAAAGATTCTTTCCTCTTTGATTTACGGGGTTAACCTTGTGGCTGTGGAAGGTAATTACGATGATGTAAACAGGCTTTGTGCTGAGATTGCCATGACCTTTCGCTGGGCCTTTGTGAATGTGAATTTGAGGCCCTATTATGCAGAGGGCTCAAAAACCTATGGGTTTGAGGTGGCAGAACAGCTTGGTTTCAGGGCCCCCAAGCATATCGTTATTCCTGCTGCCTCAGGCTCTTTAGTCACAAAAATTTATAAAGGGTTAAAGGAGTTTTATGACCTCGGACTTATCCCAGAATTTAAAACGAGATTTTATCTTGCCCAGGCAGAGGGCTGTGCCCCCATTGTGAATGCCTTTAGAGAGGGTTCAAATATTATAAAACCTGTAAAGCCAAAAACCATTGCTAAATCCATTGCCATAGGAAATCCTGCTGACGGGGTATATGCCCTTGAGATTGTGAGAATGACAGGGGGATATGCTGAAGCGGTAAGGGATGAGGAGATTATTGAAGGCATTAAGCTTCTTGCAGAGACAGAGGGGATCTTTACGGAAACTGCCGGCGGAGTAACCGTTGCGGTGACCAAAAAATTGATTGAAAAGGGAATTATCCCAAGGGATGAGGAAGTGGTTATCTGTATTACCGGAAATGGCCTTAAAACCCAGGAGGCTGTTATAAACCACTTAAGGCCAGTTATTAGAATAAAACCCAATCTGGAAGATTTTAAAAACCACATAAAAGGAGGTGAGTAAGCCATGGCTGTAAAGGTAAGAATCCCTACTCCGCTTTTGTCTTTAACCGGTGGTAAAAAGGAGGTTGAAGCAGAGGGGGCAACCCTCAAAGAACTGATTGAAGATCTTGAGAGAAGGTATCCGGGTCTTAAGGAGAGACTTTGCGATGAAGAGGGAAATCTCAGAAGATTTATTAACTTCTTTGTCAATGATGAAGACATAAGGTTTTTGCAGGGTGAGGAGACCCCTCTCAAAGATGGGGATGTGGTCTCCATTGTTCCAGCGATAGCTGGAGGTTAAAAACTAAAAAAGGAG
>CAZQQV010000104.1:0-3051 GCA_964595655.1 uncultured Caldimicrobium sp.
ACTGAATTTAAACCCTGATGAATAAAGCTTGATTGAGAGAAGCGCCCCCGGAGGGCATCCTTCTTAACTCTGAAAGCCTTATCATTTCTTGATTTTCAGTTTGCGATTTTTTGCGTACCACTCTCCGTACCACCTTCAAGTGTTGAAAACAATATTAATACAATTTTTAAGAAGTTCAACCAAGATGGTAGTATTATAAATTTTATATATGGCCAAACTGGGTTTGGTAAGATGGAGGCACCTTAAAAATCACAAAGAGGGAGTTAAACGAATATGAGGCTGTAAAGGAGGAATTAGAGGTGGGGATGAGGGCAAGATATGGTTTAAAGGAAATTACAATATTCTTAAAAGAAGAAGTATTACAACATGGGTATACACAAAATTCTTGATACTACCCCTTATTTTTTAAATCTCTTTAGTAGTTTAACATTCAGGTTGCGTTAGAAAATTTGACTCTTTTTTGCAAAAAATTCAGGTTAGTGAGGGTTGCGGAAGTTGCTATTGATGTTTGAAGCTATCCAAAGTGGCCAAAAGGGAGTGCGTCAGGTTGACAAAAAATTCCATGAAAGGCTTGGGAAATTCATTAATAAAGAGCGGGGGATAAAAATAAAAATTCAAGTTGAAAAATTCTAAAAAAAACTATTATATATTAAATAGAGGGGAAAAAACATGGTGATGAGGATTTCTACCATATTTTGGACTATTCAAAACAGCGATAAGGAAATGTGCTATTTTGATGTCAATAGGACCTGGCCAAAATTAAAGTTATCTTGTGGAGTTTTAAGTCTGGAAAAGAGGAAAAAGTTTTTGAGTTTAGAATAAATTCTAGGAGGTGTGCGCATGGGAAAGTCAAAAAGATTTCAAAAGAGATTACGAAATTCAAGGAAGATAAATCTGGCTTCTCATGTGGTAGAAAATTTGGTTCAATCTGCAACTGTCACTCATTCGGCATTTGATTTTTCTGCAGCCGGAGACAGGCACAAAAAAAATTAGATGCATTCAAAAGCTGAAGTTTCTGACAAAATCCATGCAGGCAGGCGGTTAGAGAACAATTTATCCTGTTTAGCCTGCAGGCACAGTCTTAGTGTGTAAAAGCCATTAAAAAGATCAAAAAAAAATCTAAAAATAAACTGAAGGGGGGTGTACTATGCGGTTGAGCAAGTATTGCTCCTCTAACTTTGATGAGAAGAAGAACGAGCTTTTTGACCAGGAGGAGATGCCTTCTTGTGAGTATGAATCTGATTTCTTTGATGAGGAAGGGATGATTTATTCTGAAGAAGACTCCGATGTGTGTGAGGAGAGAGCAGAAAACATTAAAGAGAATAAGTCAATAATCGAGAAAATAAAAGAGGAGTTTATAGCGAGAAATAAGGGGGCTCTCGATAACGAGGTTGCAGGTCAAGCATCACACATATTGGAGACATTTACAGAGCCTGCTGTTTTTGGGACAGAGAAGGACAGGTTCAGAGTACTACGGGATATATTCAAGCGGTTTCATAAAAATCAAAGAAAAATTTTTAAGGCTTTAAAAACTCTCATGCCGTTTAGAGAAGAGTTATGTAGTTTACTTCTTATGTCCATATTCAGGAAGCTTTCTGGCTCGAAAATTGTTCGCACACCAATTCTTGTTGGTCCTCCAGGGACTGGAAAAAGTTACGCTGTGGAGGCCCTTGTAAATGCCCTCAATACTCATGGAATTATAACCAGACTTCACCTTTGTAAGATGTCTTCATATATGGATCAATCTAAAGACCTCACCTTGAGGCTTCTTGGATCTGAGTCGCATTACACAAGGAGTCACCCAGGAGTTATTTTTAAAGATGTATCAAATAAGAATGTTGATCTTGTTGTGGTTTTTATTGACGAAGTTGAAAAGGGCATGCCTGTCATATACCCTACTCTGGTCAATCTACTTGATCCAAATCAACCCCTTCAGGATATGTTCATAAATTCTATTATAACCCATCCACACGATATGCGATTTAAAACCGTTTTCGTTCTTGCAGGGAATAATATTGAACCACTTTTAGAAATTCCAGAATTGAGAGATAGACTTGAAAGTCCCATAGAGTTTAAACCTTATAGCCCCAAGGAGAAAGTTGAACTTGTGGTGAGGCTATCCAGAATTCACTTTAGTTCTATCACTTGTAATATTGATAATAGCAAAAAGAGAAAAATAGCCTGGAAAATTATGCAACAAAACCCTGATATTTCTCTGCGAGAGCTTTTAGACCAGGTGGAAAAAGAGTTGCTATCGCAACTTTATCCCTGGTATCGCACTACCTCACCTGTAAAGCCTGCATCAAAAAGAAGAATTGGATTTGTATAGTATTAAAGCTGAATGAAAGAGGAATAAAATCGCACACTGAAGAGGCCCTGAGGTCTGAGTTTTGGTGCAGGCCTCAGGCCTTATGCCCTTTCTCAGCTTTTTGGGAGAAACTTTTTGAGATAGTTTTCTATCTCTTCATCAGTCCAGCCGGTAGTTTCCTTGAGGCCTTTTTTTATAACTTCCAGATATCTCTTAGAGGGTGGAAAAACCTCATCTTCCCAGCATCCAGTTATGGTTTTTATTATCAGACCATCTTTTTCACCAAGAATGAGCTCATAATTATACCAGCCTCCTTCCTGTCTTTTTATGCATTCAAACTGAGTTTCTGAAACCTTCCAGAGCCTTACCACCGCGTGAAATTCAGAATTTCTCTCTCTTTTGCAAGAAAGGAAAGCCACTCCCTGCCTATCCCATCTTGATGATTTTTTGGCAAAATACAATTTGTGAGGCACAAACATCCAGCCAAGGCTTTCAGGTTCGCTTGTATCCTCGCAACCATCATACTTTCTGTTTGCAAATTCACCACCCCTTATGTAAGCAAGGAGTCTCTCCTTCAATAGATTTGAACCATATGCTGCATAGATGAGGTAGCTCATGGCTTCTTCTTTGGTACCGGAACTCCAATTTTGTATATGCCCCTGAAACCTTCTACTTCTATAGGTTCCTCTTTTTCACTTTCAGCAGGGTATAAAATATAAAGCTCTGGCTCAAGTTGCTGAGGT
>CAZQQV010000105.1:0-2977 GCA_964595655.1 uncultured Caldimicrobium sp.
TTTAAGGAAAATTTAAAGAAGGAGGGATTTTCTTTGGCTGGAATCATTGTGAAAGATGGAGAATCCTTTGAGCAGGCCTTAAAAAGATTCAAAAGGCTCGTAGAAAAAACCAAAATTCTTTCCGAAGTAAAAAAGAGGGAGTTTTACGAAAAGCCAGGGGTTAGAAGAAGAAAGAAGATACAGGCTGCGCGAAAAAAACTTCTTAAAAAACTTAAAAAACTTCAACAAAAGGCCCAAGATTAGTTAAAAATCCCTTTTTTTAAGTAGTGTCTAAGGATTACACCTATTTAGATTGGGAAAAACTAAAGGAAAGGCTATTTCCTTATTTAAAAACAGAAAAAGCAAGGCAAATTCTTGTACAATTAGAGCCTTTCTTTGATTTTGAAAAGGCAACCCTTTTAAAGGAAAAATCTCAATTTCTTTGGCAGGAAATTGAGAAGGGAAGGGAAATAGAGCTTCCCCCGCTCCCTTCCCTTGAGGAGCTTTTTCAAAGGGCTTCCAAAAGAGGCTTTTTTCTCTCAAAAGAAATTTCTAAAATTGCCCAGTGGATTGAAACTGCCTCAAACTTAAAGAGTTTCTTAGAAAATTCTCCCTTTTTAGAACTTAAGAATTATCTTCCTGAACTTGAATTATTATTTCAAAAAATTAAAGAAATTTTTGATCTTGAAAGAGGCGAACTTCGAGATAGGGCAAGCTATCAACTTTTTCTTATTCGGAAAAAAAGAAGGGAAATTGAGGAAGAATTAATTGCCAAAATCGAAAGACTTAAAGAGTTTTACTGGAAAAAGGGGTATCTTCAGGAAGATCTTTACCTCCAAAAAGAGGGAAGATATGTTCTACCTGTTAAACCAGAATATAAAAACAAAGTTAAAGGCGCCCTAAGAGGCCTCTCTCAAAGCGGAGCAACAGTTTTTATAGAACCCTTAAGTATCATTGAACTTACCAATGAACTTGAGGAGATTATTTGGAGGGAAGAAAAGGAGGTTTTAAGGATTTTAAAAGAAATTTCAGGAGAGATATTTCTTCTTGAAGGGGAATTTAAGAAAATTGAAGAAATTATTTCTGAGCTTGATATTACTCTTGCTAAAGTCTTGATTGGGAGGGAATACAGAGGGGTTTTCCCAGAGATTGTAAAGGAAGGAAAACTCATTCTTGAGGAGGCTATTCATCCTCTTTTGTTCTTCCGGTCTCTTGAAAAGGAAACAACTCCACCTGTAAGAAATAATTATTATCTTGAAAGGGCCCTTTTAATTACAGGGCCAAATCTTGGAGGAAAAACTGTTACCCTAAAAACCATAGGAATTTCTGTTATTATGGCCTTAAATGGTTTTTTAATACCAGCAAAAAGGGCAGTTATTCCTTTTTTTTCAAAAATTCTTGTTGATCTTGGAGATGAGCAAGATCTCTGGCAGGGGGAATCTTCTTTTTCCTCTCACTTAAAAAATCTGAAAAGGATTCTTGAACAGGCAGACAAACAAACCTTGGTGCTCTTAGACGAGCCAGGTAGGGGAACCAATCCTGAAGAGGGAGCCTCCCTAACTTGGGCTATTGTTGAAAGATTACTTGATAAAGGGGCAAAGGTGGTTTTAACAACCCACTCACATCTCCTTAAAAGCCTTTCTTCTTTAAGAGAGGAATTTCAATATGCTAAAGTGGATTTTGATAGAAAAACCTTTATGCCTACTTATAAGCTGATTTATGGATATCTTGGTGATTCCCATGCCTTTGATCTTGCTCAAAAAATTGGATTGG
Organism: uncultured Caldimicrobium sp.; assembly: GCA_964595655.1. GTDB lineage: Bacteria > Desulfobacterota > Thermodesulfobacteria > Thermodesulfobacteriales > Thermodesulfobacteriaceae > Caldimicrobium. Next base: position 1,753 of record CAZQQV010000105.1, read on the forward strand.
ATGAGGGAATTCTTAATAGGGCGAAAGAATTTCTTCAAAATAAAAATCTTTATGACTTAGAAGAAAAATATGCCAAAGAAATTGAATCAGTAGAGAAACTCAGGAAAGCCCTTGAAGAAAAACTTATAGAACTTGAGCGAGAAAGACAAAATTTATTAAAAGAAAGGGAGCAACTAAAAGAGAAATTACGAAAAGAAATTAGTACTTGGCAGGAAAGATTTCAAAAGGAATTTTTAAACTTTCTCAATTCTTTACCAAAGGAAAGTGCCCGCAAGAATTATATTGAAAAATTCCAAGAATTTTTAGAGAAATCAAGTCTTCCACCTTTTCAGGAAACCTTTAAAGAAGGAGATAGGGTCTACGTACAATCCTTTAATCGAGAAGGAATTATTTTAAGATTGAGAGAGAAAAAGGCAGAAATTCTCTCTGGAAATATCAAATTTGAAGTGCCTATTTCGGAATTAAGAAGTATTTCTCAAAAATCCTCTGTTTATGGGCTTCAAAAGAATAAATTTTTTTTGAGGGAGAAAAGAGATCTATTGAATTCTAAAGAGACTCTTAATCTTTTGGGTGAGGATGTTGAGTCTGCCCTATATTTGCTTGAACGAAAAGTAAATGATTGTTTTATGAAAGGAAAAGGGATTTTATTAGTTATCCATGGGCATGGAACTGGGAGGTTGCGGTCAGCTATAAGAGACTATCTTAAGGATCATCCTCTGGTTGAAAGTATTGAAGAGGCTTCACCAGAGGAAGGTGGAAGCGGAGCAACCAAGGTTTACCTTGCTAAAAAAAGTTAAAAATCCTTAGAGAGGGTTGAGCCTATGAGTTTTTGAGGAAGGCCATGTTATATGTTTAATAGTGAAGAAAGATAAAATTGTCTTGCGATAATTGGAAGCCACAATCTATAGGTTGCGTTGAAAAAATTCGCAGGCTAAGGGTTTTGCCCCTATCAAGACTATGAATTTTGGATTTTGAATTTTTGTGATAGCCGCAAGCTTTAGCTAAAATTCAGTGGAATTTACTTGAAAAGATAAAAAGATGTTCTATAATGAAGAGTTGAGGTTATCGGGGCGTAGCGCAGCCTGGGAGCGCACCTGCCTTGGGAGCAGGGGGTCGGCAGTTCAAATCTGCCCGCCCCGATTTTTAAGTATGCGCCCGTAGCTCAACTGGATAGAGCATTGGACTACGAATCCAAAGGTTGCAGGTTCGAGTCCTGCCGGGCGCG
>CAZQQV010000106.1:0-2895 GCA_964595655.1 uncultured Caldimicrobium sp.
AAAATTCTTCCGATTTCCTCTGAGGTCTTACCCTCCTTCACAAGAAGGGCAATTTGAGCCTCTTTGGTGGTAAGCATAGCAAGGGGATTCAAAGAAGAAAGGGTTTCCCTTTTAAAGTCTTCCATTTTTTTGAGAATTTCAACTCGCATGTTTTCAAGTTCTGGATCAAGTCTCCCTTTAAGGAGATTTAAAAAAGGAAAGAGCATTCCTTCAAGAAGGGTGAACCAGGTTGAAAAGAAAGACGAAACCTTAGGCTTTTCTTCAGCGGGTTGAGACATGGGAAGAATAGCCCAATCTTTAGGCAATTCCTGATGAAGAAGGACAAAAACCTTGGGTTTGCTTCTTAAAGGAAAAAAGAGAAAAAGAAATTTTTTTGGGTTTTCTTCTTGGTTTTCATAAAGTTCATAAACCAGGGAAAAAAAGGGTAATTCCTTTTTCATAACTGCAAGAATCCCCCTTTCAATCCTTTCTGCAAACTCTCTTTCCTCATCCTTTGCATTTTGGCAGAGCTTAAGATAGTTGTAACCTATGCAATCAGGTCTTATAAGAAGACCCTTTAAAATAGCCTCCTTTTGCCAGTGAAGATTGGTTGCAAGAATATTTCCCTTTTCATCAAGAATGGCCAAGTATCCTGGAAAGTCCTCAAAAATTCTATGGTAAAGACTGGGTTTAAGAGGAGTTTTTTTCTTCATGGATGAGGCCTTACCAGCGCATAAGAACCCCTGCGAAGGTAAAACCTCCCCCAAAGGAGACCATAAGAATTAAATCTCCTCTCTTTAAACGACCCTCTTTTTCAGCTTCATAGAGAGCTATAGGAATACTCGCAGCGGAAGTATTTCCATATTTGTGGATATTGACGAAAACCTTTTCTTTGGGCAGTTCAAGCCTTTCCCTTAAATATTCGATGATTCTTAAATTGGCCTGATGAGGAATAACCAAGGATAAGTCCCTGGGGGAAAGGTTGTTTCTCTCAAGAAGTTCAAGGGCTATTTTTTCCATCATTCTAACAGCTATTTTGAAAACCTCACGCCCCTGCATTTTGATATAATATTCTTCTTTGGGAAGTCTTTCATCAAAGGGAAAGTAGGCAGAACCCCCTCCTTTTAAGGTTAAAAGATGCCAATTTGAACCATCTGCACCGATGATAAAATCAAGGATTCCGCTTTCCTCTTCAGAGGCTGAGACAATAGCAGCGCCTGCCCCATCCCCAAAGAGCACACAGGTGGTTCTGTCCTCCCAGTTTGTTTTTCGGGATAGGGCCTCAGCCCCAATTACAAGCACCTTCCAGTGAGGATTAGCCCTAACAAACTGATCTGCAACCACTAAGGCATAAAGAAAACCTGAACAAGTTGCTGATAAATCAAAGGCTCCGGCCCTTTCGGCACAAAGCTCCTTTTGCACAAGAATAGATAGACTGGGCATGAGAAAATCTGGTGTGAGGGTTGCAGCAATGATGAGATTTATATCCTCTGGCGAAAGTTTGGCCCTCTCTAAAGCCTCTTTTGCCGCCTTTATAGCGTAGGTGCTTATTACCTCGTCTTTTTCAAGGATGTGTCTTTCTTTAATACCAGTTCTTTCAATTATCCACTCATCGCTTGTTTCAACCATTTTTTCAAGATCATGATTGGTCAAAATCTTTGGAGGAACAGCCATACCGAGGGATAAAATTCTTGAATAAACTCTACGGTTCAACTTTTTCGCCCTCCAAGAGGCTTTCTTGTATGGCAATTTCAAGTTTTCTGTGAAGGCCTATTTTGGCAAATTCAAGGGCTTGTTTTATGGCATTTTTTATGGCATAGGCATCGGATTTTCCATGAGATATTATCACATTTCCCTTAACTCCAAGAAGGGGAGCCCCTCCATACTCTCTCCAATCAGTTTTTTTCTTGAAGGCTGAAAGGGCTCCTTTAGAGAGATACATACCTAATAGATAAAGATAGGATTTTTTAACTTCATTTTTTAGCATTTCAAGAATGGTTTCAGCTAAGCCCTCAGAAAGCTTAAGGCAGATATTACCTATAAAGCCATCGCAGACAACCACATCAACCAAACCTTTGTAAATGTCCCTCCCTTCTATGTTTCCATAGTAATTGAGTTTGGAGGAGCTAAAAAGCTTATGAGCCTCCTTTACTAATTGGTTTCCCTTCCCAGACTCCTCACCAATTGAAAGCAGAGCTATTTTGGGATTGGGACGCCCCCAGATGGTTTCAAGAAAAAGACTTGCCATAAGGCCAAATTGATAAAGATCATAAGCCTTAGAATCCACATTGGCTCCTGCATCAATTAAAACCATAGGCTCCTTTAAAGTAGGCAAAAGTGTGGCAATGGCAGGACGTCTAACCCCAGATATTCTGCCTAAGATAAAAATACTTCCTGCTACTACAGCCCCTGAATTTCCTGCTGAAACAAAGGCATCTGCTACACCATCCCGCAAAAGCTCAAGCCCCTTAAAAATACTTGCTTCTTTCTTTTTCTTTAAAGCCTCACCAGGGGATTCATCCATGCGAACAAATTCTTCCGTAAATAGAAAATCAACCCTTTTACTTGTAGGAAAGCTTCGTATAACCTTTTCAGGTCCAACCAGTATTAGATGAGCTTCTTTGAGGCTTTCAAGGGCAAGCTTTGCCCCTTTTAAAATAGCATCAGGGGCAAAGTCGCCCCCCATTACATCAAGAACTATGCGAAACATTGAAAATTATCAGGCTTCTTCTTTTTCAAGGAAGGCTTTACCTTTGTAATAACCACAACTGGGGCAAACCCGATGAGGAAGTTTAAAGGACTTGCATCTTGGGCAGATGCTTCCAGAGGGAGGAGTTAAAGCCTGATGAGCTCTTCTCATTCCCCTTCTTGAACGAGAAGTTTTTCTCTTAGGAACAGCCATTTCTTATACCTCCT
>CAZQQV010000107.1:0-2862 GCA_964595655.1 uncultured Caldimicrobium sp.
CCCTGTAAGAAGGAAGAACCACACAATCACAGCCACAAAGATAGGGCCTTACATCCTCAGTGCCCTTCTTTCCCTTCTTTAATTCCTCCTTTAAAGCTTCATACTCGTTTAGAGCTTCTTTGTAATTTTAGGTGGCTCAAGAAAGGCAGCCTAGCAAATTTTTCAAAATTTTAAAGATCTCTATCTTATTAAACTCCGTTTTGCCACACTTAAAATTTATCATGCTACCTTTCCTTCCCCTGCAATTTATAAAGGGTAATTTTCCTATTTTAAAATATCTTGCTGTCTCCCAAAGCAATAGTATATAACAAATGAAAACAGAAAGTCAAAAGCATTTCCAAGAAAATTTTTTTCCTTTTCAGGGCGGCTGTGGGGGCACACATCATCTATCCAAAATAAGAGAAAGGAGACTTAATTTCTCTTTTTTTTCTTGGGCGGGTTAGTCAGAAGGCCACTTTGAAATAGTTTGAAACAGCCATCAAAAGGGCTTCCTATACTTAAATTGAAAAACCCTTTTTTCTTGTTAAAATTACATTTCTAATGAAATCAGCTCTGAAATTAATATTTCTTTTTTTTCTAACCTTTCTTATATTTATTGGTATCTTGTTTTTTGTTCTTTTTTTATATCTTAAAATCTCCCTTCCGAGTATCACTAAACTTAAAAATTATCAACCAATTCAAACAAATTTAATTCTTGATCATAACGGAAAGGTAATTGGGTATCTCGGAAAGGAGAGAAGAATATTTGTACCTTTAAAAATGATTCCTCCTCATGTGGTCAAGGCCTTTATTGCTGCTGAAGATGCCAATTTTTATGCTCACAAGGGTATAGATTTTTATGGACTCCTTAGGGCGCTATATAAAAACCTTGTTTCTGGAAAAATTGTTCAAGGCGGAAGCACTATAACCCAACAAGTGGTAAAATCTCTCATCTTGAGCCCAGAAAGAACACTTTCAAGAAAAGTTAAAGAAATGGTCCTTGCCTGGCAAATTGAGAAAAATCTTACCAAAGAAGAGATACTTACGATTTATCTCAATCATATTTATCTTGGAGAGGGAGCTTATGGAGTTGAGGCAGCTTCTCTTACTTATTTTGGTAAACATGTATGGGAGCTAAATTTAGCAGAGGCAGCAACTTTAGCTGGCCTTCCCCCCGGGCCTTCTAAATTTAGTCCTTTAAATAATCCCCAAGCAGCTCTTTCCAGAAGAAATTATGTTTTAAGGAGAATGGCAGAGGTTGGTTTTATTTCTTGGGAAGAGGCTCAAAGGGTTATGGCTCAGCCTTTAATTGTCAATCCTAAGAATGTCAATATTCCCTGGTATGCAGCCTACTTTATTGATTTAGTGAAGGCTGAATTAGAAAAAATTTTGCCCCCTGAAGCCCTTGAAAAAGGTGGGTATAGAATTGTAACTACTCTGGATTTAAACTGGCAAAAAAGGGGTTATGAGAATATGTTAAATTATCTTTCCCAGCAGTATAAAAAAGATGCCCCAGAGATAGCAGCTGTGTGTATTTCTAATCAAGACGGTGGAATTAGATTTCTTGTGGGTGGAAAGAATTATATGGAATCTTCTTATAATAGAGCTATTCTTGCCAAAAGACAGGCGGGATCCGCTATTAAACCATTTATTTGGGCCGAGGCCCTTGAAACAGGGGTCTTGGGGCCCAATTCCATTTTGCCTGATGAGCCTATTACTCTTCCAGGTGCTAATGCAGGGGAGGATTGGAGTCCTGGGAATTATGACGGAAAATACATGGGGCCAGTTAGTTTAAAAGATGCCCTTGCCCACTCAAGAAATACTGTCTCAGTTAGAATTGCACTTTTATTGGGAATAGATAGGCTTAAAATCCTTTTTAGTAGGGTGGGCTTTAACTTTCCTTCATCTCTTAATTATAGTGTTGCCCTTGGAACTTATGAAGTTAGCCCTGTGGAATTAAGCCTTGCTTATACGGTATTTCCAACTCTTGGGAATAGATGGTCGCCAAGATATATTGAGGCCATATACGATCAGATTTATGGAGGAAAAGTTATTTATCAAACTCAGCCTGAGAGCAAACCAGTCTTTTCTCCAAAGACAGCTTCTATAATGAATGAATTTCTTCAGGCAGTTGTATCTTATGGAACAGGGCGGTGTGCTTCAGCCCTTGGTGTGCCAGTTGGAGGAAAAACAGGAACTACTCAAGAATATAAAGATGCCTGGTTCATAGGATTTACTGCAGATTATACCTGTGGGGTATGGGTTGGCTATGATAAAGGAAGAACCCTCGGAAAGGGGGAAACTGGCGGAAGAATTGCCTGCCCCCTCTGGCTGAATCTTATGAGGGGAACAACCCATGAAGCCAAGCCTCTCCCCGTTTATATTCCTCCTCAGGAATCCTCAAACGCTACTTCTGGAGAGGAATCCGCTCAGTAATAAAATTACAGCCCTTTGTTGATTGAAAAGTATCTTCTTTACTAAGCGAAATGGTTCAGAACTCTCAATCTTTTTGAGTTCTTTGCAAAGTTGTTTTTAAAGACAGCCGCATGACTTTTAGTCTGCTAAAAAATAAACAAAAATCCAAAAAACGAAACCTACAGGTTGCCCCTCCCAGAAATTTTAAAAGAATCATATTTTGCAAGTTTTTGATATTCTGGTAGTTATAAACTGTTATAGTTTCTAAAGGTCCATAATATTTTTTCCCAGTTTGAAAGGCCACATCCTTAAGCTTCAGCTTGCGAGGAATTTTTGGTTTGGTTATTCATAACGAGCCCTTGACGAGTAATACAAAATCTTATAAACTGAGACTATAAACAAATTTGCCAAAAAGGAGGATATTATGGGCTTACAGAGAACCATAAGTACTTATATTCCACAGGGTGT
>CAZQQV010000108.1:0-2778 GCA_964595655.1 uncultured Caldimicrobium sp.
CAGGGGTAAAACCCAATCCGGTTCTCTCTCACACCCTTGAGGGAGTAAGAAAGGCCAAGGAATTTGGAGCTGAGGCTATTCTTGGTGTGGGAGGAGGTTCAGTAGTGGATGAGGCCAAGGCCATTGCTCTGGGAGTGAAAGTAGGAGAAGAAAATCTCTGGAGCTATTTTAGGCATGAAAAGGTAATTACAGAGGCCCTTCCAGTCTTTGATATTTTAACTGTTGCAGCAACAGGCACAGAGATGAACGGAAATGCGGTGATTACCCATGATGAAACTAAGGAAAAGCTTTATATTAGCTCACCCCTTCTTTGTCCTAAGGCCTCCATTTTGAATCCAGAGCTCACCTTTACAGTATCTAAGGAGTATCAGGCCTATGCAGCAGTGGATGTTATTGCTCATGTTATTGAGCTCTATTTTAGTGGTGAACATTGTCCAAAACTTCAGGCAAGATTCATTGAGGGACTTATTAAGACTGTTATGGAGACCACAGAACTAATTCTTGAGAATCCTGAACACTATGAAGCCAGAGCTGAATTTATGTGGGCTTCAACACTTGCCCTAAATGGTCTTGCCCAGATAGGTATAAAAGGAGGAGCCTTCCATAATCATCTCCTTGCCCATGCCATAGGAGGGCTTTACGATTTACCTCATGGGGCCTGTCTTAGCATTGTGATTCCTGCCTGGATGAGCTGGTATCTTGACAAAAACCCCTCTCAGTTTGAAAGATTTGCCAATGAGGTCTTTGGTTTATCACGAGCTGAAGAGGGAATTGAAGCTTTAAAAAACTGGTTTAAAAAGATAGGGGCACCTGTAAGCTTTAGAGAAGCTGGCCTTGACGAAAAGGCAGTGGATGAGACAGCTAAAATGGTTGCAAAGACATCCTCAGTTTGGGGCCTTGAGAAAATCTATGACTATGAAACAGCTAAAACAATTTTAGAGAAAGCCCTTTAATTACCCTCCCCCCTATAATATAATTCTTAGGAAACCTTAAGGCCTTTGAAGTCTTTAAACACCTGAGGCAAGCTTCTGGTTTTCTTGGATAAATCAAGTATAATAAATCTTAATGCTTTCGAGAAAGGAATTAATTGAGCTCTATCAAAAGGGTGATATCTTTGAGCTTGGGCGCCTTGCTCATGAAGTCAAAGAGAAAATTCACGGAAAGAATTATTATTACACCATAAATCGCCACATCAACTATACCAATGTATGCATACTTAATTGCAAATTCTGTGGCTATCATAAAAAACCCCATGAAAAAGGTGCTTATACCCTAAGTATAGAAGAAATTCTTGAAAAGCTTTCTCAAGAAGACTCTCTAAGAGAGGTCCATATCGTTGGTGGTTTAAATCCCTCCTTGCCTTACGAGTATTATATAAATCTTTTGAGAGAAATTAAAAAATTAAAGCCCAATCTAAGGATTCGTGCCTTTACCTGTGTGGAAATAGATTTTCTCAGTAAACTTAGTAAAAAGCCTGTGGAAGAGGTTCTTTATGAACTAAAAGAGGCAGGTCTTTCAGCCATTCCTGGAGGTGGGGCTGAAGTTTTTTCTGAAAGAATCCGAAGGGAACTTTATCCCACTAAAATTAGTTCAGAAAGATGGATTGAAATTGCCAAAACTGCCCATAAAGTAGGCCTAAAAACCAATGCCACCCTTCTTTTTGGACATATTGAAACAGATGAAGAGGTTGTAGATCATCTTCTTAAGCTTAGAGAAATCCAGGAAGAAACAGGAGGTTTTGAGGCCTTTGTGCCCCTTGCCTTTATTCCTGAAAATACCGAGCTTTCTCATTTAAGACCTCCTTCTTCTCAAAAGATTCTAAAAACCATTGCTCTTTCAAGAATAATCCTTGACAATTTTCCACATATTAAGGCTTATTGGGTTTTTCTTGGGATAGGTCTTTCCCAGGTGGCCCTATTGTGGGGTGCTGACCACATCCATGGCACTGTAATTGAGGAGAAAATAAGTGAGGCCATGAAAGGAGAGCCAGTAACAAAACTCCCCCCAGAGGAAATTGAAAAACTAATCACTGAAATTGGCGGAACCCCAGTTTTATTGTAGTCAGTGTCTTAAAAGTAATCTTTTCTTTTTTCCATTTCGGTTTAAAATTTCCCCTAATTTTAAAAAACAAACTTTCAAAGGAAATTTTTCAGGCAAAAGACTCAATTAAAATGCGATTTAAAAAAGAATTAGCAATTATTACGGGATTATTAACTTGGGCCTTTGTTTTCATAACCTTAGATCTTTTTTTAAAAAGGAGCAAGGCTTTTTATTGGGCTGGATCTATTATCTTTAATATCTCGTTTTTGCTATATATATGGCTTTATCGCCAAGAATTTTTGAAATTTTTAAAAATTCAACCAAAAAGTTTAATATGGTCTCTGAGCCTTTTTTTTCTCTTTATTTTACCTTATGCCTTTATTAGTGTTAACCCTATTGCTTCTATAGAAACATTTTATCTATATTATTACACTTCCCTTTTAATTGCTTTACTTACAGGATTTTATATTTATCAATCAAACTCCCTTTTAAGTCTAAAAAAATTATTTATTTTTCTTTCTATAATTATTTTATTAATCAACTTTTATTATACCTTATTTCTGATTTTTCGGTGTAAAGGAAGTGTCATCTGTTTTTTCACTCAAGCCATAGATTTTGTAAACTTTTCTTTACTAAAAGGTATAGTAATTACTTCTTTTCCATATGTGTTTTTCTTTTTGTTATTTACTGCACTATTTTTTGAGTTTTCTGAGAAGATTAAGTATCTCTTTTTGTTTA
>CAZQQV010000109.1:0-2757 GCA_964595655.1 uncultured Caldimicrobium sp.
GTTTCAAAGGCCTTTTTAGTTGGTTTTCAATTACCATTACAGACATTCTTTTATAACAACTCCGTATTTTTCTAATAGACTGCAGTAATCTTTTTTGCGCTTCAAAAGGAGTGGTTTTAAATCCTTTCCCTCAAAAACTGATTTTTCTTTGTAACCAAGTTTGAGAGCCTTTTCAACAGAGGTAAGGGCATAATCCAGGTCACCCTTTCGGATGTAGGCAACAGCACCAGCTATGTGGAGAAAACCATCCTCTCCAGCTTTATTAAGCCCCTCTTTATATGTGTCTATGGCAAGATTATAATTGCCCTTTACCACATAAGCTGAAACGAGATTAGCATAAGCAAGAGGACAGCCTGGGCTTATTTGCACAGCATGCTGGAATTCCTTTATGGCATTATCTATTTTCTTTGAATTAATAAAGGAGATGCCAAGATTAATGACCTGTTTGGCTTCGGCAGTGCAAACTCCCTTTCCTTGAGGAGTTTGCTCTTGAGTTTCCTGAGAAGGTTGTGTAGTAGCTACTTGACTTGCAATGCATACAATATCCCAGCCATACTGTTGAGCCTTTGAAACTCTTGTGGGATCATACTTTGCCTCTTTGTTTTTTAACTCCTTTCGCCACCAAGCTTTGGGAGTTTCTCCTGAAAAAATGGTTCCCCACCCGGGTTTTATGGTGTGCTCGGTTTTGCCATCCCAATAGACTACCTCAAGACTTCTCAAGTTTATCTTTATGCCCTTTTTATTGGCCTCTTCAAGATATTTCTCAAATAATCCTAAGGCCTCTCCACCAGCAAGGTATACTTTTTTCCCTGAAGATACTTTAATCTGACAGGGATTAGATGCATTTGCATTTACATTTAAAGTAATTAACAAGAAAAGAGATAGAACTGCCCATATCATACTTAACCCTCCTTTGATTGAATTTCAATATTCTCTTTCTTTGCAAGATTTTGAAGATGTGTTAAAAATGTTTCTTTATAATTATTAAGGTTATCCATATGTTTTTTTGAGGCCAAGTATATAGAATACTTTTCTCTAAGTATAGCTATAAAACCACGCATAGAATTATTAAATTCATGTTGACTCTTAAAGATAGCTACTACTATACCTAAAAGTAGAGTTATAAAAAAAGCTTGAAGACCACCTCCAGCAATTGTTCGTATAATTGAAATAGCAAGTATTAACACTGAGCCAATGACGATGAAAATGTAATCAAGAGTTTGCATCTTGTAAGTAATCTCCTCGTGAGCCATGCCCAATTTTTTAAACTTATTACTTACAAGCCATCTTCCTATACCAACTCCCAAAATATATCCACCTATTGCCAAAAGAACAGCATAAAAGAAAGCCATACCTATTACAGTTGCATCAAGATCTTCGCCCTCAGTCAAAGCCATACCTACACTTTGAAAGAGAAGCACTATAAACTCTATGATGATAGAGATTATTAATAATATCATAAAAGTCTTCCCAAGACTATAGCTTTTGGTTTGAGTTTCATCAATAAATTTTTGATATCTATCAACTAACGATTTAGTTGTTCTATATTCACAATAATTGTTTTTAATTACATGTTCAATTTCTTTAGTATATTCATTTTCAATCTCATCTTTATTGATGCTCTTTTTACCATTTTGTTTACAATGCATCACAATATCTTCGGCCTTATTTTTAATCTTTGTTTCAATACACTCTTTCTCTTTGCGAAAAATAACATCAAAATCACCGTGCCAAAAAGCAGACTCCTCAGCAGGTGTTAAATTTCTGATTCCTGCCCTTTTGCCAAATTCTAGCAACTCCCCCCTTGCCTTTGGCATCTCTATGACAGCCATATTGCCGCCCCTCCTTGAATTTTTATCTTATTAAAACTTAAAATCTTCTCCTCTTATCTTTAATAGCACAGGATTTTGCCCTCCCTTCGGGCAATCAGAAACCACTCTAATAGTTCTTCCTTGTTTCTTTTCTATATAACAAACAAGCTCTGAATCTTTATTAATAGCCTCTTTTGTTGCCTCATAGGTCTTAGAAATAGAATGCTCATTAAGATTAAGTCCATTAACAAAGTAAAAGCTAAAGACCCCGTGAGGAGCAACCGTTGAAGCTCCATCTTTTGTCTTAATTTTAACATTAAAAGGCAATTCTTCAATTCCTCTTTTAAAAACTGTTCTTATCTCCGTAAAATTACTCGGATCATACCCATAGGCCTGCCGAAATCCAGAGGCTGATGCAAGAACCATATATAAGGACTGAGGAGCAAGCTCCCTTAACCTCTTTTCATAAAAATCAAGGGGAGCAACTGTTTCACTTTTAACTACCTCTCCTAAATAGCCCCGCAGAGCATCTCCTGAATAACAGGCATCAAGGATAGGAATAAAGATAACCTTTTTGTTCTTGAGAAGACTCAAAACATCCTCCCTAATGGAGAGAGAATCTTTAATAAGAACACACATTTTATTTGCTGCCTGAAGATGAGGTTCAGATGGGGGCATTTTGCTACAGCCGTATTTGTTTCCTTTAATTTCCCCAGAGTCATATAACACAATTCCCACCTCACCATCTACATTCTTTGGAGTTCCATGGGAGGCAGCAAAAAGAATAAAAATGTCACCATCCTTCAGTTGAGAAGCAATTTCTTTAAGAGTCTTCTTAACATTGGATTTAGTTGCATTTTCATTTATTAAGTAAGTCACATTATATCCTCTGCCTTCAAGATACTTTCCCCAGATGTATGCATCATTATCTGGACCAGGAATATTA
>CAZQQV010000110.1:0-2718 GCA_964595655.1 uncultured Caldimicrobium sp.
CTGGTAATCCAAAAACCAGAGATATCCTTTAAAATTTCATCTCTCAATCTCTCCTTTGGAACAGTTTTTATTAAAGATTTTAATTCAAGAAGGCTTTGCCAGGTTTTTTCTTCAATTTCAAAACCAGTTCTTGCGGCGTGTCTTATAACCCTTAACATTCTCACAGGATCTTGCCTATAACGCCTGTTAGGCTCTCCGATTATACGAATAATCCCCCTCTTTAAATCCTCAAGCCCCTGAACATAATCCAGAATTTCATCCCTAAAGGGATCATAAAACAGAGCATTAATGGTGAGATCTCTTCTTTTGGCATCCTCTTCAGGGGTTCCAAAATTTTCAAAGGGCCCTTCATCTTTCTCTTCAGGCCCTCTAAAAGTGGATATTTCCACAAAGTCCTTTTTATCAAAATAGACATGCACAACCGGGAAACGCCTTCCCACAAGACGAGAGCGCGGAAAAAGCCTCAAAAGTTCCTCTGGAAGGGCATCAGTTACAATGTCAAAATCCTTGGGTTTTAACCCCAGAAGCAGATCCCTTACACATCCACCTACAAGATAAGCCCTATATCCGCGATCCTGAAGATATTTAATTAGCTTGAGAACTCTCTTCGGTATTTGCCTTTTCAGCTTTTAACCCTCGTTTCTTCAGATAAACCTGAATGGCAGATATTGCAGCAGGAGTAACACCAGGAATTCTTAAAGCCTGACCAATGGAGATGGGACGATATTTTGAGAGTTTTTCCCTGATTTCATTGGAAAGACCTGGGATGGCATAATAATCTAAATCCTCCGGAAGAAGCATGGATTCCCATTTTTTGAACTTTTCAACTTCTTTGAGCTGCTTTTCAAGATACCCACTATACTTAATCTCTATCTCAACCTCTTCAAGGATATCAGCTGAGAATTTTGAAAGATCTTCAATTATTTCGCAGAGATCCTTTAAATCAACCTCTGGCCGTTTAAGAAGATCAAAAAGTCTTACTGGCTCTTTTAGGGGGGCGGAACCAACTTTTTCAAGATAGGGATTAATTCTGCTTGGTGCTACCTTGTTCTCTTTTACAAACTCTAAAAGCTTTTTGATATTCTGCTTTCTTTCAAGATAAATTTCCCAGCGCTCATCATCCACAAGTCCAAGCTTTCTTCCAAGCTCTGTAAGCCTGAGATCTGCATTGTCTTCCCTCAGAAGAAGCCTATACTCAGCCCTTGAAGTAAACATGCGATAGGGCTCATCCGTTCCCTTGGTAACAAGATCATCAATAAGGACCCCTATATAGGCCTGAGATCTATCAAGAATGAAAGGTTCCTCCTCTTTGGCTTTAAGGGCTGCATTAATTCCAGCTATCAAACCCTGGGCTGCTGCCTCTTCATAACCAGTAGTTCCATTAATTTGGCCTGCAAGAAAAAGACCCTCAATAAGCCTTGTCTCAAGGGTATGTTTTAGTTGGTCAGGATAAACAAAATCATATTCAATGCCATACCCAGGTCTTAAAATTACTGCCCTTTCAAGCCCAGGGATAGATCTAACCATTTCAATTTGCACATCAAGGGGGAGGCTGTTACTTATACCATTAGGATAGACCTCTACAGTGTCAAGCCCCTCAGGTTCAAGAAAAACCTGATGCCGCTCCTTATCGGCAAATCTAAAAATTTTATCCTCAATGGAAGGGCAATATCTTACGCCTCTTGATTTTATTCGACCTGTAAAAAGGGGAGATCTATCAAGGGCATTCCTTATAATTTCATGGGTTTTGGGGGTGGTGTAGGTAATAAAGCAGGGAACCTGTGGAAGAGGTGGCCTTTTTCCGCAATTTTTAAATGAAAAAAGTGGAGGGGGATAATCGCCCCACTGAATTTCACATTTAGAATAATCTATGGTTCTTCCATCAAGGCGGGGGCAGGTCCCGGTTTTAAATCTCCCTAGATTAAACCCAAGCTCTTTTAAGTTATCAGGCAGTCTATTTGAAGGGGGATCTCCGAGGCGTCCTGCTGGAAAGGACTCAAGGCCAATGTGAATAATCCCATGCATAAAGGTGCCTGTTGCAATAACTACTGCCTTTGCTCCATATTCCTCACCTGTTCGAGTTCTAACACCAATTATTCTTTTGTCCTTGACAAGGAGTTGAGAAACTGAAGCCTGGCGAATATGTAAATTGGGAGTTCTCTCAAGAACTCTTTTCATTCTTGCCTGATAGCGAAAGCGATCAGCTTGAGCACGGGTGGCCCTAACAGCAGGGCCTTTTTTGGTATTGAGTTTTCTAAATTGAATTCCCGTTTCATCTATGGCAAGGGCCATCTCCCCACCAAGGGCATCAATCTCCTTTACAAGATGCCCCTTCCCTATCCCACCGATGGAAGGATTACAACTCATAGCTCCAATTCTATCAAGATTTATGGTAAGAATAAGGGTCTTGCAACCCATGCGGGCCGAAGCAAGGGCAGCCTCAATCCCCGCATGCCCTGCCCCAATTACTATCACATCAAAGTTTTCAAGAAAAGTCATACTCATATTATTAAACATAACCCATCTTTAATAGATTTCATCCCCTTCCCCTTATCAAAAATTTAGTATATTGCAAATTTTTGTTTGGTGCGCAACTCACAACCTGGGCTTAAAATTTTTGCGGTTATGGATTAAAATTATTAATTGTAGTTTCCTAAAAACTTTGACGCAAGGTAAAGCCTCCGGTTATCAATAAACATTACATTTGATTTAGATCAA
>CAZQQV010000111.1:0-1361 GCA_964595655.1 uncultured Caldimicrobium sp.
AAAGGGCTTGCGGCTACCTTAAAAAAACAGATTTCAAAAATTTTATTAGGAGGGAAAAAACTATGAAAGATAGAGAATCCGAGGTAAAGAAAATCTGTGTTGTCGGGTTGGGGTATGTGGGGCTTCCCCTTGCCTGTCTTCTTGCAAAGAAATACAGAGTTATTGGTTTTGATAAAAATCCAAGGCGTATTGAGGAGTTAAAAAAAGGCTTTGATGTAACGGGAGAGGTTGACGAAAAAAGTCTTAAAAATTCCAATCTTGAGTTCACCAATGATGAGAGAAAAATATCTGAATGTGATTTTATTATAGTTGCAGTTCCAACCCCTGTAGATAAAGTGAAAAATCCGGATCTCTCCTTTCTTAAGTCTGCCTCATCCATTGTGGGAAGAAATTTAACCAAAGGAAGCATTGTTGTATACGAGTCAACGGTTTATCCAGGGGCAACAGAGGAAGTTTGCGTTCCCCTTTTAGAAAGAGAAAGTGGGCTCAAGTGGAAAAGAGACTTCTTTGTTGGGTATTCCCCTGAAAGGGTAAATCCTGGCGACAAGGAGCATACCATTGAAAAGGTGGTCAAGGTGGTTGCTGGAGATTGTGAATACTCCTTAGAAAAAATTGCCAGGGTGTATGAATCCATTGTTGAGGCTGGGATTTATAAAGCCCCAAGTATCAGGGTTGCTGAAGCTGCCAAGGTGATAGAAAACATCCAGAGGGATATAAACATTGCCCTTATGAATGAGCTTGCTATTATCTTTGACAGGCTTGGGCTTGAAACTAAAGAAGTTCTTAAGGCAGCTTATACCAAATGGAATTTCTTAAGATTTGAACCAGGCCTTGTGGGAGGACATTGCATCCCTGTTGATCCCTATTACCTTGCCTATAAGTCTCTGGAAGTTGGGCATGTACCCCAGCTAATTCTTGCTGGAAGAAATATCAATGAATCTATGCCCGTATTTATCGCCAATAAAGTGTTAAAACTCTTGATAAAAGGGGGAAAGGATATCTCAAATTCAAAAATTTTGGTCTTAGGAATAACTTTTAAAGAAAATATACCTGATATTAGAAATTCAAAATCCTTTGATCTGGTGAAGGAGTTGACAGAGTTTGGATTAAAGGTCTTTGTTTATGACCCTGTGGCTCAACCTGAAGAGGTAAAAAAAGAATATGGTATAGATTTGTTAAGGAGATTGGAAGAGTTTTCACCCTATGATTGCATAATAGTTTCTGTTAAACACCAGTGTTTTAGAGAATATTCTAAAGAGTTTTTTAAAAGTCTTATGACTAAGCCTTACATTTTGATTGATGTAAAGGGAATTTTTGAAGATATAAAGGGGGATAAAGAGTTTATTTATTGGAGTTTGTAG
>CAZQQV010000111.1:1461-2698 GCA_964595655.1 uncultured Caldimicrobium sp.
CCGCAAAGAAAGACATAGGCAACAAAGGTTCCAAGGCAAATGCCTGCAAGGCCAAGGCCGAGCTTAAAAACTAAAAGATAATTCATAAGAAAGTTCACAAAGACCCCAAGAAGGGCTATAAAAAAGAGGGGCTTTAAGTTTTCCTTTACCTGAAAATATCTGTAAAGGATAGGCCAGGCAAAAAAGAAGGGAAGGCTTAAGGCATAGTAGCGAAGAGCTACAGCGGTAAGGTTCACATCAAGATGGGAAAACTTTCCGTATCCAAAAAGAAGTTTTACTATAAGGGTGGGGATGAGAAAAAGTATCAGGGCTATAGGGGGAATGGCCAGGAAAATCTTTTTTAGAAAAAAGTTTAGACGCTCCTTTCGGGGATCTTCAGAAAGGGCAGTAATGGCCATATGTTGAAGTTTGATGATACCGGTGGGGGAAGCTGCTATCATCAAGCCATAGGAAAGGGCAGAAACTGCCTTTTCTCCAAGATAAGAAGCAAAGGCCCTATCCACAAGGATGTAAAGATGAAAAACCCCATAAAGAGAGGAAAGATAAAAAAAGGTCTTAAGTAAATATTTCACAGTATCGTCAAAATAGAGCCTGAGATGTAAAAATTCCTTTCCCGCATAGAGCATATAAATTGTAGCAACAGCTTGGGCAAAGGATAAAGAAAGGGGAAGAACTCTCCAGTCTGAGGTAAGAATAAGCCCTAAAAGGGTGAACAGAAAGTTGAAAATGGTAAGAATGAATTCTCCCACAAAATAGGCAGTAAATCTTCGTTCACTGCGAAGAACTGCCCCAAAGTGGTGAAAGAGGAAGGAAAAAAACATGTAGGGAATAAGCAAAAGATAGGCTATCTGGGTATAATTTAGGGCTTCTTTGCTAAACCCGCGAGGTATTTTTAAAATAAGGGGCATAAAAAGAAGGGAAAGAAGGAGAGCGGATAGACTTAAAATCAGAGTAAAGCTGAATAAAAGACCAGCAAGTCTCTTAAATTCTTCAGGATTTTTAAGCCTTGCCCGAACCAGATTAGGGACCCCTATGGAATCAAAGACATCCACAAAGGTGAGAAAGATTCCCATAAGGGATAGGGCCATAAAAAAGGCATCGGTCTTTATGCTGAACCCGAGAAGAATCGCAATGGCAATCTGCCGAAGATAGCCAAGGCCCCTTGCAAGAAGATTGAGGGCTGAGCTTCTAATGAGGGCATGCCTTATGCTTTCTTGCCCCTTCGGGAAAAGAAAGG
>CAZQQV010000112.1:0-2633 GCA_964595655.1 uncultured Caldimicrobium sp.
TTATAAGCCTCTTTCCAGACGGAGGCAAGCCCCTTATCAACCTCTATGTGGAATTGAAGACCTACGCTTCTTCCATAAACAAAGCCCTGATTTTCATATTTCTCCGAAGAAAAGATTCTTTCTGCCCCCTTTGGAAGGTCAAAGGTGTCTCCGTGCCACTGAAAGACCTTAAGTCTTTGCGGAAAATCCCTAAAATAGGGGTGGTCCCCGGTTTTAAGGACCTCCATCCAGCCAATTTCCTTCCCCTTGCTTCCAGGATAAACCTTGGCTCCAAGAACCTTAGCAAGCATTTGAGCCCCAAGGCAGATCCCTAAAAGGGGAATCTCCTTTTTTAAGGCCTCCTCCATGAGCTTAAACTCGTAAACCAAAAATTTATATTTGTCTTCCTCATAGGCCCCCATATATCCTCCAAGCACAACAAGAGCAGAATAATTTTCAAGGGGTTGAGAAAGTCTTTCTCCTTTGGGGGTATCAAGATAGTGATATTCTACATTAAGAGACTTTAAAATTTCCTCAAAGACTCCAAGATGCTCAATTTCCACATGTCTTATAGCAAGCACTTTCATAAGAATTCACCTTTTCTTTTCTTCAGGTTTTCAACTTCCTCAAGTAATTTTTTGCCTGTATTTACCAACTCTTCATAAAGTTCTTCCAGCTCTTCCGGTAAATAGGCATGAACTATTTTATTTCTTAAAATCCTTGCTTTTAAATAAAGTTCTGTATCAGAAATAAAATGCCCTTTTTCAAGACGAAGGAGTCTTCCTCGCAGGGTGTCACTGGTTTCAGCAAAAAGATAAAGTTCAAGGGACTTTAAAAAGAACAACAAGGCCTCAACCAATTTTTGAAAACGAAAACTCATGGCATCATAAAAGAGTCTTTCTTCCTCCGTATAATCCTTATCTGCAGAATAGGGTTTGTATCTTGATAAGGCCTCTTCAAAAAGTTTAGCTGGGCTTAAAAGATCTTCAAAGCTCTTCAAGAGTAATTCTTTTGGCATTTTTCAGAATCTCCTCACAAAAGGGATCACCCTTTTGATAGATCACTACGTCAATATCTTCTTCACACTCCTCAAAAAAGCGTCTTTTCACTTCAAGCTCAAGTTTCAAGGGAGAGAGGTTTTCCTCTGGAATCAAAAGTATATCTATGTCTCCTCCTCTTTTTTTAGAATCAAGTCTTGAGCCAAAAAGATAAATTTCTCCCTTAAAATCTTTTAAGGCCTTTTTTAAAGCCCGTTTTTCTTCTTCTCTAAGTCTCATAGATACCCATTGGTAACAGGCATTCTGTAATCCCTTCCAAAGGCCCGTTTGGTTATTTTTGGCCCAAGAGGGGCCTGTTTTCTCTTGTATTCAGCCCTTTTAAGCATATAAAAAACCTTCTGCACTGTCCTTTCCTCAAAGCCCTTTTTCACAATCTCCTCAGGAGTTAATCCTTCTTCCAGATGGAGCTTTAGGATTTCATCCAGAATTTCATAAGGTGGAAGGGTATCCTGATCGGTCTGTCCAGGCCTAAGCTCAGCAGAAGGAGCCTTTTTAAGGATCCTTTCGGGTATAACGGGGCTTAAAGAGTTTCTATAGTGGGCAAGTCGGTAAACCATAGTTTTATAGACATCCTTTAAGGGAGCAAAACCCCCTGCCATATCCCCGTAAATGGTGGTATAGCCTGTGGCTGCCTCGCTTTTGTTGGAGGTTGAAAGCACAAGTTGGCCCTCTCTGTTGGAGAGGTAAAATAAAAGATTGGCCCTGATTCTTGCCTGAAGATTCTCTTCAGCCACAGTGAAATCCTCAAAACCAAGCCTTTTTTTAAAGGTTTCGCGATAACTTTTAAAGATTTCTGTAATGGGTATTTCAATAAGAGGGATTTCTAAGTTCCTGGCAAGCTCCTTTGCATCCTCATAGGACTCCTGAGAGGTAAACTCACTGGGCATAAAAAGGGCCGTTACCCTCTCCTTTCCTAAGGCATCAACGGCAAGAACCGCCGTTAAGGCTGAATCCACACCCCCTGAAAGCCCAAGGACTATCCCCCTAAAGCCATTTTTGTAAAAATAGTCCCTTAAAGCAAGTTTTAAGGCAGAGTAGATCTCTTCTTCCTCCTTTGGATTCTCCGAAATTCTACCCTCAAGACAGGGAACCTCCTTTTCAAGGTTAAGCTCTTTATATAGCAGGGCCTCCTTTGGCCTCTCCTCTTTTAACCGCCTCTCAAAGAGCCTTTCAGAGATTACCTTCTCCCTTTTCAGGCTTACCACCAAAAGGTCTTCCTCAAAGGCCTTACATCTTGCTATAATTTTCCCAGAAGGGGAAATAACAAGAGATCTTCCATCAAAAACAAGGTCATCTTGGCCTCCAACCATATTTACATAAACCACATAACACTGATTCTCTTCAGCTCGGGCCTTAAGAAAATTTTCTTTAAACTCATATTTACCGATATGATAAGGGGAGGCATTAAGGCTTACGATGGCCTCAGCCCCAGATAGGGCATAAATTCTTTCAACCCCTGAGGGATACCAGATATCTTCACAGATGGAGACCCCTATCTTTACATCATTAATGGCAAAAAGAAAAATCTCCTTTCCTTCTTTGAAATAGCGCTTTTCATCAAAGACCCCATACTGGGGAAGATGCCTTTTAAAGTAA
>CAZQQV010000113.1:0-2400 GCA_964595655.1 uncultured Caldimicrobium sp.
TTTAGCCAGCCTTTGAAAATTTCTTAAGCTAAAGTTTGTGCCTCCCGTAGAATGTTTAAAACCTTGGAAGTCTTGTAACTACAGGTTTTAGCTTGCGTTGGTTTTGGTAAAAAATTTCATTAAAAATTTAATTGACATAGGAGAATTTTTCAGTAAAATCCAAAGTCTGATAAACCAAGCTTCTTCATAAGAGGTAATTCCTGGTGAACTGGAAAGAGTTGCTTTTACCTCTTGGGGTATTCATAGGTATTCTCCTTATGACCTATTTTTTAAGAAGTGTGTTTTTCAGGTATCTTTTGGGGCTTGCTAAAAGAACTAAATGGCCCTTTAGTGAAATAGTTATAAAGGTTTTCAAAAAGTTTATTCCTTTCTGGGGCTTACTTTTAGCCCTACATATAAGTCTTGGCCTTACCAGGATTCCTCCCCATATTTTCACAATAATTAATAAAACCCTTCTTATCCTTCTGATTCTCTCTCTTGCTATGTCTGGATCAAGACTTCTCGTTGAAATTTTTAATTATTATGTTCTTCAGAAAAGTGAGGTGCTCTCTAAGATTACCCTATTTGAAATCCTTGTGAAAATCTTTGTTTATGTGATTGCTGGTATTCTGATTTTAAATGTGCTTAATATCAATATCGCCCCTTTTATTACCACCCTTGGAATTGCAGGTCTTGCTATAAGTTTAGCTTTAAAGGATACCCTTGAGAATTTTTTTGCTGGAATTCACATAATTATGAGCAAGCAGATAAAACCAGGGGATTTCCTTCGCCTTGAATCAGGAGATGAGGGCATCGTTGAAGATATCACCTGGAGAAACACTACCCTGAGAACCCTTTCCAACAATCTTATCATAATTCCCAATTCCAAACTTGCCCAAAGCAAGGTTATTAATTACCACCTTCCCTCTCCTGATCTATCTGTGATTGTTGAGGTAGGAGTAAGTTATGAAAGCGATCTTGAAAGGGTTGAAAGAATAACCCTTGAAGTGGCAAGAGAACTTATGAAAACTCATCCAGATGGAGTCCCAGATTTTGAGCCATTAATAAGATATACTGCCTTTAGAGAATCCAGTATTAATTTTAATGTGATTTTAAGAAGTAAGGAGCCCACCGCAAGATTTGTTATTGCTCACGAATTTATTAAAAGACTACACAAACGCTACAAAGAAGAGGGCATTGAAATTCCCTTCCCCATTCGCACGGTATATCTTTACCCACAAGGAGAGAGGCTTAAAGCATGAGAGTTATTACCTGGAATGTAAACTCCTTTAACATAAGAAAGGCCCAAGTGGAGAGTTTACTCTCTGAAAAAAAGCCCGATTTTCTTCTTTTGCAGGAAACAAAAACTGAAAGGATTCCGGAAAATCTGTTTCAAAGCCTTGGGTATCGGATTTATCACTCCGGTGGAAGGGGAAGAAATGGAGTGGCCATTATTACAAAGAGAGAGGCTGAAAAAGCCTTTTCAGGCTTTGAGGGGCTTTATGATGAAGACCATCAAGCAAAAGAGCGCATTCTCTGCGGAAAATTTAATGATCTATATGTTTTTTCCATATATGTGCCCAATGGAAGCCCTGTTGGGTCAGATTATTTTTATTACAAAATTCAGTTTATATATCGCTTAAGAGAATTTCTTGAAAAGTTTTTTTCACCAAAGGATAAAATTCTTCTTGGGGGAGATTTCAATGTGGCCCCTGAACCAGAGGATGTTTATGATCCAATTTTGTTAGATGGTCAGATTTGCTTTCACGAAAGGGAAAGAAAGGCCTTTAAAAATCTTCTTGAATGGGGTTTATTTGATGCCCTAAGGGTGAAATATTCTGATAAAAAGGGAGTATTTACCTGGTGGGACTATCAGTTTTCAGCCTTTAAGAAAAATCTCGGAATGAGGCTTGATCATATTCTAATTACAGAGCCATTGAAGGAGAGACTTAAAGAAGTTGCGGTTGATCTTAAAACAAGAAGCCTTCCCAAACCCTCAGATCACGCACCACTTATAGCAGACTTTTCGGATTAAAAAGATAAATGAGGGCTGAAATACTGAGAAGAGGCCCAAAGGGTATCTCTTTTTTGAGCATATTTTCTGAAGAAGAGCCCCTTTCTCCTTTGAAAATCCTTTGATAAATCTGAAAAATAAAAAAGCTAATAACTCCAATCAGGGAGGCAAAAAAGAGGAGATTATAAAAACTTTTATATCCCAGATAAGCCCCAAGCCCTCCCATAAGCTTGAAATCCCCCATTCCTATTCCATCGCGACGGGTGATAAGATAATAAACTTCATTGATAAAAAAAAGAAGACCAATCCCTGAAAAGGTTGAAAGAAGACTTACTTTAAAGGTAATTCCAAGGGGGTTTTTACCTGTAAGTGAAAAAATCCATCCAAAAAAAATTAATGAAAAACTC
>CAZQQV010000114.1:0-2258 GCA_964595655.1 uncultured Caldimicrobium sp.
TATTGCAGGTATACTCCTTAAACTCCTTCCTTACCTCTTTTACAGCATCAAAAATTACATTCCATGGGCCAACGATAAATAAATCGTCACCTCCTGCATAAAGGGTATAAATTTTATTTTTGAAGGAGTTTTTCTCAAAAAGGGTATTTAAGTATCCAGAAAAGAAGAGGTCTAAACTTCGGCTTAAAGTGGCAACTCTTGAAATGCTATAGTCCTCACCCAGGCCCTCTCTAAAAATTAGACCAAGATTGTCCACATCAGCCCTTGCAAAGGCAAGCTTTTTATCTCCATCTGCATCTAAAACAAGCTCTTCAAAGGGCTTTACTTCCCCCCTTCCCTCCTCTTTAACCGGAACAGATTGCCCTACAAACTTAAATCCTCTAACAAGCCCATGATATTCCTTTTTTATAAAATCTGTATCATTTATAAGAAATATTAAAGGTGCTTCTCCATTCCCTGTTTTCAAAAGCTTCTGAAGTTTGTCTGATTCCTCCTCTAATTCTTCCTTTGTAAGAAAATAAAAACCACCAAGTTTTTCGAGATAAAAACCTGAAAAATTAGGGAATTTCCTCTTCGAATAGAGAAGAATTTCTGCTCTTGGAACCGCCTCACCAATTTTCCTGAAAATATCACACCACTTACATATGCGCTCTTCCTCTGGAAATTCCGTTTTCTCTTCAATTATGTTTACTGTGCAGGACTCACAGATTTCAAATCTTTTTTCTTTTTCTGGACGATAGTCTGCATTAATGAGAGCAAGAATATCCTCGTAAGAAGCCATGTTTTTAAACAGGGACGCGAATTTTCTTTTCTTTTGTCTGTCCAGTTGAAGAAAGTGTCTCCTATTAATTTCTCTATATCCCTTTTCTTTTAATTCTAATAAAGTTATCGGAACAGCACTAAGAACAAAGCCCAAAGTTCCTTTGAATTCCTTAAGTAAAAGCTCTTCAATGTCCTTGCGAAAATCTTCAAGTTTATCTTGAATACTCTCTTCGTATCCCAAGACAATTTCAAAGTGTCCGCCTCCGCTAAAAAGAATATTCACAAAGGGATATTCAAATTTATTGACTAAGGAGAGGGCAACAAGGTCTGAAAGAAGAGTAAGGAAAAGGCTTCTTCCCCTTAATCTTTTGGCTACCCCCTTTAGATTGGTTATACTATAGAGAAAATTTTGAATTCCGCTTATGTCTCCTTTGATAAAAAGAAGTTTTAAATCTCTTTCAGGTTTCGTAATCTTATTAGTGAGAATATCTCGGTTGTAATGTGTCCAAAGCGAGGTTGCAAAAGCAGCAGTAACCCTCATATGATCAAAAAGGGAAATATCTGGATAATGCGCTCCTTCTCTATCAGGATCATAAGTTGAAGCAGGAACACACCAGAAGTATTTATAACAAAGATAATAACTTAGATGTAAAAGATATTCCAAATCTCCATAATATAAGAAATTGTTATATCCTTCTTTCAGCTCCTTTTCAAAGTTTTCAAAATGCCTTTGATATTGAAAAAACACCTTATCACTGGAATAATTCTCTTTGGATTCCTCTTTATCTACAGGAAAGATGGTCTTTTTTTCAAGTTTTAAAGGAGACAACCTATAAAAATATCTATCAAATTCACATAAATTTGACTGATTATTGTTTGAACATTCCTTTGATGCCTTTGATGAAATGTTTATTATTTGAAAAATTGATCTCAAAAGGGGTATATCAGCCAATTTAACATGGGTGCTTCTTTCTGCGCTTGAGTATTGGTCGGCAAGTTGATATATTCTTGCAAAAATTCTTTGCTTCTCTTCTGCTTTTTCAGGAAGATGGTGATAGGCTGATGCCTCAAGAATGGGGTATTGATGAAGATTATCACCAAAGAGTTTTTTTAGAAAGGCATGAGTAAAATAGGCATGAAGATATTTGTAGTTTTCCTTATAGGAGATTTCTTTTCCAAGTTGAGGAAAAAGGCGTTTTGCATCTTCCTCATGGGTTTTTCTGACAATTAATTTTCCAAGATCGTGAAATAAACTACCAAGGGCAAGTTCAACTCTAACCTTTTTTGGATCTTCCTGCATTAAAGCCCTCAACTTAATCCTCCTTCTTTTAAAACCTCAATTATATTATAAGAACATTTTCTTTAATTGTCTGACATTTAAGGTTAAAAATCAAGACCATATCTTTATTGCAAATCTGAAATGGCACCCCTCTCATGATAAACTCGTAGGAGGTCTTTGCAAAATTGTTTTTTTGAGGTGGCTGCGGGCTTTAGCC
>CAZQQV010000115.1:0-2209 GCA_964595655.1 uncultured Caldimicrobium sp.
CCTTATAGAAGAGAAAGTAAGAAATCTCCTCGTGGGTTTAAAAGAGGGAAAAGTTTAAGAAAAAGGGGCCCCCTTTTGCAAGGGCCCCAAGTGAAATTACCATCCGAAAACTTTATTTATGCGATGTGGAGGAGGAGATGTTTTTTCCACTCTTCGGCAGTTACTATAGGAATGTATCTTTTAGCCTCTTCCTCTGTCATCTTGGGGTTTTCATAGTATATACCAAGCCATCTGCACATGATATAGAAAAGATCAGTATTGTCAATTCTTGCAGGCACCTTAAGACTTCGTGAGAGGGCATAAATAAGGGTTAACTGGTCTTCAGCAGTATGAGTGGTTGAAGTAAAGCCAATATTTCCTCTAAGAACAAGAGTTTTTTCAGTTTTAGCATCAGTTTGGCATGCGGCAAGAATTCTTCCCATAGTGGCCTCTGGCTCATACAAATAATTGTTTGAGAGAACGGAAGGAGGATTATTGTATTTATCGTAAATGAGATAGGCCTCCTCGTTGGTGATGCTTTGTCCGGTATATTGCTCAAAGATGTCCTTTATTTCTTGAGGGGATTTTCCCTTAAAAAGAGGTTTGATGAATTCAAAGGAGGCCTTTTGATAGCGATATTTTAGAAAGGCTTCAGTTGATTGGTTGTATTCTGGGCCTGTTCCATTGATGTTATATCCAGAGGTTCCATGATCAGAAGTTATGATAAGCAGAGCTTGGGGGTTGGTTTTAAGATAATTCATGACAACATTAAGTGTCAAATCTGCTTCAAGGGTTTCAAGAAGGCTTGAGAAGGCATCATTAGCATGATTGGCATGATCAATCCTTCCTGCCTCAATCTGAAGCACAAAGCCTTCTCTTTCTTGTGAGAGCCTCACAAGAGCAGCAAGGGTCATATCAACAAGAGAGGGTTGAGTGATTCTATAAGGTTCGTAATTAATGCGATCAATGTAGTAAGGAATGTGAGACTTAGCAAATAGTCCAAGGATTTTCTTTTTAGTGTTCATACTAGCCTTAAGTTCATCCTTATTTTTCACAATAAGGTAATCTTTCTTTGCAAATTCCTCTAAGAGATTTCTTCCGTCTTTTCTTCCTTGAGGGTCAAAGTGTCTAAGGCCTCCTCCCATAAGCACATCAACTTCTAAGTTTAGGGCATCAATGGCAATATTATCTTCGTCATCTCGATTGGGATTGTGACTATACCAGGCAGCAGGAGTTGCATGAGTAACTCTTGTTGTAGTTACACAGCCTACAGCTAAGCCCCGCTCTTTAGCTAACTCAAAAATGGTTTTAAGGGGTCTTCCGTCAGGCAGAGAAGAGAGACTACCATTTATAGTCTTTGAGCCTGTTGCCCAAGCTGCAAAGGCTGGAGCTGAATCAGTAACTATTGAGGAAAGAGAGCTTGTGTTTTGTAGAGCACACCTCAGATTGGAAAGGGCGCAGAATTTCTCAAAGGCTGAAGTTTCCCCTCTTACTCTTTTAAGATATTCAAAAAGGGCTTTTAAGTCTCCAAGGGGCCATCCATCAAGCACAAAAAATATGACCGCCCGTCTCTGAGGAAGCGAAGTTACAATCCTTTGCATTTCCCCAAGAGGCATGGTTAGTCCAAATAAACCAAGCCCTGATACCTTTAGAAACTCTCTTCTATCCATACCGCTATCTCCTGCAAATTTTTTACTGAGATTTTAGAAAGGGAACTTTAAAGTTCCTTTAAAGTTTTTTGAATTCTTAGTTAAATTTGATTTTTTTTAAGGATCTCACAGGACCTTTAGTCCCTGTATTTTTTAAGAAAATGATTATAAGCTAAAGGTTGGGGCTGAAAATAAAAAATTCAAAAAAACAATTGCAACTTAAAGGCCTCAGCTACTTAAAAATAGACAAAAACCCTCATCAGTCGGTTGAGCCTATGGCAAATGAATATAAAAACACTTAAAAAGTGGATACTTGAAATGTAAGTCTTAAAAATTTAAAAAATTTGTGATAGAGGCAGGGGATCCAAAACCTCTATGGAGGGAAGCTCAAGAGAATTTCAAGGAGATTTTGAAATTTACCATCCAAATGGGAGGCTTATTTCTCATAAGGAATTGGGTTAAAAGAGAGGAATTTGGTAAAAAGGAAAACTTGGGATAAAAAGGATTAAGAAGAGAGGTGACCTTTTCGCTTTGCAATAACAATTTTTTAGACAGCCCCTTGACAGAAGGGGAATTTTTGT
>CAZQQV010000116.1:0-2145 GCA_964595655.1 uncultured Caldimicrobium sp.
TCCATCAACTTGAGGCAGAAAGAGAAATTTTAACCTCCCTTGAGAGAGATATTAAGGCCCTTGAAAGAGCACTTTCCCTTGTAGAAAATGAAAAGCTTACAGTTAAAAGCTTGGAGTCTCAAATCAAGGCTCTAGAGCATCAGGAAAAGGCTTTAATAAATCAGAAAGAAGAAGCAGCTCTTTATTACAACTATACCAAACTGAAAAGCCCCATTTCAGGACTTGTTGCTAAAAAGTTTCACTCAGAGGGAGATGTGCTTTCTTCAGGGGAGCCAGTCTATGCGCTGGTTGATCCTGACTCCTTTTATATTCTTGTTCTTCTTGAGGAGACGAAGCTTTCGGGTATAAAAAAGGGGGCACCTGCTAAAATAAAGCTTGATGCCTATCCTGGAAAGGAGTGGGAAGGAGAGGTTGAGGAGATTTTACCAGCCTCAGCTGCCACTTTTGCCCTTGTTCCAAGGGATATCTCTGCAGGGGAGTTCACCAAACTTGCCCAGAGGATACCCATAAAGATTCGCATAACCAAAGGCGATAAAGCCCTTTTGAGAGTTGGCCTTGGAGGAGAAGTGGAAATAAAGAAAATCCGCTAATCATGGATTTTGAAAGCTTTCACAGAAGCCTAACAAAGCTTGACAGAGTTCTCATAACCATCATCGTGATGGTTGGTTTCTTTATGGCTATTCTTGATACCACCATTGTGGATATTGTGGTGCCCAAGATGATGGGGCCTCTTTCAACGGATTTGTATGGGGTTCAATGGGTTATCACAAGTTACATGATGGCTGCAGCAACGGGCCTTCTTTTTACTGAAAATTTTGCAAGATATATTGGTTATCCCTATACCTTTATAACAGGCCTTGGCATTTTCACCCTCTCAAGCCTCTTTTGCGGAACTGCTCAGAATCTTCCCCAGATGATTTTTTTCAGGGTTCTTCAGGGAATAGGGGAGGCCTTTATTGCAGCTTCTGCTCAGACCATTCTGATTGCCTCCTATCCACCTGAGAAAAGAGGGCTTGCCATGGGGATCTTTGGCCTTGGGGTGAGCTTTGCCCCAGCCCTTGGGCCAACCCTTGGAGGCTTTATCACCGAGCACTTGAGCTGGCGCTGGGTCTTTTTCGTAAATATCCCTGTGGGAATTATTAACTTTGTCGCTGCCCTTCTTTTTCTTCCAAAAGAACTGGGAAAGTCAAAGGTCTTTCAGTTTAATTTGTTGAGCTATCTTTTCATCGCTTCAGGCACTGTTTCACTTCTTGTTATGCTCTCAAAGGGGCAACAACTTGGCTGGTTTCAGTCTGACCTTATTCTCACCCTTTTCTTTGTGAGTATCCTCAGCTTCATCCTTTACTTTATGAGTGAACTTCTCTCAAAGAGACCTCTTCTCAATCTCTCCATATACAAGATACCAGAATTTGGGTTTCCCATGGGAATGCACTTTTTTACCCTTGGCTTTGGCATGTATCAGATTTTTTATCTTCTTCCCCTTTATTACGAAAATCTTAAAGGACTTACCACCTTTCAGGCCGGGCTTCACATCCTTGTTTTTGCCTGCTTTATTGGAACCTTCAGTGTAATTTCTGGGTATCTCTCTGATCGCTTTGCCCCTGGACGCATTCTTTTTTTTAGCTCCCTTTTATTTATTTTCACAAGCTTTTACCTTATTCCTCAACTCAATTATTACACCCCTTCCTGGAAGGCCTCTCTTCTTTGCATTCCCCTTG
The DNA here is from genome assembly GCA_964595655.1 of uncultured Caldimicrobium sp. Taxonomy (GTDB): domain Bacteria; phylum Desulfobacterota; class Thermodesulfobacteria; order Thermodesulfobacteriales; family Thermodesulfobacteriaceae; genus Caldimicrobium. The sequence continues at coordinate 1,719 of CAZQQV010000116.1, forward strand.
GCATTTCCATGGGCACCTTTTTTGCCCCATTGACAGCCATTTCTCTACGCAAACTTGGCCCCTTGACAGGGCTTGGAGTGGTTCTTATGCACTATCAGCGCTTTGTGGGAGGCTCCTTTGGAACGGCCCTTGCAACCAATCACTTGGAATACTACACCAATGAAAATTTCTTAAGAATAAATGAGCTGCAAAATTATGTAATCCTAAAGAAATTTTTGCAGGAGAAACTCTATTTTGCTGATAAGTTTTTTCCAGCAGAGCTTGCAGAAAAGAAGGTGCAGGCGCTTCTATACAAGGCACAATATGTTCAGGCCTTAAGCTGGGGCTTTCAGAAGACCTTTAAGGCTGTGGCCTTTTGGGGGATGCTCGGGTTTTTCTTTCTTCTCTGTCTTTTTATTTTGAAGGCAAGGGGCTTCATAAGGGTTTT
>CAZQQV010000117.1:0-2007 GCA_964595655.1 uncultured Caldimicrobium sp.
TGTTGAGGCTGAAGTGGTTATTAAAGCCCATGAATATATTTTGAAAAATGGAGAAGAAAATATTAAAAATCTTTTTTACTTTCTTGCAAAAGAGGTGCTCGGACTTTCCTTTGATTATAATGAGCCCTGTGAGGTTCCTTGGGAGGGTATTTATCATCCTAAGGCTGATGGCATTTTCAAGGATATAAAAGATTATCTTTCCTGGTATAAGCCAAAGGATGCGCCCACAGTTGGAATTCTTTTTTCAAGGCATTACTGGATAAATGAAAACTTAGAGGTAGAAGACTTACTTATTTCAAAGCTTGAAGAAAGGGGATTTAATGTAATTCCTGTTTTTGCCTATTCTTTAAAGGATTCTTCTCTTGGAACTAAAGGGACAGGAGAAATTATAAAGGAATGGTTTATAGATGAAAATGGGAATTCAAGAATAGATTTACTTATAAAGCTTATTCCCTTTTTTATTCAAGCAAGTCGGGAATCTGGAATGGAGAAAACACAGGTTGCAGAAGAAGGAGTTGAGCTTTTGAAAAAGCTTAATGTACCTGTAATAGCTCCTGTTACATCTTATTACAAGACCATAGAGGAATGGGAGAAAGAGGAGTTAAATCTTGATATAGGATGGACGATAGCCCTTCCTGAATTTGAGGGTGTTATAGAACCTATAATAATTGCAGCTCAAGTAAAGGGAGAAGGAGATGAAAGAAGGCGCATGCCAATTTCTGAAAGGGTAGAAAAACTGGTTGAAAGGATAGAAAGATGGATAGTTTTAAGAAAAACACCTCCACAAGAAAAAAGGGTAGCCTTTATTTTACACAATAATCCCTGTGCATCAGTTGAAGCAACTGTTGGATCTGCAGCTCATCTTGATAGTCTTGAGTCTGTAGTTGAGATTATAAAAAAAATGAAAGAAGTGGGATATCAAGTTGAGCCACCAGAAAATGGTAAAGCTTTAATAGAGGAAATTATGAAAAGAAAGGCTATTTCTGAGTTTCGCTGGACAACAGTTGATGAAATTGTCAGTAAAGGTGGAGCACTTGCCTTTGTAGAGGTAGAAGAATATTTAAAGTGGTTTATGGAACTTCCAGAAAAAACAAGAAAGAGAATGATTGAGGCCTGGGGAAATCCTCCAGGAGAGTATAAAAATGGGATACCTCCTGCTATGGTTTATGAAGGAAAAATCGTTATAACAGGGGTTAGATTCGGGAATGTAGTAGTTTGCGTTCAGCCAAAAAGGGGCTGTGCAGGAGCAAGATGTGATGGCCAGGTCTGTAAAATCCTTCACGATCCCGATGTTCCACCTCCTCATCAGTATGTGGCAACTTATAAATGGCTTTCAAGAAAATTTGGTGCTCATGCCATCATCCATGTGGGAACTCATGGAAATTTAGAATTTTTACCTGGAAAGGGGGTGGCCTTAAGTTCAGCCTGTTTTCCTGATATAGGAATAGATACAGTTCCGCATTTATATATCTATAATGCAGACAATCCACCTGAAGGGACCATTGCCAAAAGAAGGTCTTATGCAGTGCTTGTTGACCACATGCAAACTGTTTTAACTGAGGGTGGACTTTATGAGGAACTTGAGGAGCTTGACAGACTTCTTGGAGAATATGAGATTGTTAAGAAGAAGGATCCTGCAAGAAGACAAGCTCTTGAGCATCAGATAATGGAGGTAGCCAAAAAGGCCAAGCTTGATGTTTCTACAAAGGTATTTTATAAAGGTAAAAAGGTAGCCCTTTCTGAACTTTCTCACGAAGAGATTCATGAGATACCCTTTGAAGAAATTGCAGAGGCTTTACATTCTCAGCTTTCGCTTATAAGGAACACTCAGATTCAGGATGGGATGCACATCTTTGGGAGACTTCCTGAGGGAAAGAGAAGAGTAGATTTTATTTATGCTATTTTGAGATATGATGCAGGCCAGGAAATAAGCCTTAGAAGAGAAATAGCAAGGCTTTTGGGATACCATTTAGAGGAGCTTCTTTCACACAGGGAAAAGGTAGATGA
>CAZQQV010000118.1:0-1967 GCA_964595655.1 uncultured Caldimicrobium sp.
AGGCCTCTACGAAGAAACGGGTCCCAAAACTTTTAAGATTGAAAAATTCTTTAAGACCTTCTCTCATTTTACCCTTGCGTAAATTATAACAAAATTTTTAAAAAAAATAATATGAAATCCCTATAGGTGTTTTAAAACAGGCAGAAAATAAGCTTACGCAAGCCAATTTGAATAATAGTATTATCGAATAGGCTCTAAGGCAAAAAGAGAGATTTTTTCTTGAGCTAAAATATTCAACTTTCAGAACCAGAAGAACAAAAATTCAGAAATTAATATCAAAAAGACCTTTAAGTATGTAAAAACCTTCGCAAAGCAGGTAAGTTAAAAAGAGAGACTTTGAGATAGAAAATCTATAATACAAAATCGGGATAAAGGGTCCAGGCAATTATCCATTGGCCCTTTTCGTCCCTCTCAAGGGTAACAACTCCTCCCTGGCGAAATTTAATAATGGGCCTTTCAGAATCCCCAATTACAAGTTTTGAGCAAAGTTTCTGCAGATGGGGAAGATGCCCAACAAGCATGATATCTTCCTGAAAAGCCCTAATTTTTTCCTCCCAGATTTCTGGAGAATCAAGGGGATTTAGACCTTCAGCTTGAGAAATCCCCTTTTCTGGAGAAAGATAGTCTGCAAGAATTTTAGCTGTTTCATGAGCGCGAAGCTTACCAGAATGAAAGATCTGGCTTATTTTTATGCCCTTTCCTTTAAGGATTCTTGCCACAGCCTCAACTTCTCTTTTCCCTTGCTCAGAAAGAGGCTTTTGAGGATCTTCTGACTCGGGTTTAGGAATACCATGCTGAACAAGGTAAACCTTCATTTATATCACCCCCTTGGAATTATTTTTAGCTCTTATTATTAAAATTTTATGCCAACTTTAAACATCTGAAAAGGCCTACGCTCCCTTCAGTTTGGAAAAAATTGGGCTATAATAAACTTTGGTATGAAGGCCTGGCTTATTAGAGAAGTTGGAGAACTTAGCTCAGAAAATTTTATTTTTGGGGAAGTTGAAAACCCTAAAGTTAATCTGGATGAAATTCTTATTAAAGTTAAAGCCTGCGGAGTTTGTCATACTGAACTTGATGAAATTGAGGGAAGAGCCAAGCCTTCCCTTTTACCTGTTATTCCTGGCCATCAAATTGTGGGAGAGGTTGTGGCTGTTGGAGAAGAAGTAAAGAAATTTAAGCCTGGCGATTGGGCAGGGGCTGGTTGGATTTATTCCACCTGTGGAAAATGTGAGTTTTGTAAGAAGGGGCTTGAAAATCTCTGCCCTGAATTTAAGGGCACAGGAAAGGATGCCCACGGAGGCTATGCTGAGTATTTTAAAATAAAAGAGAACTATGCCTTTAAGTTGCCCTCCGTGAAAGAACCAGAAAAGCTTGCTCCCCTCTTTTGTGCAGGAAGTATAGGTTATAGAGCTTTGAAACTCTCAGGCCTAAAAAATGGAGAAATTCTTGGATTGATAGGCTTTGGTGCTTCCAATCATCTGGTTTTGAAGATGGCAAAGGCTCTTTATCCTGACTCTTCTGTTTTTGTCTTTGCAAGAAACCAAGAGCAACGAAAAATGGCCTTAAAACTTGGAGCAGATATGGCCTTTGATATAGAGGAAGAGCCAAAAGAATATCTCCATGCTTTAATTGACACTACACCTGTTTGGAGGCCACCTTTTTATCTCTTAAGATATTTAAGGCCAGGTGGAAGGTTGGTGATAAACGCCATACGAAAAGAGGATTATGACAAGGAATTTCTCTTAGAGCTCTCCTATGAGAGGGATCTCTGGCTTGAAAAGGAAGTGAAAAGCGTTGCCAATATCACCCGCTCTGACATAGAGGAGTTTTTACAAGTGGTAGAGAAAGCCCAAATTGAGCCGGAGGTTGAAATCTATTCTTTTGATGAGGCCCTTAAAGCCCTTTTAGATCTTAAAAATCACAAAATAAGGGGTGCCAAGGTTTTGAAAATTGGATAAAAGGAG
>CAZQQV010000119.1:0-1899 GCA_964595655.1 uncultured Caldimicrobium sp.
TCTTGAAAAATTGAGGGAGCACCTTTCCCTCCTTTATCAAAAATCTCAGGAGGAGGAAAATGATGGATCTTTTTACACTGTTTAAAGTATCAGAAGCTTTGGCTATGGCACCGCCTCCACAAAGTCAGGGTGGTCAAGGAGGCCTTGTGGGGTTAATTATTACCCTTTTACCTCTTATATTAATTTTTGTAATTTTTTACTTCCTATTAATTAGACCCCAGCAGAAAAGACTTAAGGAACATCAGAAGTTCCTCTCAGAGTTAAGACCTGGTCAAAGGGTTTTTACCTCAGGGGGGGTTGTTGGAAGAGTTGCCAAAATTGAGGGTGATATTGTCTGGTTAGAAGTGGAAAAGGATATTCAAATTCCTGTGATTAAGGGTTATATTGCAGGGCCTTATCAGCAATAGTCATCTAAATTTTTAAGCCACTCATCAAGTGCCTTAAGAGCCCTTTTAGATAAAAGATCGTATTTATCCCTTTTTGAGACCTTTTTTTCTAACGGGGGCATAAGCCCCCAGTTTACATTCATAGGTTGAAAGTGTTTGGGATCTGCTGATTGAAGATAATAAACAAGAGAGCCAATGGCTGTTTCACGTGGAGGAGTAACTAAAGGTTTGCCCTTTAAAAATCTCAGAGCATTAATTCCAGCAAGCCAACCCATGGCAGTGGATTCCACATAGCCCTCAACACCTGTAATCTGGCCTGCAAGAAAAATATTTGGATAATTCTTTAATTGAAGATAGGGAGTCAAAACAAGAGGAGCATTAACGAAGGTGTTCCTATGAATTGAACCTAACCTTGCAAATTCAGCCTTTTCAAGGCCTGGAATCATGCGAAAAACTCTCTCCTGTTCGTGATACTTAAGCTTAGTCTGAAAACCCACCATATTATACAGAGTTTTTTCTTGATTTTCTGGTCTTAGTTGAACTACTGCATAGGGCTCTTTTCCCGTTCTTGGATCAATTAGACCAACAGACTTCATTGGGCCATATCGCAGGGTGTCTTTTCCACGCTCTGCCATGACTTCTATGGGAAGACACCCCTCAAAATATCTTGGTTCCTCAAAAGGGTGAAGAGGCACTTTTTCAGCTTTAAGAAGCTCCTCAACAAACCTTTCATATTCCTCTTTTGTCATGGGGCAATTCACATAAACCCCTTCCCCCTCACTTCCCCTATCTGCAATAAACACTTTGTCCCAATTAATGGTTTCGGCATAAACTATAGGAGAGATAGCGTCATAAAAGTGTAAAAAGGGTACCTCTATAAGATCTGAGAGACTTTTTGCTAAGGCTTCACTGGTTAAAGGACCTGTTGCTACGATAACAATCTTATCCTTGGGAATTTCAGTTACTTCCTCTCTTATAACCTCTATCAAAGGATTTTGAAGAATCTTTTGGGTTATGTAGTTTGCAAAACATTCTCTGTCTACCACCCAAGCTTTGCCTCCTGGGATTTCACAGTGGATTGCCGCCTCAATAATTAGAGAACCCAGTCTTTTTAGTTCTTCTTTAAGAAGTCCAACAGCCTTTGTTAACTCTTTAGAGCGCAAAGAATTAGAACAGACAAGCTCACCAAAAAGGCCTGTTTTATGAGCCGGGGTAAGCTTTTTGGGACGCATTTCAAAAAGTTTCACCCTAACTCCCCTTTTTGCTATTTGATAAGCAGCCTCAGATCCAGCAAGCCCTGCTCCAATAACTATGATTTCCTCCATTTTTCACCCATTTAATTGGCTCAGTAAGGCTTACCAATCTTCTTTAACTCTTGGAAACAAAAATAAGAATGGTGAGAAGAAGACCAAGGAAAGAAAAACCTATCCCCATAAACCACTGAATAAAATTGAAACGCTTCTCCATGGCCTCAAAGCGCTTGTCCATTTCCCTCTGCAGGACCTCAAAACGT
>CAZQQV010000120.1:0-1891 GCA_964595655.1 uncultured Caldimicrobium sp.
TATGAAGATTTAGAAGAAATTGAAGACATTGAAGAAAGTGAAAGATGGAAGAAAGAAGAAGAATGGGAAACTCTGACAGTTGCAAAAGACCCTGAAGAATTAAAACTTGAAATTGAAACTCTGCAAAACCTCATCAAAAAAGCAGAAGATATAATAAACAGCGAAGAGGAAGTTAAACTTTCCCAATTAAAAAAGTCCATTGAAGAGGGCTTCAAAAAAATCAGGGAAATGAACGGAAATCCTAAAATTCTCATATTTACAGAATCAAAAGATACCCTTGACTACCTTGAGAAAAAAATAAAGTCATGGGGATACAAAGTTAACTTCATTCACGGTGGAATGAATATAGATGAAAGAATAAAAGCGGAAAAGATTTTTAGAGACGAAACACAAATTATGGTTGCCACCGAAGCAGCAGGGGAAGGAATTAATCTTCAATTCTGCCATATCATGATCAACTACGATATCCCCTGGAACCCCAACCGCCTTGAACAGCGAATGGGCAGGATTCATAGATATGGCCAACAAAAGGATGTTTATATCTTTAATCTCGTGGCAGAGGACACACGGGAAGGCAAAGTACTTGCCAAACTCTTTGAAAAATTAGAAGAGATAAGAGATAAGCTCGGAAGTGATAGGGTGTTTGATATTATAGGGGAAGTATTTGAAGGGAAAAATCTTTATCAATTAATAATAGAGGCAATAACCAACGCAAAAAGTATGGATGAAATATTAAAGGAATTGGATATAAAACCTGATGAGGAATATATTTCAAGAATAAAGGAAGTTCTTGGCGAAAGTCTCGCAACGAGATTTATAGATTACACAAGAATAAAAGAAATGTCAGAAAAAGCAAAAGAACATCGCTTGATTCCCGAATATGTGGAAGAATTTTTCAAAAGGGCTTTTCGGAGGGCAGGCGGAAAGATAAAAGAGCTCAGAGGAGGCTTTATCTCCATAGAATATATTCCCTATGAAATAAAAAAGATCGCAGAAAGTGATGAGTTTAAAAATAAATACGGTATTGTGATGAAAGAGTATAAAAAAGCAACTTTTGATAAAGATATTGCTTTTAAGAATCCTAACGCAGAATTCATCTCTTTTGGCCATCCTCTATTTGAAGCACTCCTTGAGTGGACAATAAAAAACTTTGCAGATAAAGCCAAAAAAGGTGCTGTATTTAAAGATCCATCAGGTAATCTTAATGGATATATCTGGTTTTATATTGGTGAAGTAAAAGATGGTAGAGGTGAAGTAGCTGGAAGAAAATTTCTGGCAATCTATGACGATGGAAAAGATTTAAAAGAGATTAACCCTGCAATTTTATGGGACCTTTCACCTTGCGATCAGATAGATAACGCTGTAATTTTTGATGAGAAAAAAATATTGTTCGAAGCTATCAAACTTGTGGAAAGATACAAAAATGAAATTTTAGAGGAAAGAAAAAGACAGGCAGAAATTAAAAGAAAATACGGTTTAAAATCTCTAAATTATCTTATTGAGAAACTGGATGAAGAACTTGTCGAACTTTATGAGAGACAGGAAAGAGGAGAAAAAGTGGATTTACCCATAAGGAACAAGGAAGAACAGAAGGCAAGATACGAAGAAGCCAGAAAGGAACTTGAAAGAGAAATAGAACAGGAACAAAGCCTAACCATTACTATGCCAGAACTTTTTACTGTCGTCCGTGTAATTCCTGAAAAAACAGAAATGGTTGAAAGCGAAGAAATTGAAAAAATCGGCATGGAAATAGCAATGGAGTACGAAAGATTGCAGGGAAGAGAACCAGAAGATGTATCCGCAGAAAATCTGGGATTTGATATACGCTCAAAAGGAAAGGATGAAATAAGGTATATAGAGGTAAAGGCAAGGGTAGGAGAAGGTGAGGTTG
>CAZQQV010000121.1:0-1870 GCA_964595655.1 uncultured Caldimicrobium sp.
TTTACTGCACTATTTTTTGAGTTTTCTGAGAAGATTAAGTATCTCTTTTTGTTTACAGGGCTTTATAATCTTTTTATTTTATTTCTTCTTGGAAGAAGGGGTGCTCTTCTTGGCCTTTTGGTGGGAGCCCTGGTTTTAATGCTTCTTACTAAAAACAAAAAAATTCGCAGTTGTGCCCTCGCCTTTGTTGCTTTAACGCTTTTTGGCCTCTTGATTATTCTTCCAACCAAGGTAGGAAAGGAAATCTTTATAAGAGGGGACAAAATCAATTATCTCTTCACCTTTCAGTATGAAAAATTTGCTGAAGCTGGGTCTTTTGGACAAAGGCTCTACATCTGGCCAATTTACTTAAAGAAAATCCTTGAAGACCCCTTTTCGGGAACAGGGCTTGGAAGAAGGGTTCAGAAAAGGGCCCTTCCACAAACAAATGAAAAGGCTCTAAGATTTGAACATGCCCATAATATTTTTCTTAATCTTGCTTTACAGGCTGGTATTCAGGCCTCTTTAGCTTTTCTGATATTATATTTAGTGGTTTTCAGACAATCCTATCGTTTGTGGAAGCAAAGTGGAGAGAATCTTTTAATAGGGGCCCTTTTTCTATTTTTCATTGCTTATTTTATCATGTCACTTCTTGAAGGTACTGAAGAGGGCACCCGTTTTACTCCCTTTTGGATGGCCCTGGGTCTCCTTATGGGAGAATGGGCTAAGAGAAATAATCAATCCCATGTTGATAAATAAAGTAAATTTAGACCAAAAGGGAATTAAAACTGCTCTTTTTTTAGATAATAGAGCCAATCGACGCCATCATTTACAAGTTCAGGCCTTAGAAGAGGCAGGTCTAAACCCCCGTGTAATTGTTTTCAAGGATTTTCCACCCCATAACTATCTCATTCAAAAAGGACATGGACATAAAATCATCTATCTATCCATGACACGAGAGGAGGGTTTTCGTAGATTTTCCCTTTCTTTAGTTTGGGACTTGGTGAAAATTCTAAAGAGAGAAAACATCAAGGTTGTGCTTACCCAGAGGTGGCGCCTTGTTAAATATCTCGTATTGGCAAAGTTTTTTTATCCTGATGTTAAGATTATTTATTACATCGTCATAGGTGGCCGTTTTAAAAGGTTAAGAAGAAGACTTGGCCTGCGAATTTTATTTCCCTTTATAGATAAAATCCTTGTTAACAGCAAAGCTCTTAAGGAAGAAATACTAAACTATAAAATTTTTCCCTCCCATAAATTGAATATTCTTTATTCAGCAGTGGATCCATCTGAGTTTGAAATAAACCTCTCCAAAAGAGAGATAAGAAAAAAATTAGGACTTCCAGAAAATCTTTTTCTCTTTGGAATGATTGCCTATTTTCGCAAGGAAAAGGATCAAGAGGGCCTCATAAAGACCTTTGCTGAACTTTTGAGAGAAGGAATTTCAGCAGGCTTAGTTCTTGTAGGGGATGGCCCCAATTTAGATAAGTGCCAAAATTTGACTAAAGACTTAGGAATTGAAAATTGGGTCTTTTTTCCTGGGAAAAGGTCCTTGGAAGAGGTTCCCCTCTGGTTGAAGGCGTTGGATGTATATGTATATGCTACCTTTAGAGAAGGTATGCCTCTTGCAGTATTAGAGGCCATGGCAGCAGGTTTACCCATAATTGCAACCTCCGCCGAAGGACTTCCCGATATTTTTGATACTGACCTTAATTTTGGCTATTTAGTTCCCATAGGAGACTATGAGACTCTAAAAAAAGCTATGAAAGAAATTTACTAAAGGTCCCCAGAAGATTTGCAAAAGCTTGGCGAAAATGCCAAAAAAAGACTTCTTGAGGGTTTTTCGGTGGAACAACTTAAGAAAAAAACTGTTTTTTTCTTTAAAGAACTT
>CAZQQV010000122.1:0-1867 GCA_964595655.1 uncultured Caldimicrobium sp.
AATAATCCAAAAACAAACCTTGTCAAGAGGTCAAATAGCTTCATGTTATTGCAAAACGATTTTGTCACCCTGTATTGCAAACCTAAAAAGGCATTCCCCTTATGATAAACTCTTAGGCTTAAACCTTCATCGGGAGGTTGAGCCTATAGGAAATTGCTCAAAAGAGAAAAGTGTATGAAAAGAGTGCTTGGATTCCTTTTGCTTATTTTCTTTTTTCTTCCCTTAAAAGGGAGAGCATTCCTTTTTAAAGTGCAGGATAAGCTGTCTCCTGAAGAGTACAGGGCAAAAATTAATGAAATTACAACCGTGAAATGTGAACACTTAAAATGTGTACACCTAAAATTAAAAATTTGTGATAGAGAAAAAATCCAGAGCCTCCATGGAGGAAAGCTCCAGAGAATCTCAAGGAGATTTTGAAATTTACCATCCAAGTGGGGAGCTTATTCCTTATGAGGAATTTGGTAAGAAGAAGGGACCCTGTAAAAAAGAAAACTTCGGATAAAAAGGATTGAAAGGAGGGGTAACCTTTTGCCTTTGCAAATAGGGTGACCTTTTCGCTCTGCAATAACAGAGGCCGAATTGCCTCATTAAAAATCTAATTGGGTTTTGCCCAAAGTCCTCTTAGTCTTCTCTATAGGAGGACTTTATGTCTTTTCAATTTGCTTTTTTGTATCTGTGGTTGTATTTGTTCTCCTGATCTCAAGGATCTTTTCTACATTGAAGATGCGTTCTTCTTTTCGCAGAAAACAGAAAGCCCTCAGAGCAAGAAAGGATTTCCCTCTGAACTCTTGTTCTGATACTTCAAGGGGAAGGATTTTTCTCCAGCTCTTTTCATCATTGCTTTTAAGATAAACTATTTCAAGTTCCCTTTTCTCTTCACAGGCTCTCTTAAGAATCTCTACCTTTTCTTTAAGGGAAAGCTGTTTTTCAGCCAGGGCATACTGAAAAGAGGTCAAAAATTTGATTACATTCCTGTCAAGCTTAATATGTCCCCTTTTAACAGGTCTTTTAAGCACAATACCCTCAAGAGAAGTGCACCGGGAGAGGGCAACATAGAGTTGTCCATGGGCAAAGGTTCCCCTCTCAAGGTCAATGATAACCCTCTCAAAAGTAAGGCCCTGACTTTTGTGAATGGTTATTGCCCAGGCAAGCTTAAGAGGAAATTGAAGAAAAGCCCCAATGGTTCGCGTTTTTACTTTGCCTTCACTTTCATCAAAGTAATGTTCAAAGATATCCCACTTATAGGGGGTAACTTCAACCAGTTTACCCTGTCTTAATTCAACCACTATGATCTCATCCTTAGGCAGGATTTTAACTATCTTTCCCACATCTCCATTAACCCAATTCCCCTTGGGGTCATTGTTGAGTAGCATAACCTGAGCAGATTCCTTCACTTTTAAGGTAAGTGGGGCCGGAAGGTCTGCCTCTTCAACACTCCCTTTTAGAACCCCCTGAAATTCAAAAGAGGGCCCTTTAAGCCTATCTAATCTGGAGAGATTTATCTCTTCAGCCCTGGTATTGGTTGTTGTTAGGGTTATGTAAAATTCCCTCTCGGGGGGCTCAAAATTGGGATCAACTCTTGTGTTTAAAAGGGAAAGCACCTCTTCGTCTGCAGATCCATTGCGAATGCGATTGAGGATCTTTATAAATTTCTCATCCTTTTGGCGATAAATCTTTTCAAATTCAACAAATTCAAAGGAATTTTCTTTGAAGGCTTTTGCACTGAAGAAAAAGGGGGTCTCATAGAGGTACTTAAAGATCTCTTTTTCCTTTGAGGTTACCACAGGCGGGAGCTGATAGAGGTCACCAATAAGAACCATCTGGACACCACCAAAGGGTTTCCCAGGTCTTGGCCCCCATTTTCTTA
>CAZQQV010000123.1:0-1842 GCA_964595655.1 uncultured Caldimicrobium sp.
CATAAAGGAGGAGGGACAAAATGTTTAAATATCAGGGATCGCTCATTATAGAATACAAATTAAAGGCTATAACAGGATTGAGAATTGGCGGTTCTAAAGAACAATTTGAAATTGGAGGCCTTGATAACCCGGTAATAAAAACCGAGGTTGAAATTCCCAATTATGATGGAAATGGAAATACCTTGCCTCAGGGAGCCCCATACATTCCGGGCTCAAGCTTAAAGGGAAAAATGAGAAGCCTTCTTGAATGGATAAATGGAAATGTGGAAAGAATGATTGAGAGGGCTAAAGGTTCTCCTAAAAAGAATGAGGACATAATAACTGAGGCTGGAAAGCCCTGTTCCTGCGGAAAATGTGAAATTTGCAAAATTTTTGGAACAGGGGATGCAAGAACTGTTGAAAAACTTGGAGAAGAGGGAGGTATCTCCAATCTTCCCGGTCCTCCCCGCTTAAAGGTTTTTGATGCCTATCCAACTTATGAAACTTTAAAGAGATTAAGAGAAGCCTTGGGAGAAAACATTTTTACCGAGATTAAAACAGAAAACCAAATAAACAGGCTTACTTCCAGAGCCAATCCAAGAAAGATTGAAAGAGTTCCAGCTGGTGCTGAATTCCAGGGAACTATGATTTTTGATTTTTACCATGAAAAGGATAAAAAGGAACTTCTTCCCATTGTTTTTCATGGCATGAAGGCCCTTGAAGATAACTATCTTGGTGGATATGGCTCAAGAGGTTCTGGAAGAGTAAAATTTGTGGAAATTAAGCTTATCTGGAGACCAAAGGATTTTTATCTCGGGAAAAAGGAGGAAAAGGTTGTAATTGAAAAAGCCTCATCCCCTGACGAAGCAAGAAAAGCCATAGAAGGTTTTTCTTTCAATGATTAAAACTTGAAAAAGGAGTTTTAAATGCCCCTCTGGAAAGTTGTTTTTAAACCGCTAAGTCCCTTTACATCAAAAATTGAAAGTTACACCTTATTTGGAGCCTTTTGCTGGGGATATAAACTGCTTTTTGGAGAAGAGCGCCTTCTTGAATTGCTTGAAAAATTTAAGAAAGAGCCTCCTTTTCTTCTTTCCTCTCCCCTTCCTCATTTTGAGGACCACACACTTTTTCCCATCCCTCAGATTGAAGAAGGCTTCCTTGATGAGTCTGAGCTTCCTTATCCTGAGAAAAAGAAATATAAAAAAGTCAAATATATCCCCGAAAACATTCTTTTAGAGTATCTTGAAGGAAAATTTCAAACACAAAGTGAAATCTTTTTAAAACTTAAAGAATTAGAAAAAAACAAAGAAAAAAGCCCCTTTGGAAAACTTTCAGAAAAATCCTTCGTTGTTAACACAAATATTCTTCAGGCCTCAATTAATAGACTAACCTGGACCACTGTCGGAGGAAATCTCATAAACACTCCTGCTTATTGGTATTCTTCCTTTGTGGTATATGTGCTTCAAAGAGATAGCCAATTTGATGTGGAGATTTTGAGAAAGATTTATGAACTTGTGCCTCTTGGAGGTAATAAATCTATAGGATGGGGCTATGTAAAAGTTGTAAAATTTGAAGAAGATGAGACCCTGAAGGCCTATCTTCATCCCAATCCTTCAGGAATTTTTTATACCCTTTCTCCTTCCTTTATTGATCCATCCTTTGAGATAGAAGAAAGTTTTTACCAGCTTTTTGTCTACACAGGAAAAGTTGAAAATTTCTACGAAAGATTAACCCATTCCCTTCTTAAAAGGCGCTTTATTTATTTGTCATCAGGTTCACAGATCAAACTGAGGGAATATGCTGGAGAGAAAAAGACTTGCTATGGAGGCTTAATTCCTGCCCTCGAAGGGCCTTCTTTTATTG
>CAZQQV010000124.1:0-1801 GCA_964595655.1 uncultured Caldimicrobium sp.
AGGAGGATATTATGGGCTTACAGAGAACCATAAGTACTTATATTCCACAGGGTGTTTTTGTGGTTACCTCTCAGGCTGATGGGAAGATAAATGGAATGACAGCTGCCTGGCTATCCCAGGTCTCTTTTAAGCCAAGGCTTCTTGCTGTAGCCATCGCTCCTCAGAGATATACCTATGAATTAATTGAAAAATCCAAAATCTTTTGCATAAATGTGCTTTCTGAGGATCAGGTTGAGCTTGCCAAGCATTTTGGTTTTCAAAGTGGAAGAAAGGTCAATAAATTTGAGACCATCCCCTATAAATTAACTGCAAAAGGCTCTCCTGTGATTCTTTCATCAGTAGCCTACTTTGAATGTGAGGTAACCCACATGTATGAGGCAGGAGATCATATTATTGTTGTAGGAGAAGTTGGGGATTATGAGGTTTTAAGACCAAATGCCAAGCCACTTATTTTCAGATGGGAAGATTATTTTGGTGGGGTTGAAGGATAATGGAAGAAGATAAACTTCTGAGATTTCACGAAAGACTTAAAGATTTTCTTCAAAAATATTTAAATCTTTTGTTAAATATGGTTCTTTTTTTTGTTATTATAATTTTGTTTGCTGGGGGCTGGTTTTATTATCAAAAGTATAAAGAAAAGCGAGCTTATCAAGCCTTTTTGGATTTGATTCACAAAAGGGCAAGTGTAAAGGAACTTCAGGAATTTGTCAAAAAATATGGTTCCACCCAGGCAGGCCTTCAGGCAACTCTTCTCTTGTGGGAAAATACTCTTCAATTTAACGATTTAAAAGAGGTTGAAAATCAATTTAAATATTTAAAAGAGGTTTATCCCAAAAAATTAAGAGAAAACTTGTATTATATAGAGGCTAAACTTTATGAAGAAAAGGGCAATTTTAGTAAAGCTGAAGAATTTTACAAGAAGATTGATAAGGGCCCGATGAAAAAGATAGCTCTTCTTGATCTTGCAAGAAATACCTCTAAAAGGGATAAAGTTGAGGCCTTAAAGTATCTGGAGGAGATTTCAAAGACCTTTGAGGATGGGTATTTTAAGGGCTGGGCTATCTATAAAATGAATAGTCTTAAAGGAGCCCTTTAATGCCTTTTTTAGTTTTTAAAAGAATTGCTGAGGAGCGCATAAGGGAAGCTATGGAAAGAGGCGAGTTTGATGCCCTTGAGCTTAAGGGCAAACCTCTTGAGTTAAAAGAGGATCCCTTTGTCCCTGAGGAATTAAGAGTTGCTTATCGTATGTTAAAAAATGCAGGTTTTCTTCCTAAGGAAGTAGAATTGCGAAAAGAAATTGCAGAGCTTGAGGCCTATCTTGATGAAGATCACAAAGATGCCTATGCCAAAATAAAAAAACTTAGCGCCCTTCTTTTTCATCTGAATCAAATCAGGTCAAAGCCCTTGCAGGTTGAGGATGAAGAGTATTATGCCAAAATTGTGGAAAAAATAAGATTATATAAAGAGACTACCAAAGAAAAGGAAAAGAAAGAACCCCCAAAAATAGATTTTTCTAAACTTCAGGTTTTGCTTTCGGTGAAATCCTTCTATAGGAAGAAACGCTAATTAAAATTCAAATTCTCAAAGGAAGTTTAAAATATGTCCTTAAAATCTGACGAATTTTACATGAAAGAAGCCATTAAAGAGGCCTATAAAGGATTGGGGAAGACTTCACCCAATCCGCCTGTAGGAGCAGTTGTTGTTCATCCAGAAACTGGTGAGATCATCGCAAGGGGCTATCACCAAGCCTGGGGAAAGCCCCATGCAGAAAGGGAGGCTTTAAAAAAAGCAGGAGAGCTTG
>CAZQQV010000125.1:0-1796 GCA_964595655.1 uncultured Caldimicrobium sp.
CAGTTAAGACAATGGTAGGAATTTGTCTTTGCAACAAAAAGTCAATGGCTTCACCATGCTCGGCATCAGGTAAATGGTAATCACAGATTGCAAGCTTTATAACTTCTTTTTCAAGGATTTTTTCTAAGTCCTTTAGGCTTTCTGCTGTAATTACAGAAAGACTTAAGTTTCTGGAAATAAGCTTGGGTAAGACCCTGGTAATTACTCTATCGTCATCAACTAATAGAATATCAGGCATTGCGGAATTTTCACAAATAAAAGTTTTTTAAAAAAATAACCTTTTTTGGAAAATTTCCAAGAGAGAGTTTATGTTTTCAGTAGAAAAAGTTAGAGGAAAAGTCCTTTTCGGTAGTCGCAAGATCTTTAGCCTGCATTTATTTTTAAAAGTAAAAATTCTCAAAATCTGACGCAAATTGAAGCCCGGGGGCTACTACAAATTTTAAAATCAAGAGTTATAGATTAGTTAGTCGCAAAGAAAGGGAACTTATGCAGAGGATTAACCTTTTCTTTACAGTAGGATTTTCACTGCCAAGGAAAACTGTCAAAATTGAGTTAGAATTAAGAAGATGTGCCAAAAATCATAGGGGCATTTATGGGTGAAAAAAGGAAAGTGGCTGTGGCGATGAGCGGAGGAATTGATAGTTCCTTATCAGCACTTCTTCTCAAAAAGGAAGGTTATGAAGTTCTTGGGGTAAGCTTTCTCCTCTTTGAGGGGCAAGAGAAGGCCCTTGAGCATGCCAGAAGGGTTTCCAAGGACTTAGAAATTCCCCATTTTACCATTGATTTACGGAAAACCTTTAAAGAAAAAATAATAGAGACCTTTTTGCAAGGTTATTCTCAGGGAAAAACGCCTAATCCATGCGCTCTGTGTAATAGAATTATAAAGTTTGGCATAGTTTTTGAGCTTGTAAAGAAAGATCTTGGAGCTGAATTATACGCAACCGGGCATTATGTAAGAAAGGGGGATTACAAAGGATTTACCCTTTTTAGAGTGTCAAGGAATCTCTCCAAAGATCAGTCTTATTTTTTGGCCCTGGTAAAGAGAGAGGTCATAGGGCGTTTACTTTTTCCAGTAGGAGAATTTGAAAGCAAAGAAAAAGTAAAGGAATTGGCTGAAAAAGAGGGGCTTAAAGGCTTTCAAAGGAGTGAGTCCCAGGATGTATGTTTTTTTATGGGGAAAACCTTAAAGGAGTTTTTAAAAGAACATCTTGGAGAAAAGGAAGGAGAAATTATTTATCAAGGTCATGTTGTGGGAAGACACAGAGGTATCCATTTTTATACCATTGGACAGAGAAAGGGCTTTAACCTACCCCTTGGAAAGCCCGTTTATGTGGTAAAACTTGAGGCAAAAGGCAATAGAGTCTATCTCGGAGAGGAAAGGGAGCTTGAAAGAAAGGAGTTTTATCTTGAGGATATTAATTTTCAACTTCCCTTTGAGTTTTGGGAGAGGCCCTCTGCTCAAATTCGCTATCGCACAGAAAAAATACCTGTAAAGGATATAGTCAAAGAGGGAGATGTCTGGAAAGTAATTCTTGAAAGACCTGCTAAAAGGATTACGCCAGGGCAGGTTTGCGCCTTTTATGAGGGAAATTTTTTATTAGGAGGCGGAATAATTTTAGCGTAAATCCGCAGGTTAATAAATTAGATTTTTCAAAGAATAGGGCAAATCAAGTTGCCTATACAATAACTTGCATGAGTTCTATTTCTTTTTAGACAAAAATTTTTATCATACTGCAAAAACTTACGCGTTAAAAGGTGCTGCGGTTACCTAATCTCTGACTCTTGATTTTTGGATT
>CAZQQV010000126.1:0-1790 GCA_964595655.1 uncultured Caldimicrobium sp.
AGGAGGTTTGAACCATGCCTAAGATGTGGCTTCATCTGATTTTTCCCGAGGAGCAGATAAAAAAACCCGTAATTTACAGGATGGCCATAAAGTATAGTGTGGTTCCCAATATCAGGAGGGCCAATGTGACTGAAAAGGCAGGAGAAATGGTGCTTGAGCTTAGCGGAAAAAAGGAAAATCTTGAAAAGGCCATAAAATACCTGAAGAGATTAAAAATAAAGGTGGAGCCTATAACTGGAGATGTGGTGGAATAAAGTTTACCTTGGAGGAGGTGAAAGCAAAATGAGAGCGGTAACTTTAACTAAAGAAGAGATTTATCGCTATAGCAGGCATCTTTTGATACCTGAGGTAGGAATAAAAGGGCAGAGAAAGCTAAAAGCCTCATCTGTTCTTATTGTAGGAACAGGGGGGCTTGGCTCTCCAGTTTCCCTTTATCTTGCAGCTGCAGGTATTGGAAGAATCGGGCTTGTGGATTATGATCTCGTAGACGAGAGCAATCTTCAGCGTCAGATTGTGCACTCCACATCAACCATCGGGGTTCCCAAGGTGGAATCAGCTAAAGAGAGACTTCTTGAAATTAATCCCTATATTGAGATTGAGACCTACAATCTCCTTCTCACCAGAGAGAATGTGAAAGACCTAATTAAGGATTATGACATTATCATAGATGGAACGGATAATTTTCACACCCGGTATCTTCTTAATGATGCCTGCTACTTTGCAGGAAAGGCCCTTGTTTATGGAAGTATCTTTCGTTTTGACGGGCAGGTAACGGTTTTTGATGGAAAGAGGGGGCCCTGCTACCGGTGCCTTTATCCCGTGCCTCCTCCTCCAGGGACAGTGCCAAGCTGTGCTGAAGGTGGGGTCTTTGGGGTTTTACCAGGGGTTATCGGAGCCCTTCAGGCAACGGAGGCAATAAAATTACTTCTCGGCATTGGTGAGCCTCTCATCGGGAAGCTTCTTCTTTACGATGCCCTGAATATGGAGTTTCGCACTCTAAAACTAAGAAAGGATCCAGCCTGCCCTCTTTGCGGAGAAAATCCAACTATTTTTGATCTTGTTGATTACGAGGAATTTTGTGGAAGAGAATTTAAACCAGAACTTGCTGAATATGACCTTTCTCCTCAGGAACTCAAAGGGCTTTTAAGTCAAAACTCTCAGATAGTAATTCTTGATATAAGAAATCCCCACGAGTGGGAAATCTGCAGTCTCCCGGGAAGTCTTTTTATTCCCTTGGATGAACTTCCCCAGCGTCTCAGTGAGCTTGATTCAACTAAAGAATATGTAGTTCTCTGCAAAGAGGGAAAGAGAAGCTATCAGGCCTTGGAATTGCTTCTTTCAGCAGGTTTTAGGGCAAGGCATCTTAAAGGCGGTCTTAATGCCTATGCAAGGGAGGTGGATAAAGATATGCCCATTTATTAAAAGAGAGGCTCTATGCGGATTTTCTGTGAAAGGGCATAAAATTTATCCTTGAGTATGGCAAAGACCCCGAGAAGCCCTTCTATTCTTTCGGCCCTTGCTGAGACCTTTTTAAAGTCCTCTCCCTCTTTGAGCATATTTCCAAAGGCCGTTGCCAGGGCATCGGCAACGGCTGTGTCTTTATGAACCACCGTTATGGCATCGGCCTTTCCAAAACTGAGGCTGTGTCCTATTTTTCCAGAGCTTGTGCAGACCCCACAGGGCTGAAGCTCAGGGGGTATAAGGAGAGCTATTTTTCCGGAAAAAGGGGAATCCCCTGCAAAAAGGGAGACCCTTGCCTCTTTTTTAAGGGATAAAAAGATGTCTCCTCC
>CAZQQV010000127.1:0-1765 GCA_964595655.1 uncultured Caldimicrobium sp.
AGGTTATACTATCTTTATACCTACAGGGTGATGAGCACCACAAATATTTTGGAGTTGATTAAATGAACAGGGAGCAGGCAAAAAGTTTAGTGATTGAGACCTTTGAGAATCTTTTTAATGAAGAGAGGTTTATTAAATTCATTGCCAATCTACTTAAAACCTATGACAGGAGTAAGGAGCTTGAACTAAGGAGCGGAATTCAGGGGATAACCGAAAAGTATTTAGACTTTATTAGCTCTTGGAAGAGGATAGGTAGGTATGAGGATAAGAACGGCAGGAAGATAGATATTCTAATAGTCTATCTGAAAAAAGGGACCTCTTTATATCGCGCCCGTTCAGCTCAGAGGAATTTTGTTGCTGAATATCTAATGGGAAGGCTTGGAACATCTTCTGAAAAGGATGCTGCACTTGTGGCTTTTGTCCCTCCCAATGGAGAAGATTGGAGATTTTCCCTTGTAAAAATGGATTATAAATTAGTTGAAACTCCAACGGGAAAGCTTAAGGGTAAAGAGGAGTTTACACCGGCAAAAAGGTTTTCCTTTTTGGTGGGTAAAAACGAAAAGAGCCACACAGCGCAGAGTAGATTTTTGCCTTTGCTGGAAAGCGATAAGCTGCCCACGCTGGAGGATTTGGAAAAGGCTTTTAATGTTGAGGTTGTAACGGAAGAATTCTTCAGAAAGTATAGAGATCTGTTTATAAGGACTAAACTTGAGCTGGATAAAATTGTTCAAAGTAATCCAAAAGTTAAGCAGGAGTTTGAAAGCAAAAACATTAACACAGTTGATTTTGCCAAAAAGCTTCTGGGTCAAATTGTGTTTTTGTATTTTCTTCAAAAGAAGGGGTGGTTTGGTGTTGAAAGAGGTGCATCTTGGAGCAGCGGTCCAAAGGACTTTATAAGAAGGCTCTTTAATGGCGAGTATGGAAAGTACGATAACTTTTACAACGATATTTTGGAACCTTTGTTTTATGAAGCTCTGAGAACCGACAGGAGCGCAGATGATCACTACTATAGCAGGTTTAATTGTAAAATTCCATTTTTAAATGGTGGACTTTTTGACCCAATAAACAATTTTGACTGGGTAAATGTGGATATTCTTTTGCCCAATGAACTTTTCTCAAATAAAAACAAAACAAAAGAAGGCAACATTGGAGATGGCATTCTTGATGTGTTTGATAGATACAACTTTACAGTAAATGAAGAAGAACCTCTTGAAAAAGAGGTTGCCCTTGATCCAGAGCTTCTTGGAAAAATCTATGAAAAGCTTAATGCTATAAGACCTGACAATTTTGATGAATATGTAAAGGTTTTAAAGTCTGGCAAAAAGGGTGATGAGACAAAGTTCAACAAAGAGTATGGAGTTTACTACACACCGAGAGAAATAGTTCATTACATGTGTCAGGAAAGTTTGATAAATTATCTTGAAACAGAGCTTGCAGGAAAAGTAAAAAGAGAAGACTTAGAAAAATTCGTAAGATATGCTGATCTTTTTTTGGAGCACGAAAGAACCGCCTTTGAAAAAAGAGAAAGGATTGAAAGAGGTGAACAAAAAGAGACAAAGTACGAGCATAGGATACCCGAAGGTATTATTCAAAACGCAGAGCTTATAGACAAACTTCTTGCTGATATAAAAGTTTGCGATCCTGCGGTTGGGTTTGGGGCTTTTCTTGTTGGCATGATGCATGAAATTGTAAAGCTAAGGCAATTGCTTTCGGTTTATAAAAGTAGCACAGGCATTCCTGAAAGTAGCACAGGCACAGGTATTTC
>CAZQQV010000128.1:0-1674 GCA_964595655.1 uncultured Caldimicrobium sp.
CAAGCTGTTTGCGAGTTTCCCTGTGCTCTGAAATAAGAGCCCTAAGCTCTTCCTCAGTTCTTTTTTGTGCCTCAGCAAGCTCTTTAAGTTTTTGATCAGTTTCCCTTTGGGCCTTTGCAAGCTCCTCTACCTTTTCCTCAGTTCTTTTTTGCGCCTCAGCAAGCTCAGAAACAATCTTTTCTAATCTTGTAAGTCGTTCTTCAGACTTCTTTTGCGCCTCAGCAAGCTCTTCCACCTTTTGCTCAGTTCTTTTCTGCGCCTCAGCAAGCTCTTTAACAATTTTAGCAAGCTCCCGCACTTCAGACTTAAGGTCTAAGAAATCCTCCCTTCTTACCATTTCCCCAATGGTCTTTTCAAGACTCTTGAGAATCTTAATAAGACTTGACCTTAAGGGAGGATCAAGCTTTTCAAGCTCTTCAATGACCTCAACACTAAGAAGCATAAATTCAATATAAGTCTCTGAATAAAAATTGTCAACGGGTTTTATATTGCTATATTGCTATAAAGAAATCTCTAAAGCGATTTTGTCACCTTTTATTGTAAACCTAAAAAGGGATCCCCTCTTATGATACACTCATAGGCTTAAAACCTCAATCAGGAGGCTAAGCCTATGGAAAAAATATAGAAACATATAATATGTGTACACATGACATGTGAACACTTAAAATGCGACTATTAAAAATAGAGAGATATTCCAGAGCCTGCATAAAGGAAAGCCCCAAAGAATCTCAATGAAATTTTGAAACTTACCCTCCAAGTGGAAGCTTATTCTTTATAAAGAATTTGGTTAAAAGAGAGGACCTAGTCAAAAAAGAAAACTTTGGATAAAGAGCATTAAGATGAGGGGTGCCTTTTGCCTTTGCAAATAGGGTGACCTCTTTTTGCTCTGCACTAAAAGTTTTTTATAAAATCTCTGGCCCTTGAGCGCTAATTTTAAATATCCCCCTGGGAACCTGGAATCTCGGAGCCTATGTCTGGTGCAGGGAAGCCCTCATTCTCCAAAAACAGATAACTAATTGAAAAAATCGATTAAAATATTAAATCCTATGGAAAGGGTTATCCTCTTTGCCTATTTTAGGCCCAATCGTTATAGTTTTAATGCCCTTGCAGGGGCGCTTGAAAAAGAAATAGCTCTTGTTGAGGGGCATTTTCAGTGCTATTTCCCAAGAAAAGAGGAAGAGCTTCTTTCTCTTCTTAGGGAATTTTCAGAAACTTCAGAAATCTTTCTCTTTTTTTCTTTTTTTACCCCTCAATACTGGCAAATAAAGGATCTCATTGAAAAAATAAAGAATCTGAAACTTAAAAGAAAGCCCTGGCTTGTAGCTGGAGGGCCTCATGCTACAGGTCTTCCAAGGAAGACTTTAGAAATGGGTTTTGACTATGTTTTTGTGGGCGAGGGCGAAGAAAGTCTTTTTGCCTTTTTGAAAAGCCTCATTCAGGGAGAATATCATCCTAAAATCAGGGGGCTTTCCTATTTTAAGGATGGAGAGTATGTAAGCTATGGAAAGGCTAACCCTGTTGATCTTTCTGAGTATGCACCTTTTTCGCTAAGATTTTCACTTATTGGTCCTATAGAGATAACACGTGGCTGCCCTTTTACCTGTAAGTATTGCCAGACTCCTCGGATCTTTGGAACAAAAGTTCGGCACCGTCCCCTTGAACAAATTCTCTCAT
>CAZQQV010000129.1:0-1673 GCA_964595655.1 uncultured Caldimicrobium sp.
TTTTTTTCTAAATTATTCTTTCTCTAAAAGTCTTTCTGCTTCTTCCTCCAATTTTGCCTCTCTTTCTTCTTCTGCTAAAATTTCCTCAAGAATCTCTTCAGCCTTTTTTTCTTCTGAAGCCTTAAGCATTTCCTCTTCAAGGGTTATTTCTTTATCTGAAAGGGCCATCATTTTTTCTCTATATATTTCCTGCCCCTCAATACAGGCATCGGCAATTTTAGAAGTAATGAGCCTCACAGCTCTTATGGCATCATCGTTTCCAGGGATTATGTAGTCTATAAGATCAGGGTCACAATTTGTGTCAACGATAGCAACTATTGGAATTCCAAGCTTTCTTGCCTCTTTCACTGCGATTTCCTCATACACAGGATCAACAATGTAAACAGCCTGAGGAAGGCTCTCCATATTTTTAATTCCGGCAAGATTTCTTTCAAGCTTGGCTTTAAGTCTTTCAAGTTTAAGCCTTTCTTTCTTCAAAAATCTATCAATGGTTCCATCTTCAAACCAAGATTCAATCCTCTTAAGCTTTTCTACACTTTGTCTGATGGTGCGAAAATTAGTAAGAGTTCCACCAAGCCAGCGAAAATTCACATAGGGCATCCCACACCTTTCTGCCTCTTCTTTAATCGCATCCTGGGCCTGCTTTTTGGTCCCCACAAAAAGCACTTTCCCACCCTGAGCCGTAACATTCACCACAAACTCATAGGCAATTTCAAAATATTTTAGAGTTTGCTGAAGGTCAATAATATGAATCCCATTTCTTTCGCCAAAAATAAATGGTTTCATTTTGGGATTCCATCTTCTGGTCTGATGACCGAAATGGACCCCTGCCTCAAGAAGCTGTTTCATTGTGATGTGACTCATTTTTACCTCTCCTCCTTTTGGGTTTTTATCTTCCGTCTAAGGTGGACTTTAACCGCACCTCCCACTTAAGGAGGCACCCTTGCCCTTAGACGTGCTTATTTCTATAAGTTTTTAAGAAACTGGATAAACGCTTACAACTTTTTTTCCATGTCTTGTCTCAAATTTAACTACTCCATCAATTTTAGCAAATATGGTATAATCCTTCCCTAAGCCCACATTAAATCCAGGATGAAATTTCGTTCCTCTCTGCCTCACAATAATCTCTCCAGCTTTCACATATTGGCCACCAAATCTTTTCACTCCTAAACGTTTTGATTCTGAATCTCTCCCGTTTCTTGAAGATCCTCCAGCCTTTTTATGCGCCATAGATATCCCTCCCTATGCTTTTATTTCTTTAATTTCAATAGTGGTAAAATATTGCCTGTGTCCCTTTTTTCTTTTATATCCCTTTTTAGGTTTCTTTTTAAAAACTATAATTTTCGGACTTCTCCCCTGTTCTATAATTTCTGCAGTAACCACAGCTGAGTCAACAAAGGGAGCTCCTACTTTTAAGTCTTCTCCCAAATTGACCAATAGGACTTCTTTAATTTCTACAAGATCTCCGGGATTTCCCTCAATTTTTTCTACCTTTAACCGATCTCCAGGTTTCACCACATATTGTTTTCCACCAGTTTTGATTACTGCAAACACAATATCCTCCCCCTTTTAAAAATTTTTGACCCTAAAATATAGCAATTTTTAAAATTGTCAAGCTTAAAAAAGAGAAATGTTAGTGAAGGGCGATTTTGTCACCCTTTATTGCAAACCTA
>CAZQQV010000130.1:0-1617 GCA_964595655.1 uncultured Caldimicrobium sp.
CGCAAGACCTTTAGCCTGCGTAAAAAATTCCACACAAGCTAAAGCTTGTAGCTACCTGGAAAAAATCCAAACCCTTGTGCAACCTACAGGTGGGGCTATCAAAACCTACGCGGGCTTTTAAACCTGCAGCTACCCTGTTATTAATTTTAAAAAAACCTTTTGATAAAAATTCAAAGGTGAACCAAAATCTAAAATTTTATAGACTCGGAGAACACTTGCCAAAGGTGAATTTAAAATCTAAAATGGAGTTATGCTAAAAGTAGCAATCATTGGGGCAGGCTCCTGGGGGACAGCCCTTGGAAAGGTTCTTGCTGAAAAGGGCTTTGAAGTCTTTCTTCTTGCAAGAAGAGAAGAGGTTCTCTCTTTCATAAACACCCAGAAGGAAAACCCCTTTTATCTCCCAGGAATAGCCCTTCCAGAAAATCTCAAAGCTACCCTTGACCCAGAAGAGGCTTTTAAAAAGGCAGAGCTTGCTATCTGGACTATTCCCTCTTATGCCCTAAAAGAAAACCTATTAAATTTAAAATCTCATTTAAAGCAAATAAAATTCCATCTCTCAGGCATTAAAGGATTTGATTTTGAGACAGAAAAAACTCCTCTTAACCTTTTCAAAGAGTATTTGGGAGAGGATAAGCACTATTTTGTCCTTGGAGGGCCCTCCTTTGCCCTTGAGGTGGCCAAGGGGCTTCCCACAGCGGTTGTTGTTGCAGGCTCAGAAAAAAGGGAAACCCAGAAAATTCAGGAAATCCTTGCCTGGAAGTATTTTAGAGTTTATCGCAGTTATGACCCCTTAGGGGTTGAACTTGCAGGGGCCTTAAAAAATGTGATTGCCATTGCCTCAGGGATCTGCGATGGCTTAAAGCTTGGGCTTAATGCCAGAGCAAGTCTTATCACCAGAGGGCTCATTGAAATGATAAGACTTGGAACAAGGCTTGGGGGAAAAACAGAGACCTTTTATGGCCTTGCTGGCCTTGGCGATCTTGTTCTTACTTGCACAGGAGCCCTTTCAAGAAATTATCAGGTAGGTGTAAAACTGGGTGAAGGAAAGGCTCTCACTGAGGTTTTAGAGGAGATAAAACAGGTTGCTGAGGGTGTAAAAACGGTTTTAGTGGTAAAAAGACTTGCAGAAAGGCTTAAGCTTTCTTTGCCAATAAGTGAGGAAGTGTATAATATTATTTATAAAGGAGAAAAACCTGAAAATTCCATTCAAAAACTCCTTGCAAGAAGCCTAAAAGAAGAATTTGAGGAGGTGTAGAAATGAAAGAGCTTAAATTACTTCTACATGTTCCTGATTCCTCAAGATTTGAAGCAGCCCTAAAGGTTGCAAGAAATTTTGCCATTGCCATGGGAGATAAACCCTATAAGATAAGAATTCTTATCAATTTTGAAGGCATTACTGTCTTAAATAATTTCTCTCCCTATGAGGCTCTCTTTAAAGAGATCCTTTCCTATGGAGTTGAGGTCTACTTTTGTGAAAATGCCATGAAAGGCTTTGATATTCCTAAGGAAAAAGTGCCTGAGGGTGGAAAAACTGTTCCTGCTGGCATTGTTGCCCTTGTTGAGTGGCAGGATGAAGGCTTCCGTTATGTTAGGGCTTAAAAAGTTGGTAAGGTGCCT
>CAZQQV010000131.1:0-1591 GCA_964595655.1 uncultured Caldimicrobium sp.
TTTTGGATATCCTCACGCAGGGCGACTACACATTCATATTCTTCAGAAGGTATAGGGTTTTTCCTGTGAAAGATGTAGATGGAATTATTCATAGGCACTTTAAAACTTAGTTTCTAAGAAGAATTTCTTCAATGCGCTCTAAAGCATTTTTGTTATATCTTAAATAAATTTCATCTCCCTCCTTCTTTACTTCAACACAGTTTCTCTCAAAGCCACAGTGGGCAATGAAATTTCTATCATCAATTTTATCGCTTTTCTCTATGGGAAGAAAATTTCTTAAGAGTTGAAATTCAGAGGTAAATTTTTCTTTTATTTCCTCTTTTTGAAAATTATTATCTATTTCGTGAGACAAATAGGGACGATGGGTAGAAAGCTCAAGGAACTTGTATATGGTTGTCTCATTTTTGCGAAAGTTGACTATAATGTCTGAAAGGGGAACCGCTTCTTTAACACTTATATTTCTTTCCTTCAAAATTCTTACTATGCCAAGGTAGATAGCAAGCATTAAAAAGGCCTTTCTGAAGGCCCCAAAGTTTACCTCAGGGGATTCACGGTAATTTTTTTCAAAGGCCTGTGTAAGTATGTTACAAAGAAGTTTGATTGCTCTTTTTATTTCTTCTTCGGAGTGATAATCCCAGGTGTAAAGAACAAGAGGGGTGTTATTTTTTAGGGCTGAATAAAAGAAATAGCCCCTGGCAAAAAGTGAATTCAAAAAGTCCCTAAATTCACTTCTACCCACAAGCTCTTTTACTAATCGGCGAAAAGCATGGTCAAAGGAATAGCTTTCAGGCCTTTCGGGATAGCTGAAAAAGGTTTTAATCTCAAGAGAAAAGTCTTTCTGAATGTGATATATTCTCTCAGTTGGCGAAACAATAGGGTCTGAAAAGGTAACATAAACCTTAAAAGGTTTTTCTTGAGGTAAAAAGCTCTGTAATTTATGGAAGGTTAAAAAGAGCCTTCCTGCTTCAATAAGAGCAGATACATAAATGTTGTGCCCACTTGATATATCAAGATACAAACTTTCAAAGGGTTCTTCAAGATATCGCAAAACCATATCCACAAATATCTCAAAAATTAGATTTTCAAGGGAACTTTTAAATTCAATACCTTCGTAAGATCCCACACTGTGAATTACACTGAAAGAGTCAGAAAGAATGGAATGAGGATGCTTTGCGTAGAGGGATTTTGGGTCTTTGAGAAATTCTTCTCTTTTTTCGGGATTGTCAAATAGAGCCTGCACAACCTCCCTGAATTTAGAAACCTCATCTGACGCATCCTCTTTTATCTTTTGCAGGGCAGATTTATTAAAAAGAAGGCTTACAGGATAAATAAGGACAACCTTTGAGGGCTCCCCGGTTTCCAAAAAATAATTTTTCAACGCAAAGGAGCTTAATGGGGCAGGATATGTTTTTCCTTCTATAGAAAATTTCACATCATGGAAGGCTCCGTCAAATCTTCCAATCTGATATATTAGATTCATCTTACCACCCCCTTTATCTTTGTTCTTGATTATCAACTTGATTATCAACTGACTCAAACTTTGTCATACCCAGGCCCATAGTAGTTTTTCTTCCAACACCTGCAAAATTTG
>CAZQQV010000132.1:0-1574 GCA_964595655.1 uncultured Caldimicrobium sp.
GCATTTTAGCTTCTTCTTCTCCCATGCTAAGCACATTTAGCCTCCAGCGCATAAGTAAAACCGGCAAAATCCCGAGTAAAATACCAGGAAAGGCAACCTTTAAAGTTTGCCAGTCTGAAAGACTAAAACTTCCCATAAGCCAGTAAACAATACTTTGAAGTTTATGGGGATCAACCAAAAACTTGATAATGGAAACCAAAGCCTGAAAAAAGGCTGAAACTATAATTCCCGAAAGAACAAGAGAAAGCCTTCCTACTTCACCTTGTGTCCTTGCAATAAAATAAGCAAGAGCTACTGCTAATATAGCAAAAATAAAAGCCATAAGCTGAATTGGTAAAATTTCTAAATATCCTATAGTTATAGCACATCCAAGGGCAGCACCAGCAGAAATCCCAAGAATAAAGGGATCAACCAAAGGATTCCTAAAGATAGCCTGCAGGGTCGTTCCAGCCCCAGCAAGACTTGCTCCCACTAAAAAAGCCATTATTACCCTTGGAAGCCTAATATCCCAAACGATGGTCTTTTCAGGAATATCCCCAACCTCAAAAAGGCTCATGGTTTTATTAACCAAAATCTTAAAAACAAGCAATGGACTTATCTCATATGCCCCCAAGAAAAGAGAAATCCAGCCCACAATAATTGGAGAAAGAACAATCAATAAAACCTTAATTTTTTTCATATTTTTTTACTTCTGCATAGGATATTCCAAAAACTTTCTGATAATACTTATCTACCACCTCTTCAAAATTGATATCCTTAAAAAGCTCGGGGTAAGTTTTTATCGCCATATAAAGGGCAATTGGAGCAAGTCTTGGAGACCAGCTAGACCAGTGAGGAAGCTTATAGACCTGTCTATTTCTTACAGCCTTTACAAATCTCCACTGGGAATTGTTGTAAAGCCAGGATTCATCGTATCCAGCAGATCCCCAAATAAAAATCACATCGGGATTCCAATGGATAATTTTTTCAACAGAGACATCAGCATTTCTTGCATTTATTTCTCCACCTACATTTATGCCTCCAATAAGCTCAATCACATCATTTGTAATTCCAATCCTCCCAGAAACAGTAGTTGGCTTTCCTCCAAGATGAAGCACCCTTTTTCTCTGAGAATAGGGAATTTTAGAAGATCTCTCTCTTATGAATTTAAACATCCTTTCCATTTCAGAAATAACCATTTCAGCTCTTTTTTCTTTTCCAAAAAGTTTTCCATGAAGTCTTATTACTTCGTAAAGCTCTTCAATGGTCTCTGGCCAAATAGCAATAGTTTTCACACCCTTTGATGCGAGAAACTCTATAACCTTGTTATTGTAACTCCAGGTAATGACCACATCGGGTTTTAATTTCAATATGGCCTCAATATTGAGATTTGTCCCTGTCCCAACAGTAGGTTTTCTTGGTTTTAAACCACTAAAAACAAAGGCTTGATAGATACTACAACTCTTTTCTGCCCAGTCTGAAACCCCTGCAACTTGATCCCAAATATCAAGAGCAGGAATAAGCTCAGGAGTAATTGCAATCACTGCCCTTTTAACAGGAACTTTTACCGTAACCCTTCTTCCAAGTGCATCAGT
>CAZQQV010000133.1:0-1532 GCA_964595655.1 uncultured Caldimicrobium sp.
CTGAGAAGACAACCAAGGTGATTGAACTTGAAGTGGGAAAGGATCTTCAGTACATTCGAATTAACGGAACAATCCTTGGAGGAATTATAGGTCTTTTGATTTATCTTTTATCCCTTATCTTTTCGAGATGAGAAAGTTTTTCTAAAAAACAAGTTAAACTATAGATATTTAAGAAGCTAAGTTAGGTTTGAAATTATTAATTTATTATGTTAGGCTTAACTAAGTAGCGAATTGTTGGAAAGATTAAATGGAGGTAAAAAGCGTGATTAAAGAGGGAAGCACAATCAAAGGGCCCTTCTGGAATGAACCTGTTAAAGTTGAAAAAATTGAAGAACTGAGTGACTATATTCGCATTGTAGGATCGACTATTAACTCAAAATCCTATATAGATCAGCTTATCAAAAGAAGTGACTTAATCAGTTTGGAAGTTATAGAACCAACAATTGATTTATCATCAAGCCCTGAGGAGACATTTCTTGCAATTGAGGCCACCCGTTTCAAATATGCCTCTTTATTTGACCCTCTACTTGCAATGAATGTTTCAAAAGTAGACCCTCTGCCTTTCCAGATAGAAGCTGTATATGGTTATGTTTTGAAACAGCCCCGTATAAGATTTTTAATTGCAGATGATCCAGGTGCAGGAAAAACAATAATGGCAGGACTGATTCTAAAAGAGTTAAAGCTAAGACGACTTGCAAAAAGAATTCTTATAGTTGTCCCAGGACATCTCAAAGACCAATGGAGAAGAGAACTAAAAGAAAAGTTTGGTGAAACCTTTGTTGTGGTTGATAGAAATGTTTTTTATGCTCACTACGGAGAAAACCCTTGGCAGAAGTATGATCAAGTTATTACCTCCATAGACTTCTTAAAGCAGAATGAAATTATTGCAACACTAAAATCGATCCAGTGGGACCTCACAATAGTTGACGAAGCCCATAAAATGGCAGCCTATAGATACGGCAATAAAGTTGAAAAAACCAAACGCTATAAAGTAGGAGAAGTATTATCAAGAACATCCAATCACCTTCTTTTTCTAACAGCAACTCCACATAAAGGAGATCCGGAGAATTTCAGATTATTTTTGGATCTTCTTATGCCGGGCTTTTTTGCAACCAACGAAATGGTAGAAGAGTCCTTACGAAACAAAGATAACCCATTATTCATAAGAAGATTAAAAGAGGACCTTACAGACTTTGAAGGAAAACCAATATTTACGAGGAGATTCCCGATAACTGTAAAGTTTCGCCTATCAGAAAAAGAAAAAGAACTCTATTATGAAGTTTCAAGATATGTGTTGGAACAATATAATAAAGCTTTGCAATCTGACAAAAAAAGAAACATCGCTTTTGCTCTAACAATACTTCAAAGAAGAATGGCATCAAGCACCTTCGCTCTACTACAATCTCTTGAAAGGAGAAAAGAGAAACTTGAGAAAATTCTGAAAGGAGACAAAAAACCAAAAGAGCCTGAAATTGACTATGAAGATTTAGAAGAAATTGAAGACATTGAAGAAAGTGAAAGATGGAAGAAAG